>DATHUD010000987.1:0-12728 GCA_035462575.1 Thermoanaerobaculia bacterium | reverse complement strand
TGCGACGACGAAGCTTCGCTCCTCTACCTCGTGAACCTGGGCGCGATCCCTTTCCACGTCTGGGCGAGCCGGGTAGAAAGCCTCGAGCGGCCGGACTGGTGCATCCTGGACCTCGATCCCAAAACAGCCCCCTTCAAAGACGTCGTCACGATCGCTCTGGCCATCCGCGAGCTGTGCGACGAGATCGAGGTGCCGTGCTTCATCAAGACGAGCGGCGGGAGCGGGCTTCACGTCCTGCTGCCGATGGGAGCGCGGCTCCCGCACGATCCGGTGCGGCAGTTGGCGGAGCTTCTGGCGCAGGTGATCGTGGCGCGCCTGCCCGCGATCGCGACGACCCAGAGGTCGATTCCCAAGCGCCGCGGCAAGGTCTACGTCGACGCCCTCCAGAACGGCCGGGGCAAGCTCCTGGCCGCGCCCTACACCGTCCGTCCGCGCCCCGGAGCGACGGTCTCGACGCCGCTTGCCTGGAGCGAGGTGGGCCCGCGGCTCGACGTGCGGAAATTCGATCTCAAGAGCGTTCCGAAACGTTTACGGAAGATGAAGGAAGACCCTCTCCTGCCGGTCCTCGGGGAGGCCCCCGACCTCGCGCGGACGCTCGCGCTCCTCTCGGAGCTTCTGTAAAAAAGGCTTCTAAAAAAAGACGGCCCGCCGGACGGATCCGGACGGGCCGTGATGAGAGAAGACTCTTTTACGGCACGCAGGCCGTGACGGCCACGTCGTCCAGGAACCAGCCGTCGTCCGTCACCGAGCAGTCGGTGATCGACGTGAAGCCGACGCGGACGGACTGGCCGGCGCAGCCGCCGGTGCCGCCGGTCGCCAGGTTGCAGGCCGCGTCCAAATCCACCACCGTGTTGGTGAACGAGGTCGACACGCCGGTGAACACCGGGACGCCGCCGCCGCCCGCGGGCGGGCAGGACGCGCTGGTCGTGCCGTTGTAGGTGCCGGAGAGGATCGCCGTGCCCGGGACGAAGAAGTAGTTCGTGCCGTTCACGGAGACGGTGACCGTGCCGCCGTCGTAGCCGGACTCGTACCGCCGGCGGTGCCAGAAGGACAGCCGCGTGGTGGAGGAGCCGGCCGGGACCGCGATGCCGGAAGCGCCGTTCGGCTGCGCGAAGGAGAAGCGGCCGCTGCCGTAGTTGGCCGTGCAGTTGCTGCCGCCGAAGCGGAAGATCTTCGTTCCCGTCTTCGCGGTGCAGGTCTGGACGCCGCGCCAGTCGACCGTGCTGCCGCCGGTCAGGAAGGTGCCGGTCGTGAAACCGGCGAGGCCGGTCGCCGGGGTCTCGAAGCCGGCGGAGTAAAGCGTCTGCGTGGTGCAGACCGGGCAGGAGGCGGTCGTCGCCTGGACCTGCGCCGAGTTGACGGACTCGCAGCCGACGAAGGCGCGGATCACATAGTAGTACGTCGTATTGCAGGTGAGGCCGGTGTCCGAGAAGGACGTGGTGGCCGACGTGCCCACCTGCGTGTAGGGTCCGCCCGAGGTGGTCGCGCGGAAGATCCGGTACTCGGTGGCGCCGGAAACCGCGCTCCACGAAAGGTTGATCTGGTTGGCGCCGGAAGCCGTGGCGGAGACGCCCGTGGGAGCCGCGGGCGGCGTGCAGGGCGTGCCGCCCTCCTGGATGGCCGCGGTCCAGATCTCTTCCTTGCCGCCGCTCCGGCGGTCGGTCCAGGAGCCGAAGAACGTGCCGGCGATGCCGGACAGGCTGTTGTAGTCGCCGTACTGGTTGCCCAGGTCGGCGCCGGCGATCGTCTCGTCGGTCTGGGCCGTGGTCACCTGGAGCGGGGTGCTCCAGGAGGAGCCGTCGTCGAACGAAGCCTGATAGTAGACGTGGGTCTTCTTGCGGGTCGCGTCACCCACCGTGTCGTAATAGATGATCGCGAGCTGGCCGTTCGTCTCGTCGACCACCATCCACGGGTTGTACTGATCATTGAGGCCCGCCTGGTTGTTGATCTTGACCGGGGTCGACCAGGTGGTGCCGCCGTTGGTCGAGCGGGAGAACCAGATCCTCGTCTTGCAGGTGGAGGAGGCGTTCGAGCCCGGCTCGTTGGTGGCCGTGGTGCAGCCGGTGTCGCCCGAGAGGTCGGCCCAGGCCACGTAGACGTTGTCCTTGGTCCCGGTCTTGTAGGTGCCGCCCGTGGCGTAGATCAGGATGCGGCGGTTGTTGAACGACGGCACGCCGATGTCGTACGAGTCGAAGGCCGTGGTGACGATGACCGGCGTGCCATAGGAGACGCCGCCGTTGGTGGACTTGGCCATCAGGATGCGGCGGTTGCCGGTGGCGGGCCAGAACACGAAGACGTCGCCCGAGCTGTTGGTCTTGACGTCGCAGCCGATGGCGGTGCCGGTCGTCTCCGCGCCGCTGATCTGGAGCGGGGTGCCCCAGGTGCCGCCCGAGCCGGCGCGGCGGTTCACGAACTGCGGCAGGCCGTTGTGCCAGCAGGCGTAGACGTTGTCCTTGAAGGCCGAGGTGTTGCTGTGGTCGACCCAGACGATCTGCTTGTCGGCGTTGGTCTGGCTGCCGGAGAAGGTGCCGTCGAGCGTCCAGGTGGCGCCGTTGTTGGTCGAGAGGTAGGAGCGCATCCGGAGCTGGGTGGCCGAGGAGTTGATGCCGATCGCGGTCGCGATCGCGGTGCCGTTCGAGAACCAGTCGACGGTGGGATCGGAGTGGAAGGCGTCACCGGTTGCGAGCGGCAGGAAGGTCTGGCCCCAGGTGCCGCCGGTGTTGGTGGAGAAGAACATCGCCTGCTGGCCGTTGCCGCCAATGTTGTTCGAGCCGGAGATGATCTTCGTCGGGTCCCAGTAGTTGACCCGGATGTCGGATTCGCTCCTCGGGTTGGTCGCCGCGCCGGAGATCCGCGCGTTGGTGCCGACCGAGGCCTTCTCGAAGGACGACTCCAGGGACTTGCCATAGTCGGGCGGGAGCGCCTTGCCGTCCTTCCCATGGGTGGGGTTGCCCGGCTTCAGGTCCTGGTGGGTGACCATCCACTCGTAGATCTCCTTGAGCACGAGCGGGTAGCCGCCGGTCGGATCGGTCGAGGAGTACTCGACCCCGGGGTGCGTCTTGCGCCAGTGGACGCGCAGCCAGATCGGGACCCGGATGTTGTCGTAAGCCTCTTCCGGCCGCAGAAGGTCGAATTCCTGGTTCTTCCGGACGAACTTCTCGAGCTCGCTGCCACGGGAGACCTTGTCCTTTTCGATCTGCTGGTCCACGGTGGGCCAGCCCTGGGGGGGCGCCGCGTGCACGGCCGCCGGGATGAGGGACAGCAACAGCAACAACAGAACGAGCTTTCGCATTACTCTGCTTTCCTCCAAAGGTGGTAGGGGAATGGGATAGAACGGACGCCGAAGCGAGCGCTTCGGACGGAACATCACCGGTCAGGTTGTGGAACTCTCCTCCTCACAGCTAATGGTGCTCCTCAACCCGAAATGCGAGCCGCTTCGCAAAAAAAAATGGCGCCCCCGAGGGGGCGCCCATCTCATCAGAAATAAATTTCCGGTTTTCTCTGGCGCCCTATGGGACGCAGGCCGTGACGGCCACGTCGTCCAGGAACCAGCCGTCCCCGGTCACCGAGCAGTCGGTGATCGAGGTGAAGGCGATCCGGAGCGTCCGCCCGGCGCAGCCGCCGGTCCCGCCGGTGACCACGTTGCAGGCGGCGTCCAGATCGATCGTCGTGTTGGTGAACGAGCTGGACGTGCCGGTGAACACCGAGGCCCCGGTCGCATCCGCCGACGGCGAGCAGTCGGCGGCGATGGTGCCGTTGTAGGTGGAGCCGGAAAGGATGGCCGAGGCCGGCACGTACTCGTAGTTGACGCCGTCGACCGAGAGCGCCACGGTGCCGCCGTCATAGCCGGTCTCGAACTGGCGGCGGTGCCAGAAGGAGAGCCGGGTGCTGGTGGCTCCGGCCGGGACCACAATGCCGGCCGTGCCGTTGGCCTGGGCGAAGTTGAAGTTGTTGTTGCTGTAGTTGTCCGTGCAGGCGGCGCCGCCATAGCGGAAGATCTTCGTGCCGGCCCTCGCGGTGCAGGTCTGGATGCCGCGCCAGCTCGTGGTGCTGCCGAAGGCGGTGAAGCTCCCCTTCGTCCAGCCCCCGAGGCCGGTGCCGGTCTCGAAACCGTTGCTGTAGAGCGTCGAGGCCGTGCAGCCGCCGCCGCCGCACGAGCCGGTCGTGGCCGAGGCCTGGGCCGAGTTGATCGATTCACAACCGTTCCAGGCGCGGACGACGTAGTGATAGGCCGTGTTGCACGAGAGGCCGGTGTTCGAGAACGTCGTGCCGGTCGCCGTGCCCACCTGGGTGTACGGTCCGCCCGAGGTGGTCGCGCGATAGATCCGGTACTCGGTGGCGCCGGCGACCGGGCTCCACGCGAGGTTGATCTGGGAGGCGGAGGCGGCCGTGGCGGTCAGGCCCGTGGGCGCCGCCGGAGGCGTGCAGGAGCCGCCGCCCGTGGGAGTCACCGAGATGCAGGGGCTGGGCGCCGAGTTGCAGGCCTCGTTGCCGGACGGGTGGGCGAGGACCTGGTAGTAGTAGGTGAAGCCGTTGGCCACCCCGGAGTCGGTGAGCGAGGTGCCCGTCGCGTCGTTCGCCGTCTTGATGAAGCCGGAGTTGCAGCCGCGCTCGTTTTTGTAGACGTCGTAGACCACGCCGGTGCCCGAATTCGTCCACGAGACGTTGACCTGGTTGTTGCCGGGGGTGAGCGAAAGCGTGGGCACCGCGGGCTGCGTGCAGCCGCGGAAGCTGGTGCTCGCCCCGGCGTCCGTGGTGCAGGCGATGCCGTGGCGGTTGAAGGCGGCGAACAGCGCGGCCGAGTTGGGCGTGCCGTTCGCGAGGTTGCCGTCGTCGTCGTCCACCGCGCGCATCGTGCGCCAGAGCGACCCGGTGTTGCAGCCGTTCGTGACGAAGGACGAGCAGGCGAAGGCCGCGGTGGCCGTCGAGCGGGAGAGGTACCAGAGGCGGTCCGCGACCGCCCAGGCCGTGCCCGAGCCGGGGTTCGGGAGGTCGCGGTTGACGAAGTCCCAGAGCGCCTCCGAAGAGACGTAGGACTCGCAGTGCCCTTCCCTGCCGCAGGGGCCCCGGTAGGTGAAGCTCGTGGGGCAGCGGGGCTGGATGAAGTTGGCCGCCGTGTGCGGCGTGTTCGAAGCGTGCTTGCCCCAGTCGATGTCGCGCACGCCCGTGCAGGAGGTGCAGGCGTCGCCGTAGCCGCCGCAGTTGCCGCCCAGGAAGCCTGCTCCTACGCAGGAGTCGTGGGTGGCGAGCGCCGCGGTCCAGTCGCCGTAGGTCTCGCCGGTGCCGCGGTCGGGCGCGCCGCCGTTGCCGTCGTTGCTGTCGAGCCCGTGGCCGTATTCGTGGAGGGAGACGCCCTCGATCTCACCCGTGTTGCCGCAGCCGCCGCCCGAGCGGTAGAAGTTGATCGTCGAGCCGTTCCAGAAGGCGTTGCAGGTCTGGTTGATGTTGACGTTCGCGGTGAGCTGCTGCGTAAGCCAGGTGTTTCCCGGCAGCCAGCCGCGCGCGGCCTCCTTGGCGCGGTTGACGTGGTAGAACTGGGTGCGGGCCGAGTGGGTGTTGCCCGTGCCGCCCACGCCGGGCGTGGTGCAGTCGGTCCCGGTCGAGGTGCCGAAGGCGAAGTCGCCCGAGCCGTTGGCCGTGAGCGAGATCGCGCCGCAGTTGTCGGAAATGCGGACAAACTGGCCGGCGAGGCTCGAAGTCACCGTGCCGCCGGTGAAGTTGTAGACGCCCGCGGAATTCGTGAATCCCCCCGTCGAGAGGTTGGTGAAGGGCATCGGCACATTGGAGGAGACGCCGAGGAACTTCGCGCCGCCGGTCGCCTGGGCATAGTGGTTCGTGTCGAGGAATTCGATCACCCGGCCCGTCGTGGCGTCGACCCGGCCGCGCCAGGTGGCGCCCGAGCCGTCGCGCCGGAAGGTGAATTCCCACACCGTCACGAGGCCGCGCCCCTTGCCGAGCTCGAAGCCGTCGCCGAAGCGGTTGTCGGTGACGGTGGCGGGCAGCAGGTGGAGCGAGCCGGAGTCGAGGAACAGGTCCCCGGCGTGGAACCCGCCGATGTAGGCCGCGAGGGCCGACAGCGCCGCCTCCTTCTTCACTCGCGCCGGAGGCGCCGGAGCGTGGGCCGGCGGCAGGTTCTCGGTGCCGAACTGGATCAGGTTGCCGTTCCCTACCCGGAAGACCACCCGCGCGCCTTCGATCGCGAGGCCGTTTCTCGTCACGTCGAAATCGACATTCCAGAAATGGTCGGCGACCTGGCCCGAGCGCCCCGGGTTCAGCACCAGCGACCGGGGATCGACGCCCAGGAGGTGGGCCACCCGGGGGAGGAATCCGCGCGCAATGCTTTCGAGAGCGGTGAGGTCCGGCTTCTTCCGGTCACCCAGGTGGGCGGCGACGTCCTCGCGGGTCAGCCCGTTGCCGCGGCCGGGGATCCAGGGGACTCCCGCCCCTTCCGCGAAGTCGATCCGGCCGTTCCTCTTGTCCACGTGGGCCTTCCATTCCCCTCTCTCCTGGGCCCGGAAGTTGGCCCAGCCGTTGCGGACCTCGGGCTCCACGGCGGCCTCGACGTCCTCGATCGGCTCGGCGACGGTTTGGGGGGAGAGCCCTTCCTCGGAGAACGCCAGGGCGTCCAGCGGATCGTTGGGCTCTTTGATGACCTGGGCGGCCGCGGCGCCGGGGAGGAGCGCCACCAGGGTGGCCGCGAGGAGGATCGTCGGGAGAAGACGCGTTTCTGATTTCATGAGTCTCCGGTCTCCTTGGGAACGAAATGGAAGGGACGCGCGCTGCCGTACAGCACAGCCGCGGGAAGGGCGTGCCGGCAAGCCGTCGGCCGGGGAGGGGAGGACCGCGGGAAGCGGAAACAACGTCGACCACTACAAGCGAGGGTGCACGGCGGGCGTGGAAACGAGCCGGAGAATGAAAAAAGCCCCCTCCCGGACTCCGGAAGGGGGCCTTTTCCGTGCAGCAGGGACCGGTTACGGCGTGCAGGCCGTCACGTTCACGTTGTCGAGGAACCAGCCGTCGCCCGTCACACCGCAGTCGGTGATCGAGGTGAAGGCGATCCGGACCGTCTTGCCGGCGCAGCCGCCGGTGTTGCCGGCCACGGCGTTGCAGGCGGCGTCCAGGTCCACCGTGGTGGTGCCGAACGTGGTCGCCGTGCCGGTGAAGATCGAGGCTCCCGCCGCGCCCGCCGGCGGGCAGTCGGCGGCCACCGTGCCGTTGTAGGTCGTGCCGCTCAGGATCGCCGAGCCCGGCACGTAGGTGTAGTTGGTGCCGTCCAGAGAGATCGCGAGCGTGCCGCCGTCATAGCCGGTCTCGAACGCCCGGCGGTGGGCGAAGGTGAGCCGCGACGTGGTCGAGCCGGCCGGCACCACGATGCCGGCCGCGCCGTTGGGCTGCGCGTAGGCGAAGCGGTTGTTGCCGTAGTCGGTGGTGCAGCCGGTGTTGCCGAAACGGAAGATCTTGGTTCCGGAGCTCGCCGTGCAGGTCTGGATGCCGCGCCAGTCGACGGCGCTGCCGCCGGCGAGGAAGGTGCCGGTCGTCCAGCCGGCGAGGCCGGTGCCGGTCTCGAAGGTGTTGGTGTAGAGCGTGGAGGTGGTGCAGGTGCCGGTGCAGGTGCCGGTGGTGGCCGAAGCCTGCGCCGAGTTGACCGACTCGCAGCCCGAGAAGGCGCGGACCACGTAGTGATAGGCCGTGTTGCACGAAAGGCCGGTGTTCGAGAACGAGGTCGTCGTCGACGTGCCGACCTGGGTGTACGGGCCGCCCGAGGTGGTGGCGCGGTAGATCCGGTACTCCGTGGCGCCGGAGACGGCCGACCAGGAGAGGTTGATCTGGGAAGCCGAGGCGGCCGTGGCGGTCAAGCCGGTCGGGGCCGCCGGAGGCGTGCAGGAGCCGCCGCCCGTGGGCGTCACCGAGAGGCAGGTCGTGGGAGAGGCGCCGCACGCTTCGCTCGCCGAGGGGTGGGCCACCAACTGGTAGTAGTAGGTGAAGCCGTTGGCCACGGCGCTGTCCGTGTACGAGGTGCCGGAGACGTTGTTGGCCACCTTGATGAAGCCGGAGTTGCAGCCGCGCTCGTTCTTGTAGACGTCGTAGACGACGCCGGTGCCCGAATTCGTCCACGAGGCCGTCACCTGGTTGCTCGCGCTCGCGAGCGAGAGCGTCGGCACGGCCGGCTGGGTGCAGCCGCGGAAGCTGGTGCTCGCCCCGGCGTCCGTGGTGCAGGCGATGCCGTGGCGGTTGAAGGCGGCGTAGAGGGCCGCCGAGTTGGGCGTGCCGTTCGACAGGTTGCCGTCGTCGTCGTCCACGGCGCGCATCGTCTTCCAGAGCGACCCGGTGTTGCAGCCGTTCGAGGTGTAGGTCGTGCCCGCGGTGCAGGCGAAGGCCGCGGTGGCCGTCGAGCGCGAGAGGTACCAGAGGCGGTCGGCGATCGCCCACGCCGTGCCCGAGCCGGGGCTCGGCAGGTCGCGGTTCACGAAATCCCACAGGGCCTCGGACGAGACGTAGGACTCGCAGTGCCCTTCCTTGCCGCAGGGGCCCCGGTAGGTGGAGCTCGCCGGGCAGTTGGTGCGGATGAAGTTGTTCGCCGTGTGCGCCAGGTTGCCCACGTGCTTGGCCCAGTCGATGTCGCGCACGCCCGTGCAGGAGGTACAGGCGTTGCTGTAGCCGGCGCAGTTGCTGGTCAGAAAGCCGGGGCCGATGCAGGAGCTGTGGGTCGCGAGCGCCGCGGTCCAGTCGCCGTAGGTCTCGCCGGTGCCCCGGTCGGGCGATCCGCCGTTGCCGTCGTTGCTGTCGAGGCCGTGGCCGTACTCGTGGAGCGAGACGCCCTCGATCTCACCCGTGTTGCCGCAGCCGCCGCCCGAGCGGTAGAAGTTGATCGTCGAGCCGTTCCAGAAGGCGTTGCAGGTCAGGTTGATGTTGACGTTGACCGTGAGCTGCGAATTGATCCAGGTGTTCGACGGCAGCCAGCCGCGCGCGGCCTCCTTGGCGCGGTTGACGTGGTAGAACTGGGTGCGCGCCGAATGGGTGTTGCCCGCGCCGCCCACGCCCGGGGTGGTGCAGTTGGTCCCCGTCGAGGTGCCGAAGGCGAGGTCGCCCGTGGTGGCGTTGGCCGGCAGCGAGATCGAGCCGCAGTTGTCCACGATGCGGACATACTGGCCCGAAAGGCTCGAGGTGAGCGCGCCGCCGCCGAAGGAGTAGACGCCCGCGGCGTTCGTGAAGCCGCCCGTCGAGAGGTTGGTGAAGGGCATCGGCAGGGTGGTCGCGGTGCCCAGGATCTTGGCGCCGCCCGTGGCCTGGGCGTAGTCGTTGATGTCCGCGAGCGAGAGGACCTCGCCGGTTTTGGCATCCACCCGGGCCTGCCAGGTGCCGCCCTCGCCGTCGCGGCGGAAGGTGATCTGCCAGGCGGCCACGAGGCCGCGGCCGCGGCCGAAGGCGAAGCCTTCGCCGGAGCTCCGGTCGTCCTCGGCGACCGGCAGCAGGCGGAGGGATCCGGCGTCAACGAAAGAGTCGGTGGCGTGGAACCCGCCGATGAAATCGGAAACGATGGCGAGAGCCTCGTCCCGCGTCAGCTTGGCCTTGGGGACCGGCACGTGGGACGAAGGGAGGTTCTCGGTGCCGAATTGAATCAGGTTTCCATGGTTCACGCGGAAGACCACCCGCGCTCCCTCGACGGCAATCCCGTCCAGGATCACGTCAAAATCGATGAACCAGACGCCTTCGCCGGGCTGCCCCGAGCGCCCCTGGTTCAAGACCAGCGATTTGGCGTCGACTCCGAGAAGATGGGCCACCCGCGGCAGGAAGCCGCGCGCGATGCCCTCGACCGTCGCGAGGTCGACATTCTTCTTGGCCAGGCCGTTGCCACGGCCGGGCACCCACGGAATGCCGCTCCCCTCGGCGAGCTCGATCTTGCCGTTCCGCCGGTCGACGTGGGCATTCCACTCGCCGCCGGCCTGCAGCTTGAACCCGGCCCAGCCGTTCCGGACCTCGGCTTCGAGGGAGCTGTCGGCGTCCTCGATCGGCTCGTTGGTCTCCGTGGCCTTCAGGCGGTCGCTCAGGAAAGCGAGGCCGTCCAGCGATTCGATCGGCTCCTTGATCACCTGGGCGGTCGCCACACCGGGCAGGCCGGCCAGAACGCCGATCAGCAAAAGGGTGATCGGCAGCAGACGCGTCTTCATGCTCATAGAGTCTCTTCCCCTCCTTGAGGGATGAATCAATCGTGTCGTTTAGAAAAAATCAGTTTTCAGGGAATTGAAAGCCGTTCCGGGTCCGATGGGGCGGACGCGCGGAGGGCCGCGCAGGGACAGGCTGATATACTGCCTGGCCAGCAATGACGGCAAAGCTCTTCCTCCCTGGGTGCGCTCCGAGAGCGCGGATGAGCTGCGATAAAGGGGTGCTCACAAAGAAGGGTGCAGGAACCCGGAAAAAACGAGCCACCCTCCCGCGGCTCGGCCTCGCCTTTCTCCTCGCGCTGGCCCCCGCCTCTCTGGCGGCGGCTCCTGCGAAGCCCCCTGCGGCGCGCAACCTGGTCCTTATCACCCTCGACACCACCCGGGCCGACCACCTGGGGGCCTGGGGCTGGCCGCACGCCCGCACCCCGAACCTGGACGCGCTCGCCGCCCGGGGCACCCGCTTCGCGCGCTGCGACACGGCCGCGCCGATCACCCTGCCGAGCCACGCGACGATTCTCTCCGGGCTCTACCCGCCCCGGCACGGCGTGCGCGACAACGGCACCTTCGTCCTCCCTCCGAAGGTCGAGACCGTGACCGAGCGCCTGGCCGCCCGCGGGTACGACACCGCGGCGGTCGTCTCGGCCGTGGTCCTCGCCCGCCGGCACGGCCTCGACCAGGGATTCCGCCTCTACGACGACGACCTGGAAGCGGGCTACGCGGCCGGCACCGAGGTCGCCGAGCGCACGGCCGAGGAGACCACCGCCGCGGCGCTCGCCGCCGCCGGCAAGCTCCGCGCTCCGTTCTTCCTCTGGGTCCACTACTTCGACCCGCACGACGAATACCGCCCCCCCTCGCGCTTCGCCGACCGCGCGGCCGGCCCGCACCGGCTCTACGACGGCGAGATCGCCTATATGGACGAGCAGATCGGCAAGCTCCTCGCCGGGCTGCCCAAGGACGTCACCGTGGCCGTGGTGGGGGATCACGGAGAGATGCTGGGCGAGCACGGCGAGGAGCAGCACGGCCTCCTCCTTCACCATGGAGCCCGGCGGGTGCCGCTCCTCCTCGCCGGCCCCGGCGTGCCCGCAGGCAAGACGAGCGACTGCCTCGTGCGCACCGCGGACCTCGCCCCCACGCTCCTCGCCCTGGCCGGAGCGCCCGTGCCCCAGGGGCTCGACGGCCGGGGGCTCCTGCCGCTGCCCACGCGCTGCGACCGCACGAGCTACAGCGAGAGCTTCCTGCCGTTCTTCGCCTATAAGTGGTACCCGCCGCGCGCGCTCTCGACCGACCGCGCCCTCTACATCCGCTGGCCGAAGGGAGCCCTCTACGACCTGGCGACAGATCCGGAAGAGGAAACGGACCTCGCGCCGCGGCAGGCCCAGGCCGCGAAGTCCTGGGACCAGCGGCTCACCGGTCTCCTGGGGAAGATGGGGGAGAAGCCCGAGCCCACGGTACGCTCCGCGAGCCCGCTCTCCGAGGAAGAGAGGAAGGCCCTGGAGAGCCTCGGCTACGCCGGAGGCGGCCCGGGCGGCACCGTGGCCCCGAGCCTGCCCGATCCGCGGGCCATGCTCGAAGTGGCGGTCGACCTCCACCGCGCCTCCGAGGCCGTGCAGCAGGGCAAATGCTCCGCGGCCCTCCCGGAGCTCCTGGGCGTCGTCAAGCGCGATCCCCACAACGTGCCCGCGCTCTCCATGGCCGGCTTCTGCCTGGAGCAGGCCGGGCGGCTCGATTCGGCCCTGAACGCCTACCGGCTGGCCAGCCGGGAGAGACCGGAGGACGCGAGCCCCGCGGCCTCCGCCGGAAGCGTCCTCCGGAGGCTCGGCCGCAAGGACGAGGCGGAAAAAGAGCTCCGCCGCGCCCTGGAGCTGGACCCTTCCCACGCGGACGCGGCGGCGGGCCTGGCGCAGCTCCTGCGCCAGCGGGGCCGGCGGGACGAGGCGGTCGCCGTGCTCGACGCCGCCGTGGCCGCCGGGAGCCGGACCCCGGGCGTCTACCTGGAGCGGGCCCTGGCCCGGGCCGAGTCCGGCCGCCTGGCGGACGCGCTCTCCGACTTCCGGGAGGCGGCGCGCCGGGCCCCGACCGACCCCGTCCCCCTTGAGGGCGCGGCCCGGGCCGCTTACCAGCTCGGCCGGCACCAGGAGGCGGCGCAGCTCTACGAGCAGCTCCTGCGGCTTCAGCCCGGCCGGCTCGACCTCTGGAAGACGGCGGGCGCCATCTACTACTACGAGCTTCAGGATCACCCCGCGGCGCTGCGCTGCTTCCGCCGCGCCCTCTCGCTCGAGCCCGACCCCGCCGAGCGGGCCCGGCTCGAAGAGCTCATCCGCGAGCTCCAGGGCTGATTTGCCGGACTGCAGCTCTGCCCGGGCCCTCACCCCGACCCTCTCCCAGCCTCCCGTCCGCCCCCGGGAGAGGGCGCCCCCACCCGTCTCGGCCGCGAGCCGTCTCCCTCCTGCTGCTATGCAAATGGGGCCGCCGTGGCCTGCGAACTCACCCCAACCCCTCTCCTCAAGGAGAGGGGCTCCGGTTTGTCGGGTTTGCTTTTCTCTCCCTCTCCTTTAGGAGAGGGAG
>DATHUD010000986.1:0-7153 GCA_035462575.1 Thermoanaerobaculia bacterium | reverse complement strand
GAGGGCCGGGTGGGTGGTTGGCATCTTCCTCGCAACTCCCTCCCCCCGTGTGATGCGCGGGGGCAGTCCATCCGCAGGACTCCAGCCAGGCGAAACGGGCAAGACATACAAAGCGAGCGGGGCTCCAGGTTTGAACCGAATCGAAAAAATCTCATCCATCATGGCGGCGGTCCTTCTCGCCGCCCTCCCCTTGGCGGGCCAGGAGCCGGCCCGCCGCACGATCGTCCTCTCTCTGGACGATGCCCTGCGGATCGCCGCGGGCGAGAGCGAGACGGTGTGGGTGGCCGAGGCGGGCGTGATGCGGGCCGTGGGCAACGAGACGGTGGCGCGAAGCGGCCTCTTCCCGCAGGTCGCGGGCTCGGCCAACTACACGCGGACGCTGCGGTCCCAGTTCCAGGACATCAGCTTCGGAGGGCCGCCGGACGGGGGCGAGGACGGCGCCGACCTGGGGGACCTCCCCTTCGGCCGGGCGAACCAGTACACGCTGGGGCTCACCCTGAACCAGATGGTGTTCGACGGCGGGGTCTTCGCCCGCAACCGCGCGGCCGAGGCGCGGCGGCGGGCGGCGGAGCTCGACGTGGTCTCGGCCCGGGCGGAGACGCTCTTGGACGTCACCCAGAGCTATTTCGACGCCCTCCTGGGGGACCGGCTCGTCGAGATCTCCGAGTCGGCCCTCGGCCAGACCGAGGAGATCCTCCGCCAGACCCAGGTGGGCGAAGAGGTGGGGGCCCAGGCGGAGTTCGACGTGCTGCGGGCCCGGGTCTCCCGGGACAACCAGATCCCGGTGGTGCTCGAGCGCCGCACCGAGCGGACCGAGGCCTATCTGCGCCTGAAGCAGCTCCTGAACGTGCCGCTCGACGACGAGCTCCAGTTGACCACCCCGGTCGAGGCTCTCCCGGAGCAGTTCGCGGAGCGGGCGGACCTCTCGCCCGAGCGGCGGACTCCGGTGATCCAGGCCGAGGAGAACGTGCGGGCGAGCGAGGCCCAGGTCGCCGAGGCGCAGGCCGAGCGCCTCCCCGCCGTCTATCTCTCCTCCCGCTACGCGCCGGTGGCCTACCCCGAGAGCGGGGTCCCCGATCCGGGCGACTTCCGGGAGGACTGGACGGTCGCCTTGAACCTGAACATCCCGATCTTCACCTCCGGACGCATCCGCGGCACCGTCCTGGCGGCTCGGGGGACCCTCTCGGAGGCCCGGGCGCGCCTGCAGCAGACCCGCGAGGCCGCGGAGCTCGACGCCCGGGTCGCTCTGAACGACCTCTCCGAGGCGCAGGCGGCCCTCACGAGCAACACGGCGACCGTGGAACAGGCCCGGCGAGCCTACGAGATCGCCCAGCTCCGCTACCGCGAGGGGATCTCGAGCCAGTTGGAGCTCACCGATTCCCGCCTGCTCCTGGAGCAAGCCGAGGTCAACCGGGCGCGCGCCCTGCGGGACGTCCAGGTGGCCCGAGCCCGGCTCTCCCTTCTGGACGAGCTGCCGCTCTCGCTCGCGGCAGGCGCCGCGCTGGTTCAACCATCCCAGCCCATCCAACAGCAACAGCAGCAGACGCCGGCCACCACGGTGCCCGGCACGACCGGGTTCGGGGGACAACAATGATTTTGCGCAAGACCACGATCCTCGCGGCCGCTCTTCTGGCCGCGCTTCCCTTCTCCGGCTGCGGCCGGGACCAGAGCGAAGAGCCCGCGCCGCCGCCCGAGATCGTCCTGGGTCCGGCGGACATCGCGATTGTCGTCCGCGCCGAGGTGCAGACCGGCCCGTCGCTTTCGGGGAGCCTGGCGGCCGAAGAGCAGGCCACGGTCCGCGCCCAGCTCGCGGGCTCGATCCTCGAAACCTATGCCGAGCCGGGCGAGCCGGTCCGCCGCGGCGAGCTCCTCGCGCGCATCGACGCGTTCTCCCTGCGCGACACCTACACCTCGGCCCAGGTGGCGGTCGAGCAGGCGCGGAGCAATCTCTCTCTCGCCGAGCGCGAGGCCGAGCGCCAGCGCGTGCTCGCCGAGGCCGGCGCCGTGGCCGAGCGCAACGTCGAGACCGCCATCCAGTCGGTGGCCACGGCCCGGGCCTCGCTCGCCCAGGCGCGGGCGCAGCTCTCCTCGGCCGAAAAGCAGCTCAGCTACACGCGGGTCACCGCTCCGATCTCCGGGGTGGTGAGCGAGAAGCCGGCCTCGGCGGGCGACGTGGTCCAGCCGGGCACGGCGATCTACACGGTGGTCGATCCGTCGCGCCTGGAGCTCGAAGCGTCCGTGCCCGCCGAGCAGATCGGGGCCCTCCGCGTGGGGGCGCCCGTCCAGTTCACCGTGAACGGCTACCCGGGCCGCGCGTTCGAAGGGGAGATCACCCGGATCAACCCGGCGGCCGACCCGGCGACCCGGCAGGTACGGGTCTACGCCGAGATCCCCAATCCCGGCAACGCGCTCGTGGCCGGCCTGTTCGCCGAGGGACGGGTCGCGAGCCAGTCGCGCACGGGGCTGACCGTGCCCACGGCCGCCATCGACCGTCGCATGCAGCGGCCGGCCGTGCTCGTGGTCCGCGAAGGCAAGGTCGCGCGGGTGGACGTCGAGCTGGGGATCGAGGACGAGCGGGAGCAGCGGGTCGAGGTCGTCCGCGGGGTCCAGGCCGGCGAGGTCGTGCTCCGGGGCGGCGCCCAGGAGATCGCGCCGGGGACTCCGGTCCGCCTCGCTCCGGCGGTCCAGCAGCAGGTGGAAAGGCTGGCGCAGGTTTTATGACCATTTCGGATTTCGCGATCAAACGCCCCATCGTCACCATCGTGGCGATGCTGATCCTCGTCATCTTCGGCATCTTCGCGCTCGTCAACCTCGAGGTCGACGAGTTCCCGGACCTGACGAACCCGATCGTGTTCGTGGCGGTCCCCTACCCCGGCGCCAACCCCACGCAGGTCGAGCGCGAGATCGTCGAGCCCATGGAAGAGGCGTTCTCCGCCCTCTCCGGGGTGGACGAGATCACCTCCACCTCGCTGGACGGCTTCGCCCAGGTCATCGTGCAGTTCGAGTTCAGCAAAGAGCCGGACCAGGCGAGCCAGGACGTGCGCGACGCGATCTCGAGCATCAGGAACGACCTGCCGGCCGAGATGGAAGAGCCGATCCTCCGCAAGTTCGATCCGGCCGACATCCCCATCGTCTCCCTCGTCCTCTCCTCGCAGACGATGAGCCCGGCCGAGCTCACGCTCCTCGCCGATCCGGGGATCACCCGCGAGCTGCGCGGCATCAACGGCGTGGCCCAGGTCACCGTGGCGGGCGGAGTCGAGCGCGAGATCTCGGTCAACGTGCGGCCGGCCGACCTGGCCGCGGCCGGCGTCACCGTGGGGCAGGTCGTTCAGGCCGTGCAGGCGCAGAACCTGGCGACTCCGGTGGGACGGGTCGAAGGGGACCTCTCCGAACAGGCGATCCGCCTGCGCGGCCGGATCGAGAGCCCCGAGCAGTTCGAGCAGCTCGTGGTGACCGGCCGCGGCGGCCAGCTCATCCGCCTGGGGCAGGTGGCCGACGTGGTGGACGGCACGGCCGAGCAGCGCTCCCGCGCCCTGTACAACGACGCCGACGCCGTGGGCATCGACATCACCAAATCCAAGGGCGCGTCCACCACGAGCGTGGCCGACGCGGTCAAGACCCGGGTCGCGCGGATCGAGAAGACCCTCCCCCAGGGGGTGGATCTCCAGGTGGTGCGCGACGCGGGCGAGCGGGTGCACCAATCAGTCAGGAACGTCGAAGAGGCGCTGATCGAAGGGGCGATCCTGACCGTCCTCGTCGTCTTCCTGTTCTTGAACTCCTGGCGCTCGACCGTGATCACGGGCCTCGCGCTGCCGGTCTCCGTGCTCTCCTCGTTCATCGCGGTCTGGGCCTTCGGCTTCACCCTGAACACGATGTCGCTCCTCGGCCTCTCGCTCGCGATCGGCATCCTGATCGACGACGCCATCGTGGTGCGCGAAAACATCGTGCGCCACATCGAGATGGGCAAGGACCACGTCACGGCGTCGCACGAGGGGACGCGCGAGATCGCGCTCGCCGTGGCCGCCACGACCTTCTCGATCGTGGCCGTGTTCGTGCCGATCGCCTTCATGCAGGGGATCTCCGGGCAGTGGTTCAAGCCGTTCGCCCTGACGCTCGCCTGCTCGGTGCTCGTGTCGCTCTTCGTCTCCTTCTCGCTCGACCCGATGCTCTCGGCCTACTGGCCCGACCCGCAGACCGAGGGGCACCAGAGGAAGAACCCGATCGCCCGCGCCCTCGACCGCTTCAACCGCTGGTTCGACAACCAGGCCGAGCGCTACAAGCGGGTCATCGCCTGGGCGCTCGACCACCGGCTGGCGGTCTTCGCGATCGTCACCGCGTCCTTCGTCGGGGCGATCGCCCTCCAGGTCTTCTTCGGCGGCGGCGGCTTCATCCCCGAGAGCGACCGCTCGGAGATCAACCTCTCGCTCGAGACGCCGCCGGGCTCGAACCTCGAGTACTCGGAGATCAAGGCGCGGGAGATCGCCGCGATCGCCCGCACCCACCCGGAGGTCGCCTATACCTACACGACGATCGGCAGCAGCGACGGCTCGGGCGGAGTGGATTCCGGCAGCGTCTACCTCAAGCTGCACCCCAAGGCGGACCGGGACATCTCCCAGCAGGAGCTCGGCCGCGTCATCCGCAAGGAGATCCGGCGGATCGGCGGCGTCACGGCCTACATCTCGGAGGGGGGGCCCGGAGGGGGCAGGAAGCAGCTCCAGATCCAGGTGCGCGGCGAGAACATGGGGCAGTTGGAGATCGCCGCCCGGCAGATCCTGGAGGAGGTCCGGAAGGTGCCCGGCGCCACGGACGTGGACCTCTCGACCGGCGAGCAGAGGCCGGAGCTGGAAGTGACGCTGAACCGCGGGCTCGCCGGATCGCTCGGCCTGACCGTCGGCCAGATCGCCCAGTCTCTGCGCCCCGCGTTCGCGGGCATCGACGCGGGAGACTGGGTCGATCCCCTGGGCAAGACGCGGGACGTGACCGTCCGCCTCGCTCCCGAGGCGCGCCGCAACGTGACCGACCTCGCGCAGCTCCCGCTCGTCGTGGGCGGCAGCGCTCCCGCCGGAGGCCCGGGGACCACTGCGAGCATCCCGTCGACGATCCCCCTGGGCCAGGTCGCCACGATCCGCCAGTCGCTCGGGCCGGCCGAGATCGAGCATCTGGACCGCGACAAGGTGATCACCGTAGGCGCCAACACCGAGGGGCGCTCGCTCTCCGAGGTGTCGGGAGACGTCAACGCCCGCATCCGCAAGATCCAGCTCCCGCCCGGCGTCGAGCTGTCGCAGGGGGGCGAGGTCGAGGATCAGAACGACGTGTTCACCAAGGTCCTGCAGGCGCTGGCGCTCGCCGTGATGCTCATGTACTTCATCCTGGTCCTCCAGTTCGGCTCGTTCCTGGACCCGCTCGCGATCCTCCTGTCGCTTCCGCTCTCGCTCGTGGGCGTGGTCCTCATCCTCATCATCACGGGGGATACGCTCAACATCATGAGCCTGATCGGGGTGATCCTCCTGATGGGGATCGTGGCCAAGAACGCCATCCTCCTGATCGACTTCGCGAAGTGGAACCACGAGGCGGGGATGCCGCTGCGCGAAGCGCTCATCGAGGCGGGCCGGGTGCGTCTGCGGCCCATCATGATGACGACCGTGGCGCTCATCGCCGGCATGATCCCCGTCGCCCTGGGAGTGGGCGAGGGCGCCGACTTCCGTGCCCCCCTGGGCCGGGCGGTGATCGGCGGCACGATCACCTCGACGTTCCTGACGCTCCTGGTGATCCCCACCGTCTACGAGGTGCTGGTGGAGTGGCGCGAGAAGCTCCGCGGCCTGTTCCGGAGGAAGAGCGGGGTGACCCTGCCGCCGGAGAGCGAGCCCGCGGGGGCGGCGCGGCACTAGGGCCGCGCCTGGACCCCGCTCATCGTCCGCGCGGTGAATCCCCGCCCCTCCACCTCGACCTTCACGTCCCGCCGGGCTCCCGAGACGGCGTCTTTCGGGTAGAAGGTGAGGACGTACTGGCTCCGCAGCTCCGAGAGGATCTCCTGGTAGACGGCCGAGAGGTCCTGGTCCGGAAGGGCGAAGTAGAGCTTGCCGCCCGTGGCTTCGGCCAGGCGGCCGAGGCGCTCGGAGATGGGCTCTTCGAGGAAGCCGCCGTCCTCCCCCCGGGCGGCGCGGGGGTTGGCCACGATCAGGTAGACCGGAGTCTTGGTCTTGCGGGCGAGGGAGAGGACGTCCCGGTAGGAGATCCGGCTTCCCTCCTCGATGCCGTCCGAATAGACGACCAGGGCCTTGCGGCCGGAGAGCCCCTGGAGCTGGGTGAGCGAGAAGGAGATCGCCTCCCAGAGCGCCGTGCCGCCGTCGGCCGAAAGCACGCCAAGGGAGGAGGAGACCGCCCCCAGATCGCGCGTCACCGGGCGGACGAGGCGGGGCTCGGTGTCGAAGTCGACCAGGAGGGCCCGGTCGCGCCTCTCGGAGAGGCCGCCGTCCAGGAGCGAAGCGACGGCGTCCCGCACCTTGGGGAGCTTCAGGAACATGCTGGCGGACGAGTCGATGGCGAGCGCCACGGTGAGCGGCAGGTCGCCCGCGTTCTCGAAGCTCGCGATCTCCTGATCCCGCCCGTCCTGGCGCACGTGGAAGGCCTCGCGGGAGAGACCCTGGACGGGCTTGCCCGCGGCGTCCGTCACCACCACGTAGAGCTCGGTCAGCCGGACGTCCACCCTCTCCCCCAGCCCGGAGGAGTTCACGGTCACCGCGTCCTCGGCCGTCGAGCCGTCTTCGAGGCGCGCCGCGACCCGCAGATAGCCGGAAGGGCGGTCGCGGGGGATCACGATCCGGTGCCGGAAGGGCGGGGCGTAGAGGGTGGCCACGAGCTGGTCGTTCCAGAAGAGCTCCACCCGGTCGAGCTTGCCCGAGGTGGGGACGCGCACATCCGCCGCCACGTCCACCGCGCCCTCCACCTTGCCCCCGGCGGGCTCGAGGATGCGGATGCGGAAGTCCTCGCCCGGGTCGTTCACCCGGACCGCGTCCCGCGCGAGCTCGCGGCCGTCCGCGGCGTAGGCGACCGCCTCCAGGGTCTGGGCGCGGACACGGCGGCCCAGGTCCACCTCGGCCTCGCAGGGGAGCGCGGCGCAACCCGCGGCCCGGCGGTCCCCCACCTTCAGCTC
>DATHUD010000985.1:0-2168 GCA_035462575.1 Thermoanaerobaculia bacterium | reverse complement strand
CAGCGCTCGCTCTGGTTCCTGAACCGCCTGGCGCCGGAGAGCTCCGCCTACAACATCGCGGGTGCGGCGCGGCTCATCGGCTCCTCTCCCGAAGCCTTGGGCCGCGCGCTGGAGGCGCTGGTGGACCGCCACCCCATGCTGCGCGCCACGTTCGCCGACACGCCCGGCGGCCCGGTGCAGCGGGTGGCGGAGCGGGCCGAGGCGGCCTTCGAGGTCGTGGAAGCGGATGGCTGGAGCGACGCGGAGGTCGAGGCGCGGCTGCACGCGGAGGCGTACCGGCCCTTCGACCTCGCGGCCGGCCCGCTTCTGCGGGCGGTCCTCCTGCGGCGCGGCGGCGACGCCTTCCTCGCTTTCGCCGTACACCACGTCGCGGCTGACTTCTGGTCGATGGCCGTGCTGGCCCGCGAGCTCGGGGCGCTGGTGGCGGGGGAGGCCCCGATGCCGCCCGCTGCCCTGTACACGGACTTCGCCCACCGGCTGGAGCGGATGCTCGAAAGCCCCGCGGGCGAGCGGCTGTGGGAGCACTGGCGGGAGCGCCTGGCCGGGACGCCGCAGCTCGACCTGCCGACCGACCGGCCGCGGCGCCCGGTGCAATCCCTGTGCGGCGGCTCGCGGACGCTCCCTCCCTCGCCGGAGCGGGCGGAGGCGGTCCACCGGCTCGCCGCGGCCCACGGCTCGACGCCCTTCGTCGCATTGCTCGCCGCCTGGCAGACCGTGCTCTCCCGCTGGAGCGGCCAGGAGGAATTCCTCACCGGCGCCCCCATGGCCGGCCGGTCCTCCCGCGAGTGGGCGGAGGTGGTGGGCTACTTCGTCAACCTGGTGCCTCTGCGCGCCGGCCTCTCCGGAAACCCCACGGTTGGCGAGCTGATGGCGCGGACGCGCGGCACGGTGCTCGACGCGCTGGCGCACCAGGATCTCCCCTTCGCCCTGATGACCGAGCGCTTGCAGCCCGAGCGCGACCCGAGCCGGCCGCCTCTGGTCGCGGCGATGCTGACCTACGAGAAGTCCCCGGCGCCGGAGCTGGCCGCGCTCGCGGCTTTTGCCGTGGGCGTGCCGGGCGTGCGGCTCAGTATCGGAGGGCCGGGAGGGCTCACCCTGGAGTCGCTCCCGCTCGCGCCTCCCGCGGCCCAGCTCGACCTCTCCCTGACCGCGGCCGAGCTGCCTTCCGGGCTCGCCGTCTCCTTCCAATGGGACGCCGACCTGTTCGACGCCGCGACCGTCGACCGCCTGGCCGGGCACTTCGACCGCGTGCTCGCCGCGATGGCCGGGGCGGAGGGGCCGGTCGCGGAGCTGCCGCTGCTCGGCGAGGCGGAGCGCCACCAGGTGCTCGCCGAGTGGAACGACACGGCGGTGCCGCGCTCCCCGGGGCTCCTCCTGCACGAGCTGGTGGAGGCCCAGGCGGCCCGCACGCCGGACTTGCCGGCCGTCGTCTTCGACGAGGAGGCCCTCACCTACGCCGAGCTCTGTGCCCGGGCCAGCCAGCTCGCGCGGCACCTGCGGCGGATGGGCTGCGTTCCGGAGAGCCTCGTCGGCGTGGCCCTCGACCGCTCTCTCGACATGGTCGCCGCCCTTTTGGGCGCGCTCAAGGCTGGGGCCGCCTACGTGCCGCTCGATCCCGACTACCCGCGCGAGCGGCTGGCCTTCGTGCTGGAAGATGCGGTGCCGCAGGTGCTGATCACCCAGACAAGCCTGCGCGCGGCGCTCCCCGCGGCTCCCGGGACCGCGGTCCTCTGCCTGGACAGCGACCCGATCGACGGCGGCCTGCCCGGCGGCCCGGGGCCCGCGGACGACCGCCAGCTCGCCTACGTGCTCTACACGTCGGGCTCCACGGGCCGTCCCAAGGGAGTGGGCGTCCCCCACCGGGCGCTGGTGAATTTCCTCGCGTCCATGCGCCGGGCTCCGGGCTTCTCTCCGGGGGAGCGGATGCTCGCCGTGACCTCCTTGAGCTTCGACATCGCGGCTCTGGAGATCTTCCTTCCGTTGACGGTGGGCGGCTCGGTCGAGCTGGCCAGCCGGGAGGAGGCCGCGGACGGCGCGCTCCTGGCCGCGCGGCTCCGCGAGTCCGCGGCCACGGTGCTCCAGGCGACCCCGGCGACGTGGCGGATGCTCCTCGACTCCGGCTGGGCCGGCGATCCCGATCTGCGGGCTCTGTGCGGCGGCGAGGCGCT
>DATHUD010000984.1:0-6676 GCA_035462575.1 Thermoanaerobaculia bacterium | reverse complement strand
TGGCGTCCACTCGGTCCGGGCCCTTCTTCACAGCGAGTCCCTGACGGGACACTGGTTCAACCGCTCGCAGGAATACGCCGCTCGCCGCCGCGGAGAAGCCTTCGACCGCCTGAAGTATGCAACCGAGGAGACCCTGGTCCTCTCTCCCCTCCCCTGCTGGAAGCACCTTCCAGCCGACGAGTACCGCGAGCGCGTCCGCACCTTGATCGAGGATATTGAACAGGAAGCCGCCGTGGCCCGAGAAGCAGCCGGAATTCCAACTCTCGGCCCCGAGGCCATTCTGTCTCAGGACCCTCACCACCGTCCCGAAAGGATCGCCAAGTCGCCGGCTCCCTTCGTCCATGCCGCCAGCAAAGCGGCCCGCCTGGCGCTCTACCAGTCCTACGCCTGGTTCGTCGCGGCCTTCCGGGAGGCCGCTGAAAAACTCCGACGAGGCGACCGCACCGCCTGTTTCCCGGCCGGCAGCTTCCCACCGGCCCTGCCATTCGTCGCAGGCTGAAGAAAGACGTCACCCGAGCCTCGGAGAGCTCGGACAAGGTGCCAGGTACCCCGTTACGACCCCGAATCGCATCGCATTGGCGCCACCCCTCTTGCCGAGATCCAGAAGTCGATATTTCCACAACTATAAGCCGCAGTTGGCAACACCTGATGGACCTTACAGGTTCATCCCAACAACAAGGTGCTCACCTATTCTACGCGGCTCATCCCTGAAGAGCCTCCGCGCGAAAAAAGGTGAGCGATGGGAGCGCGGCTTTCCGTCTTTATAGAAGCATGAGTAGAAAACTTCGCTACGTGCCCGAGGAGGGCACCCTCGCCCATGTCACCTGCCGGACCGTCCAGGGCCGGTTCCTCTTCTCCCCGAGCCTGAATCTGAACGACATCGTCCTCGGAGTGCTCGGACGAGCCCAGCGGCTCCACCCGATCCGCGTCTGCGGTGTCTCCGTGCTCTCCAACCATGTGCACCTCGTGCTCGACGTCGACAACGCCCAGCAGGTCTCAGATTTCATGGAGTACGCCAACTCCAAGCTGGCCCGGGAGATCAACCGCCTCACCAAGTGGAGCGGACCCGTCTTCGAGCACCGCTACACGATGATCCTCGTCACCAACGAGGAGGCCGCTCAGATGGAGGTGCTCAAGTACGTCCTCGCCCAAGGCTGCAAGGAAAACCTCGTCGAGCGGGTGGAGGACTGGCCCGGCGTCCACTCGGTCCACGCTCTCTTGGGCGGCGAGCCCCTGACGGGACACTGGTTCAATCGCTCGCAGGAATACGCCGCCCGCCGCCGAGGAGAAGCCTTCGACCGCCTGAAGTATGCGACTGAGGAGAATCTGGTCCTCTCTCCCCTCCCCTGCTGGAAGCACCTTCCAGCCGAGGAGTACCGCGAGCGCGTCCGCACCTTGATCGAGGACATTGAACAGGAAGCCGGCGTGGCCCGAGAAGCAGCCGGAATTCCAACTCTCGGTCCCGAGGCGATTCTGTCTCAGGACCCTCACCACCGTCCGGAAAAGATCGCCAAGTCACCGGCTCCCTTCGTCCATGCCGCCAGCAAAGCGGCACGTCTGGCGCTCTACCAGTCCTACGCCTGGTTCGTCGCAGCGTTTCGGGAGGCCGCTGAAAAACTCCGACGAGGCGACCGCACCGCCTGCTTTCCGGCAGGCAGCTTCCCGCCGGCCCTGCCATTCGTCGCAGGCTGAAGAACGACGTCACCCGAGCCTCGGAGAGCTCAGGATCAGGGCCCAGTCCGCGGGCCAAAGGGATCGGTGTGCGCCGAGCGCCGCCGACACGCCTCTCAAGTCCCCAGGTTCAAAGGAATTCGAGGCCAGTCTCTCGAAAAGCGACTCTCGACGGGCAAATCGGCGGCCGGTTACCCGCGAAAGTCGCCGGGACGAGGGGAGAAAATGAGCGGGCTTCACGAAGAGCCAGGCACCTATTCCACCTATTCAGTAGAATTCTCACGTGGCCCGTAGAATTTTGCAGCGCGCCGTGGAGAATTCACGTGACCTGCGGAGAATCCCCACGGCTCGTGAAGTTTTCAAGCGTCCCATCGAGGATTCCCACGGGCAGCGGAGTTCTCAAGCGCGCTGTCAAAGATTCCCACGACCTGCAGAGTTTTCTCATGCCCTATCAAGAATTCCCACGGCCTGCGGAGTTTTCCTGTGCCCCGTCAAGAATTCCCGCGGGTCGTGGAATTTTCAAGCGCGTCGTCAAAAATTCCCACCACTCGCGGAGTTTTCAAGCGCGCCGTCAAGAATTCCCACGACTCGTGGAGTTTTCCCGTGCCCCGTCAAAGACTCCCTCGGCTTGCGGAGCTTTCAAGCGCACCATCAAGAATTCCCGCGGGTCGTGGAGTTTTCCCGCGCTCCGCCAAAGACTCCCACGGGCTGCGGAGTTTTCCCGCGAGTTGTCAAACATTCCCGCACGCCGTCAAAGACTCCCACAGACTGTCAAGGACTCCCACGGACCGCAGAGCTTTCCCGTGCCTTGTCAAGAATTCCCACGCGCTGTGGAGCTTTCCCGCGCACCGTCCAGAATTCCCACGCGCCGCGGAGTTTTCCCGCGCGCCGTCAAAGATTCCCACGGCTCGGGGAGTTTTCCCGCGCCCCGTCAAGAATTCCTACGCCGTGGAGCTTTCCCGCGCGCCGCAGAGATTGTCCGGCAGAAACAAAAAGACCCGGGAGCATGATGGCTTGCACACCCCCGGGGAAAGGCGCATTACGGCTTGCGCCGCTCGCGCGAGGAGACCGTCAGTTCGACAAGGACACGGCGCGGCAAGCCACGCCCTCTCCCTGGGCGTTTACCGCGGTGACCTTGTAGGAATACGTGGACCCGGCCGGGACGGGGTCGTCGAACGTGTGGACGCTCGCGGCGACTCCCAGGATCTGCACGAAGAGGCCCGTCCCACTCTTTCTGTAGATGCGGTAGCCGGTGATCGGCGTGCCGCGGTCGTCCGGCGTCGACCAGGTGATGTGGGCGACGCCGCCTGTGATCGATCCGGAGACGGCGGGGGACGCGGGCACGGAGAGGGGCTGGTCGAACTGCGCGTAGAGCCCCTTGCCGGTGGTCTGCCGGGCGATCGCGGCGCGCGATGTTCCGCTGTTGGGGCCGCCCGTGACGCAGTCGCCGATGCAGCCGTCCGCGTAGCCCACGAGCACGCGGCCCTTGGCGTCGGCGGTCACGTCCATGAAGTCGAGGAGGTTCCGGGTGCCGCCGCAGACCGTGCCGGCGGTGCAGATGGTGCCCCGCTGGACCGGGTCGCCCGGGGTGGCGTTGACCGTCACCCAGGTGGCGCCGCCGTCGTAGGTGTGGGCCACGTAGAGGTGCCAGACGGCCGGGAGGTCCGGATCCTCGCCGTAGACCTCAGCCCCCGCGGTGGTGGTGCCCAGGAAGGCGAAAGCCGCGCGGTTGCCGTCGCCCGCGACCATCACGGGAAAGACGCTGTTCTTGATCCCGAAGGACTTGCCCACGTCCTGCATGTGGGACCAGGTCCGGCCGCCGTCCTTGGAGACCGCCGCGTACGGACGGCCGTCTCCGTTGGCCCAGCCGAAGTAGACCGTGCCGTCCGTGGAAATCCCCACCGAGGGGTCGGTCTCGCCCGCGGTGCTTCCCGGAACGTGGGCGACACCCCAGGTGAGGCCGTTGTCGCGCGAGATCGCGAGGCCCTGCTCGCCGCCGCAGTTCTTGTTGGGAACGAAGGCCGTGCCGTCCGGCCCCACCTTGATGTGGCCGTGGAGGCCATTGCACTGGGTGAGGTTATAGATCGGCATCGCCACCCCGAAGGTCCGGCCGCCGTCGAGGCTCGCCGCGCACTGGGCGAGCGCGACATCCTGCGAGCAGTAGTAGACGATGTTGGGGTAGTCGGTGAGAGGCCCGAGCGGCCCCAGAGCGAACGGGCCGCCGCCCACGCTCTGGTGGTCGACGCCGGAGTTGAAACCGGCCCCCTGGCTCGGGTGCCAGGTCGCGCCGTCGTCGTCCGTGTAGGCCATCAGGCTCAGCTTGGTCGGCAGGAGTTGCGACACGAAGGTCCGCCCCGTCTTCTGGTCGGTGAACAGGATCGGGTCGAAGGTCTCGAGCGATGTCAGCGTCGTGCTCACGTCCTCCCAGGTGGCGGTGGCCGGAGACGAGCAGTCGTCGAAGCCGGCCTTCAGGGTCTCGGTCATCGCGATGTACATCACCGCCCCGGTGTTCTCGTTGACGCCGAGCGTGGGCTCGCCCGCGCTCTCCCCCATTCCCTCCGGCGGCCCGTAGGTGGTGTAAACCGGCGGCTTCTCCGTGGAGGCGCCGGGCGGGGGCGGCAATTGGGCGATCTTGGCCGTGGCGCTGTAGGCCAGGATCGCCGCGAAGTTCGAGGCGCTCACGGTGTAGACGCCGGCCGCGGGATTGTTCAGGGTCACCTTCTCAGCCGCGCCGGCCGAGTTTCCGGAGCTGCCGACGAGCGCGCCGTCCGGGCCGTAGACTTCGAGGTCGTAGTCGTCCGTCGGCTTCGGGGTCAGCGTGATGTCGACCTTGAAAGCGTAGGAGGGTGGAACGACGGTCAGCTTGTAGTTGTCGCAGCCGGTATTGCTCGGGCCGCCGCAGGTGGCGGAGGCTGTGGGGAGTCCAGGTCCGCCCGTCCAGCTCGCCTGGGCCGAGCTCTGCGAAACCGTTCCGGACGACGGGCTGGCCGCCTGGGCGGCACCGGAAGAAAGCATCATCAGAAGAAGTGCACAGGCAGTCCCCCCGAGGAAGAAGGTCCGCGGGGAAAATTGGTTGTCTCTCATCGCCTCTCCTTGTGGTCTGATCTGAGGGTTTCCACTCCTCCCATCCCACTTTCGGGCGAGTGCACAGGTTGTGCCAGTAGTACCACTACTGACAAGACAACTTCGCCGCCCGGACCCTCACCCCAACCCTCTCCCAGCCTCCCGCCCCCCGACCGGGAGAGGGAGCGCTTGCAAAGAAATGGTTTGAAGCTCCCTCCTCTCCCGGCGGCAGGGAGGGGCCTGGGAGAGGAGGGCCGGGGTGGTGAGGGCCCGGGCTGGCGGGTGCGGGCCGCGATGGGACTCGGGCATGAGAGTGGTAAAGTTTACCCCCTCGAAGGAGATTTATGCACGATCGCGTATGTTCCCTGACTATCCTGCTCCTGGCTCTCCTCCTGCCGGCCGCCGCCGGAGCGGCGGAAGACGCCGTTCCCCGGGAGTGGCTGACTCCCGCGGAGGTGGCCGGCTTCGAGGCCACGCCGAGCTATGAGGAGACGCTCGCGTTTCTCCAGAAACTGCAGCCCCGCCTCCCCGAGATGTACCTGGGCTTCTACGGCAGCTCGGGCGAGGGGAGGCCGATGCCGTTCGTGGTCGTTTCGAAGGAGAAGGCCTTCACCGGCCGCAGGGCCCGGAAGAACGGCAAGCCGATCGTCCTCATCCAGAACGGCATTCACGCCGGGGAGATCGACGGCAAGGACGCCTCGCTCCTGATCCTGCGCGACCTGGCGCTCGGCAAGCACAAAGAGCTCCTGGACGCGGCGACGCTCGTGATCCTCCCCATCTACAACGTGGACGGCCACGAGCGGGTCTCCCCGTGGAACCGCCCGAACCAGGACGGCCCGAAGAAGGGGATGGGCTTCCGGACCACGACGGCGGGGCTCGACCTGAACCGCGACCATCTGAAGATCGCGTCCAAAGAGGCGCGGGCCCTGACCGCCCTGGTCAACGACTGGCGCCCCCATCTCCATGTGGACAACCACGTGACCGACGGCGTGGATCACGCGTGGGTGCTCACCTGGGCGTACCCCGAGGCCCCGCAACTGGCGGCGCCGGTCGATGCCTGGGTGAAGGCCCATCTGCCGGCCGCGCTCGCGGCCACGGCCAAGGCCGGCCACGCGAACGGCCCGTACGTGGACCTGAAGGACGGGAACGACCCGTCCAAAGGGTTCAGCTCCTGGGTGGGCCAGCCGCGCTACTCCTCCGGCTACTACCCGCTCCGGAACCGCCCCTCGGTGCTGGTCGAGACGCACTCGTACAAGCCCTACCGGGAGCGGGTGCTCGCGACCCGCGACTTTCTCCTCTCCCTCCTGGCCGAGGTGGCGAAGGACCCCGCCGGTCTCACCAAGGCGGTGGCCGACGCCGAGGCGGCCACGGTCGCCGCGGGAAAGCCGGACGCCCCGCCGTCCGACGTGGTGGTGAGCTTCGAGGAGAGCGACGTCTCCGAGCCGATCCGCTTCCCGGTCTACGCCGGGGAGACGCGGACCTCGGTCGTCACCGGCCAGCCGACGCTCTTCTACAGGCGCGGCCAGGTGGCGGAGGTCGAGGTCCCCTGGTATCACCGTCCGAAGGTGGCGAAGACCGTGCCCCGGCCCCGGGGGTACATCGTGCTCCCCGGCTGGCCGCAGATCGAGGAGCGCCTGCGCGGCCACGGCTTGACCGTCCGGAAGATGACCGCGCCCGTCGAGATCGAGGTCGAGACGATGCGGGCCTCCTCTCCCAAGCTCGCGCCGGTCTCCTATCAGGGGGTGGCCCAGGTGACGGCCCAGGTTTCGCGGCAGACGGAGCGGCGCCTCATCCCGGCGGGCGCTCTCTGGGTGCCGGCCGACCAGCCGGACTTCGAGGTGGCGGTCCAGCTCCTGGAGCCCGAGGCGCCCGACTCGCTCCTCTCGTGGGGGCTGCTGTCGTCCGTCTTCGAGCAGAAGGAGTACATCGATCCGCGGGTGCT
>DATHUD010000983.1:0-11130 GCA_035462575.1 Thermoanaerobaculia bacterium | reverse complement strand
ACCCGCTCGCTGGCGTCGCTGCCCGGCACGGCGCCGCAGCTCGCGGTCGACCTCCTCGCCGTCCATCCGGCGACGGCCCGGCAGCTCGCCCGCCGGCTTGGCGCCGGCTTCGCCCCCGACGAGCCGGCGAAGGCGCTGGTCGATCGGCTGGCCGGCGTCTACCGTGCCAACGACGGCGACACGCGGGCCCTGATGCGGACGATGGTGGAGGGGGCCCAGGCACCCGCCGCGGAAGCGGAGGAGGAGGAGCTCTCGGCCGACGTGCCGCCGGAGAGCCTGGCGTACGTCCTCTACACCTCGGGCTCGACCGGGACGCCCAACGGCGTCGAGGTGACCCACGAGGCGGTGGTGCGGCTGGTGCGCGAGACGGATTACCTCTCCTTCGGCCCCGGGGACGTCTTCCTCCAGATGGCGCTCCTGTCCTTCGACGCCTCGACGCTCGAGCTCTGGGGGCCGCTCGCGAACGGCGGCTGCGTGGCGCTGCCGCCGCCCGGGCGCTTCGCGCTCGGCGACCTCTACGAGCAGGTGGAGCGCCACGGGGTGACGGCGATCTTTCTGACCACCGGGCTGTTCCACGTCGCCGTCGAGGAGGGCCTGGCGGGGCTCGCGGGGCTGCGCCATCTCCTGGTCGGCGGCGACGTCATGTCGCGATCCCACCTGGAGCGAGCGATCACGGCGCTGCCGGAGGTCGAGCTGATCAACTGCTACGGCCCGACCGAAAACACCGTCTTCACCTCCACCTGGCGGGTGCGCCTCCCGCTGGCCGAGGGATCGGTCACCATCGGCAGGCCCATCTCGACCGTCCGCGCCTACGTGCTCGACTCGACGCTCGCGCCCGTGCCGATGGGCTCTGCCGGCGAGCTCTATCTCTCCGGCCCGGGGCTCGCGCGCGGCTATCTCCACCGTCGCGAGCTGACGGCCGAGCGCTTCCTCCCCAACCCGTTCGAGGAGGGGAGGCTCTACAAGACCGGCGACCTGGTGCGGTGGCGCCCCGACGGCACCCTGGCGTTCCTCGGGCGGCACGACTTCCAGGTCAAGGTGCGCGGCTTCCGCATCGAGCCCGGCGAGATCGAGGCCGCCCTCCTGCGCCACCCGCAGGTGCGCGAGGCGGCGGTGGTGGGGCTCGCCGAGGGCGGCCGCGACCACCGCGTGGTGGCGTATTACGTGACGGAGGCGGGCGCGGAGACGACCCGGGAGGATCTGCGCGCCTTCCTGCGCGCGCGCCTGCCGGAGCACATGGTGCCCGCCGTCCTCGTGCCGCTCGCGGCGCTGCCGCTCACCGACGTCGGCAAGCTCGACCGGCGGGCGCTGCCGGCCCCCGAGGCTATCGAACCGGCGGCGGGCGAGCCGGCCACGGCCCTCGGCGCCGGCGCCCACGATCCGAGCGACCTGGGCGATCTGGTGATGGAGCTGCTCGCCGGGCTCTGGGAGGAGGTGCTCGACCCCGATCCGCAGCGCGAGCCGGCCACCGACGGCGCTCTGTCTTTCGAGAGGAGCGCCCTCGAGAAGAGCCGGCGGGTCGGCCCCCACGACGACTTCTTCGACCTGGGCGGGCATTCGCTCACCGTCATGCGCCTGCTGTCGCGCATCCGCCAGACGTTCGGGGTGGAGCTCGGCGCGCAGACGGTCTTCGCGTTCCCCACCCTGGCCGCGCAAGCGCGCGTGATCGCCGCGGCGCGGCGGGGGGCGGAGAGCGCCCTGCCGCCGCTCGCGAAGGTCCCGCGGCAGGGGCCGCCGGCGCTCTCCTTCGCCCAGCAGCGGCTCTGGTTCCTCGACCGCCTGGCGCCGGAGAGCCCGCTCTACAACGTACCCTCCACCTACAGTCTCGCCGGGCCGCTCGCACCGGCGGCGCTCGCCGCCGGCCTCTCCGAGATCGTCCGCCGGCACGAGGCGCTGCGCACCCGGTTCGTCGAGGTGGACGGCGAGCCCCGGCAGGAGATCGGCGCCCCCTGGCAGGTGCCGCTGCCGCAGGTCGACCTCCGCGGCCTCGGGCGGGAGCGGCGCCCGGGCGAGCTGGCGCGCCTGCGCACCGAGGAGGCGGGCCGGCCGTTCCGCCTCGAACGCGGCCCCCTGCTGCGGGCCGGCCTGGTGCGCTTGGACGAGGAGGAGCACGCGCTCCTCCTCACCGTGCACCACATCGTCTACGACGGCTGGTCCGAGGAGGTGCTGGTAACCGAGCTGACGGCGCTCTACGCGGCGGCCCTCGCGGGGCGCCCCTCGCCACTCGGCGAGCTCTCGGTGCAATATGCCGACTTCGCCGCCTGGCAGCGCGCCTGGCCGCCGGAGGTGCTCGGGCGGCAGCTCGCCTGGTGGCGCGACGAGCTCGCGGGAGCACCCGCGACGCTGCCGCTGCCGGTCGACCGGCCGCGCCCGGCGGCGCCGAGCATCCGCGGCGCGAGCGCGATGCTCCGCCTGCCGGCAGCGGCGACGGCGGCGCTCCGCCAGACGGCGCGGCGGGAGGGGACGACGCTCTACATGCTGCTCCTTGCCGGCTTCGTGGCGCTCCTCGCGCGCGTCACGGGAGAGGAGGACCTGCTCGTCGGCACGCCGGTCGCCGACCGCCCGCGGCCGGAGGTCGAGGGCCTGATCGGGTTCTTCGTCAATACGGTGGTGATCCGGGCGCGGGCGGCCGGCGATCCGTCCTTCCGCGGCCTGCTCGCAGCGGTGCGCGACACGGCGCTCGGAGCCTTCGCCCATCAGGACCTGCCCTTCGAGATGCTGGTCGAGGAGCTGCGGCCGGAGCGCGAGCGGTCGCGGAACCCGCTGGTCCAGGTGCTCTTCTCCTTCCAGGGCTCCGGCCCGGCCACGGCGGGCACGGCGGACGACGCCGCGGGGCTGCGCCTCGTGCGGCTCCCCTGGGGCGAGCGGTCGACGGCGAAGCTCGACCTCCTGCTCTCGGCGATGGAGATGCCGGTCGAGCCACCGGGAGAAAGCAACGAGGCGGAGCTCACTCTGGTCCTGGAGTACGCGGCGGACCTCTTCACCGCGACGAACGCGGCGCGCCTTCTCGGCCACTACGCGACGCTCGTCGCTGGGGCGGCAGCATCGCCGACATCGCCGGAGCTGCCGCTCTCCAGCCTGCCGCTCCTCTCCGCGCCCGAGCGCCACCAGCTCGTCGAGTGGAACGACACGGCGTCGGGCTTCCCGCTCCGCCCCGTGCACCGCCTGTTCGAGGAGCAGGCGAGGGCGCGGCCCGACGCGGTCGCCGTGTCGTGGGAGGGGGGCTCGATGACCTACGGCGAGCTCGACCGGCGCTCCGGCGCGATCGCCCGGCGGCTCCGGCGGCTGGGGGTCACGACCGACGCGAGGGTGGGGCTCGTCGTCGAGCGCTCGCCGGAGATGTTGGAGGCCATCTTGGGCATCCTGAAGGCGGGTGGCGGCTACCTGCCGCTCGACCCCACCTACCCGCGCGAGCGGCTGGCGCTGCTGCTGGCGGACGCGGCGCCGGCGGCCGTGGTCGGACCGCGGCGCCTGTTGGCGGCTCTCCCGGATATCTCTGATATCTCCGGTGGGGCGCCCCGCCTGGCGCTCGAGGACGTTGACCTCGTGGCGGACGCCGAACCCACCGTCCCAAGGAGTGCCGACGTGCCTCCCACGAGCCTCGCCTATGTGATCTACACCTCGGGCTCGACGGGCGCGCCCAAGGGGGTCGAGGTCAGCCATCGGGGGGTGGTGCGGCTGGTGCGCGAGGCGGGCTACACGGTGTTCGGCCCCGGCGAGGTCTACCTCCTCCTGTCGCCGCTGACGTTCGACGTGGCGACCCTCGAGATCTGGGGTCCGCTCCTCAACGGCGGCCGTCTGGTTCTCCTGCCGCCGGGGCCGTACACGCTGGCCGACATCTACACGGCGGTGGCGCGCCAGGGGGTGACGACGCTCTGGCTGGCGTCCGCCCTCTTCAGCCTCGCGGTGGAGGAGGGGCTCGCGCCGCTCAGCGGCCTGCGCCTCCTGGAGGCCGGCGGCGACGTCGTGTCGCGCCCCCACGTCGAGCGGGCGATCGCGGCCCTGCCGGGTGACGTCGACCTCATGAACGGCTACGGCCCGACGGAGAACACGATGTTCTCGACCACCCACCGCCTGCGCGGTGGGCTCGCGCCAGGCGAGGCGTCGGTGCCGATCGGGCGGCCGATCTCCGCCAGCACCGCCTACGTGCTCGACCGGTCGCTCACGCCGCTGCCGGTCGCCTGCGTCGGGGAGCTCTACGTGGGCGGCGCCGGCGTAGCGCGCGGCTACCTGGGCCGTCCGGCGCTGACCGCCGAGCGCTTTGTGCCGGATCCGTTCTCGGCGGACCCGTGGGACCCGCGGGGCGGCGACCGGCTCTACCGCACGGGCGATCTCGCGCGGTGGCGGCCGGATGGGACGCTCGACTTCCTTGGCCGGCGCGACTTCCAGGTCAAGGTGCGCGGCTTCCGCGTCGAGCTCGGGGAGGTGGAGAGCGCGCTCCTGCGCCATCCGAGGGTGCGCGAGGCGGTGGTGACGGCGGTGTCCGAGGCCGCCGGCGGCCACCGGCTGGTGGCCTATTACGTGCCGGAAGTCGCGGACGGGCCGACCCCGCCGACATCGGCCGAGCTCCGCATCCACCTCCGCGAGAGCCTGCCGGAGCACATGGTGCCGTCGCTCTTCTTGCCCCTCGAGGAGCTGCCGCTCAACGCCAACGGCAAGGTCGACCGGCGGGCGCTGCCGGCGCCGGAGGCGCGGCTGGCCGGCGAGGCGGAGGACGCGCCGCGGACGCCGCCCCGCAATCCCGTCGAGGAGGTGATCGCCGGGATCTGGGAGGATCTCCTCGGCCTCGACCCTCAGAGCCACCCGGTCGGCGTCGACGACGACTTCTTCCACCTGGGCGGCCACTCGCTCCTCGCCATCCGCCTGCTGTCGCGCCTCCGCGCAGTGCTCGGGGCCGACCTGCCGGTGCAGCAAGTCTTCGATGCACCGACGATCGCCGGCCTCGCCGAGGCGGTGGCTCGGGCTCGGGTCTCCGGCGATGCCGGTGACGGGGAGGCCGGGCCTGCCCTGCCGCCGCTCGCGCCGCGCCCCTTTGCGGACGCCGCCGCGCCGCTCTCCTACGCGCAGCAGCGGCTCTGGTTCCTCGACCGCCTGGCGCCGGGGAGCCCGGCCTACAACGTACCCTCCGCCTACGGCCTCGCCGGGCCGCTCGCGCCGGCGGCGCTCGCCGCCGCCCTCGCCGAGGTGGTGCGCCGCCACCGGGTTCTCCGCGCCCGCCTCGTCGAGCGCGATGGCGAGCCGCGGCTGGAGATCGCGGAGGCTCTGGCGCCGGGATTCCTGCCGCTGGTGGATCTGAGCACCCTGGCTCCCGCACGCCGGAGCGCCGAGCTGGCGAGACTGCGCTCCGCGGAGGCCGAGCGGCCGTTCGACCTCGCCGCGGGACCCCTCCTGCGCACCGCGCTCGTCCGGCTGGGCGCCGAGGAGCACGCCCTCCTCCTCGACTTCCATCACGCCGTCTACGACGGCTGGTCGGAGGGGGTGCTCCTGCGCGAGCTTGCGGCGCTCTATGACGCGGCGCGGGCGGGGACGCCGTCGCCCCTGGCCGAGCCGGTTCTCCAATATGCCGACTTCGCGGTCTGGCAGCGGGCCTGGCCGCCGGAGGTGCTCGGCCGCCAGCTCGCCTATTGGCGCGGGCAACTCGCCGGCGCGCCGACGGCTCTCGAGCTGCCGGCGGACCGGCCGCGCCCGGCGGTCGCGAGCCTCCGCGGCGCCGGCCGCCGGCGGCTCCTCGGGGCGCCGGAGGCGGCGCGACTTCACCAGGTGGCGCGGCGGGAAGGAGCGACGCTCTACATGCTGCTCCTCGCGGCCTTCGCGGCGACGCTGGCGCGCCACGGCGGCCAGGAGGACCTCCTGGTCGCCACGCCGGTCGCGAACCGCACCCGGCCGGAGCTCGAAGGGCTGATCGGCTTCTTCGTCAACACCCTGGTCCTCCGGGTGCGGCTCGACGGCGACCCGGATTTCCACCGCGTGCTGGCGTCGGTGCGCCAGACGGCGCTCGCCGCCTTCGCGCACCAGGATCTGCCGTTCGAGGCGCTCGTCGAGGAGCTGCGGCCGGAGCGCGACCTGTCGCGCGCCCCGCTGGTTCAGGCGATGCTCTCGCTGGGGGCGACCGAGCTCACCGAGCTCGAGGGGGAGGACGGCGGGCAGAGCCTGCTCCTCGAGCTGGAGTACGCAACCGACCTCTTCCACGCGACGGCCGCGGAACGGTTTCTCGCGCACTTCGCGACGCTCCTCTGCGGCGCCGCGGAGGCGCCGGATCTGCCGCTCTCGCGCCTGCCGCTCCTGGCGCCGCCCGAGCGCCACCAGCTCGTCGCGGAGTGGAACGATACGGCGTCGGGCTTCCCCGAACGGACCATCCACGGCCTCTTCGCGGAGCAGGCGGCCGCGCGGCCGGACGCGGTCGCCGTCTCCTGGGAAGCGGGGGAGATGAGCTATGGCGAGCTCGACCGGCGCTCCGGCGAGATCGCCCGGCACCTGCGGCGGCTGGGGGTGGCGCCCGATGCGATCAACGCGCGGGTGGCGCTCGTCGTCGAGCGCTCGCCGGAGATGGTGGCGGCCCTCCTGGGCATCCTGAAGGCGGGCGGCGGCTACCTGCCGCTCGACCCCTCGTATCCGCGCGAGCGGCTGGCGCTGCTGCTGGCGGACGCGGCGCCGGCGGCCGTGGTGGGACCGCGGCACCTGCTGGCGGCGCTCCCCGAGATCCCCAATGAGGCGCCCCGCCTGGCGTTCGAGGACGCCCTCTCCGAGGCGGACACCGGGGCGGACGCCCCCGCCGGCGCCGACGTGCCTCCCGCGAGCCTCGCCTACGTGCTCTACACCTCGGGCTCGACCGGCACGCCCAAGGGGGTCGAGGTCAGCCATCGCGCGGTGGTGCGGCTGGTGCGCGATACGGCCTACGCGGCGTTCGGCCCCGGCGAGGTCTTCCTCCAACTGTCGCCGATGTCGTTCGACCTGGCGACCTTCGAGATCTGGGGGCCGCTCCTCAACGGCGGCCGCCTGGCGCTCCTGCCGCCCGGGCCGTTCACGGTGGCCGGCCTCTACGCGGCCATGGAGCGCCACCGGGTGACGACGATCTGGCTGACGTCCGGCCTCTTCCATCTCGCGGTGGAGGAGGGGCTCGCGCCGCTCGGCGGTCTGCGCCAACTGGTGGCCGGCGGCGACGTCCTGTCGCGCCCGCACGTGCTGCGGGCGCTCGAGGCCCTGCCGGATGTCGACCTCCTCAACGGCTACGGCCCGACCGAGAACACGACCTTCTCGACCCCCCCCCGCCCGCGCGACGGTCTCCCGGCGGGTGAGCCGTCGGTGCCGATCGGGCGGCCGATCGCCGCCAGCCGCGCCTACGTGCTCGATCGCTCGCTCACGCTGCTGCCGGCCGGGTGCGTCGGGGAGCTCTACGTGGGCGGCGCCGGCGTGGCGCGCGGCTACCTCGGCCGCCCGGCGCTGACCGCCGAGCGCTTCCTGCCGGATCCGTTCTCGGCGGACCCGCGGGGTGAGGAGAGGCTCTACCGCACGGGCGATCTGGCGCGCTGGCGGCCGGACGGGACGCTCGACTTCCTCGGCCGGGCGGACTTCCAGGTGAAGGTGCGCGGCTTCCGCGTCGAGCCCGGGGAGGTGGAGAGCGCGCTCCTCGGCCATCCGGGGGTGCGCGAGGCGGTGGTGACGGCAGCGAAGGAAGCGGCCGGCGGCCACCGTCTGGTCGCCTGGTACGTGCCGGAAGGCGCGGACGGGCCGACCCCGCCGACATCGGCCGAGCTCCGCGCCCACCTCCGCGAGAGCCTGCCGGAGCACATGATACCGTCACGATTCATGCCCCTCGCAGAGCTGCCGCTCAACGCCAATGGCAAGGTCGACCGGCGGGCGCTGCCGTCGCCGGAGGCGGGGCCGGCCGGCGAGGCGGACACCGCGCCGCGCACGCCGCCCCGCAATCCCGTCGAGGAGGTGATCGCCGGGATCTGGGAGGATCTGCTCGGCCTGGACCATCCGGTCGGCGTCGACGACGACTTCTTCCACCTCGGCGGCCATTCGCTCCTCGTCATTCGCCTGCTGTCGCTCCTCCGCCAGGCCTTCGACGCCGACCTTCCGGTCCAGCGGGTGTTCGCGGCGCCGACGGTCGCCGGCCTCGCCGCGGCGGTGGAGACGGCGACGGCGGCCGGCCGGCAGGAAGAGGCGCTGCCACCCATCATGCCGCTCCCAAGCCGGCACGGCGTCCTGCCGCTGTCCTACCCGCAGCGGCGGCTCTATTTCATGGACCGGCTGGCGCCGGAGAGCCCGACCTACAACATCTCCTCGGGCTACCTCCTGCGCGGGCCGTTTGCGCCGGCGGCGCTCGCCGCCGCCCTGGCCGAGGTCGTGCGCCGCCACGAGGCGCTGCGCACGCGGATCGTCGCCGTCGCGAACGGCGAGCCGGGGCAGGAGGTCTGCCCTCCGCCGACACCGGCACCGCTGCCGCTCGCCGACCTCTCCGGTCTGCCGCCGGAGCGCCGGGCGGCGGAGCTCGCCGCGCTCGCCGGCCGCGAGGCCGGCCGCGGCTTCGATCTCCGGCGCGACCCGATGCTCCACGCCACGCTGCTCCGGCTGGACCAGGGCGGGCACGCCCTTTCCGAGAACGACCACGAGCACGCCTTCCTCTTCACCCTCCACCACATCGCGTCGGACGGCTGGTCGGAGGGGGTGCTGCGGCGCGAGCTGTCGGTCCTCTACGCCGCCGCGCTGGCGGGGGAGCCGTCGCCGCTCGCCCCGCTGGCCCTCCAGTACGCCGACTTCGCGGCCTGGCAGCGCGCCTGGCCGGAGGAGGCGCTGGCGGCCCAGCTCGCCCACTGGAAGGAGCGGCTCGCCGGCACGCCGGCCCTCGACCTCCCCGCCGACCGCCCGCGGCCGCCGGTCGCGAGCGGCAGCGGCGACTCCCTGCGGCTCGACCTGCCGCCGGCGCTCGCCGATGCCCTCCGCCGCCTGGCGCGGCGCGGCCAGGCGACCGTCTTCATGACCGTCCTCGCCGTCTGGCACGCCCTCCTCCAGCGCCATTCCGGGCAGACCCACTTCGCCATCGGCACGCCGGTCGCGAACCGCACCCGGCCGGAGCTGGAGCCGCTCATCGGCGTCTTCCTGAACATGCTCGCCCTGCGCACCGACGGCGGCGGCGATCCGAGCTTCGCCGAGCTCCTGGCGCGGGTGCGGCACACGGCCCTGGCGGCGTACGATCACGCCGACGTCCCCTTCGAGCGCATCGTGGACGAGGTCAACGTCGAGCGCGACCGCAGCCGCCCGCCGCTGGTGCAGACGATGCTCGCGCTCAACAGCACGCCGCGGGTCCCGTTGACCCTGCGCGGCCTCGCGGTCGAGCCGCTCGACCTCTCCGCCCGAGTCTCCCGCTTCGACCTGAGCCTCGCCCTCTCCGTGCAGGGGGGAGAGCTCGGCGGGGGGCTCGAGTACAGCACCGACCTCTTCGACCGCACCACGATGGCGCGCCTCGCCGGGCACTTCCTCCGCCTGCTGGCGGCGGCGGCGGACGACCCGTCGCGCCGCGTGGCGGCGATCGAGCTGCTGTCGCCGGCCGAGCGGCAGCAGGTGGAGGTCGAGCTGAACGACACGGCGGCCGACCTCTCGGCGGTGTTCGGCGGTGTCGGCGGGGTCAGCGACGCCGAGCCCCTGCTGCACCGCTGGATCGAGCGGCAGGCGGCGCTGACGCCGGGCGCCACGGCGGTCGTCGGCGAGAGCGAATCGCTCACCTACCGCGAGCTCGACGCCCGCGCCAACCGCCTGGCCCGCCGCCTGCGCCGGCTGGGAGTGCGGGTCGACGAGCCGGTCGCGATCTGCGCCGACCGCTCGCCGGCGCTCGTCGTGGGTCTCCTCGCCATCCTGAAGGCCGGCGGCGCCTACCTGCCGCTCGACCCGTCCTATCCGTCGGAGCGGCTGGCCTTCATGATCGAGGACGGGCTCGACGGTCTCGCGAAACCGGTGCTCCTGGCGCAGGTCGAGTTCCTCTCCGCGTCCGTGGCGGGCGCCGGCGCCCGCCTGATCGACCTCGATTCTGCGGCCGGCCCGGCGGGCGACGCCGACAACCCTCTGCTGGCCCCCCTCGACGGCGGCGCCGGAGCGGACAACCTCGCCTACGTCATCTACACCTCGGGCTCGACGGGGCGGCCGAAGGGCGTCATGAGCACCCACCGCGGCATCGTCAACCGGATCGCCTGGATGCAGCGGGCCTACGGCCTCACGCCCGCCGACCGCGTGCTGCAGAAGACCCCCGTCTCCTTCGACGTGTCGGTCTGGGAGCTGTTCTGGCCGCTCGTCGTCGGAGCGCGGCTGGTGCTGGCGCGGCCGGGCGGCCACCGCGATCCGGCCTACCTGATGCGGCGGATCGAGGAGCAGGAGGTGACGACGCTCCACTTCGTGCCGTCCATGCTGCAGGTCTTCCTCGCGCAGCCCGGCCTCGGCCGCTGCCGCTCGCTCCGGCGGGTGATGGCGAGCGGCGAGGCGCTGCCGGCCGAGCTTGCGGCGCGTTTCCACGAGATCCTGGGAGGCGCGCTCGGGCCTGCCGGGCCGGCGGGGCCTGCCGGAACCATCGAGCTGCACAACCTCTATGGTCCCACCGAGGCGTCGGTCGACGTGACGGCGCACCGGACGCTGCCGGGTCCCGCACGGCGCACGGTCCCCATCGGCCGCCCGATCGCGAATCTGGGGCTCTGGCTGCTCGATCCGGAGCTCCAGCCGGTGCCCCTGGGAGTGCCCGGCGAGCTCTACATCGGCGGGACAGGCCTCGCGCGCGGCTACCTCCGCCGGCCCGGCCTGACGGCGGAGCGCTTCGTCCCCCATCCGCTGGGCCGACCCGGCGAGCGGCTCTATCGGACGGGCGACCTGGCGCGCTTCTCGGCCGACGGCGAGATCGAGTTCCTCGGCCGCACCGACGACCAGGTGAAGCTGCGCGGCTTCCGCATCGAGCTGGGGGAGATCGAGTCGCTCCTGCTGCAGGCCGCCGGCGTGCGCGAGGTCTTCGTGATGCTGCGCGAGGACCTCGAGACGGGCAGGGGCCTCGCGGCCTACGTCGTGCCCGAGGAGGAGGGCTCCCTCACCGCCGCGGCGCTGCGCGCCTTCCTGGGGAGCAAGGTCCCCGACTACATGGTGCCGGCCCAC
>DATHUD010000982.1:0-17708 GCA_035462575.1 Thermoanaerobaculia bacterium | reverse complement strand
GAAGGTCGTCCACCAGACGGGCGAGGTGGATGACCTGGCGTTCGATCACATCGCGGCACCGGTCGATGAGGGGCTCGGAGGAGCCGATCATCTTCAGGATCTCGACCGCATTGCGGATGGGGGCCATGGGGTTCCGCAGCTCGTGGGCGAGCATGGCGAGGAACTCGTCCTTGCGCCGGTCCCCATCCCGTAGCGCCTCCTCGGCCCTCTTGCGGTCCGTGACGTCCAGGAACACCACCACGCCCGCGGTGATCCCCCCCTCTTCGTCCCGCACCGGACCGGCGTTGACCTCGATCGTCACCCGTGTGCCGTCGAGACGCCGGATCTCGATCTCCTCACCGCGGACCACCTCCCCGGTCCGCAGAACCCGCGCGATCGGCCAGTCCTGACCCGTGAGACGCCCGCCGTCCGGCCGGAAGCCCTCGATCTGGGGCGGATCGTCAAACGGATCGATCCGACGTTCGAGACGGTCGTCGTACCCGAGGATCTCGAACACCCGCTCGTTGCAAAAGACCAGCGTGCCCGAGGCCGCATCCGCGATCATCACCGCCGCGGGCATCTGCCGGGCCACGGCCTCGAGCCGGACGAGGAGGCTCTCCTTCTCGAGCTGGGCGCGCTTGCGCTCTGTGATGTCCGAGCTCAGGACGCACACGCCGCCGGGGAAGGGATAGATGTGGTTCTCGTACCAGCGGTCCCAGGTGAGGTAGTGGTGCTCCGAGTGGATCGGCTTCCCCTCGGCGACCGCCTGGTGCAGCTCGCGCCAGTACTGGTTCCCCACGGCATCCGGGAACACCTCCCAGATGCACCGGCCGAGAAGCTCCTCCCGGGTCCGGCCGAGCACCTCCGCCCCCCGTTGATTCAGGTAGACGTAGCGCCACTCGCGGTCGTAGACGGCGACGTGGTCGTCAATCCCGGCCAGCGCCTCCCCCAGGGAGAAGACCGCCGCATCCCCGCTCGGGCTGCCGAAAGAGCCTGACGAACCTGTCCTGTCGATCATCGCGCGCACTCCCCCAACAAAAAAGCATACGCGTCAAAAAAGAGCGGCGTGAGAGCCGCCGCGGGTGCTACACTACACCGACCCTGCTGGAGAACCGTAGTGAAAAAACCTCTCAGTCTTGGCTTGTTGAGCTTCATCCTCCTGTCCTGCGTCGGGTGCGACCAGGCAGTCAAGGCGATCGCCCGGAACACCCTGGAGCTCGCGGCTCCCATTTCGCTCTTCCACGGAACGGTCCGCTTCGAGTACGTCGAGAACCCGGGCGCCTTCCTGAGCCTGGGGGCGGAGCTGCCCGCCCAGGCCCGCTTCCTCTTCGGGGTCGTCCTCGTAGGCGTTGCTCTGCTCTGCGCCCTCGTCTTCCTGCTCCGCTCCCGCGATCTTACCCCCGTCCAGAAGCTGGGGCTCGCTCTCCTCGTGGGAGGCGGTTCCGGCAACCTGGTCGACCGGCTCTTCAACGACGGCGCGGTGGTCGATTTCGTGAGCTTAGGGATCGGCTCGCTGCGGACCGGCATCTTCAACGTCGCCGACGTGGCCATCACGGCCGGTTTCGTTCTGCTCTGCCTGGTTACCTGGAGGCCCGCCCTGGATCCAGCGGAGTGAGACGCAACCGGGGCGGACCTGGGTGACGCTCCAGGTCGCAAACAGCAGGCACAGAGATCCCGCTTTCACACTCCGTCTTCCAACAGAGCTACCAGTCTGTTGCGTGGACCGGGTCCGCAGGCATGATCTGACTAGTCGGAGCAGCTCTATCCTGAGGCGATGAATTCTCGCAAGAGGTTCGAGTTAAGACCTTCCCGAGCCGTTCAGTTTACCGATTCTCATCTTGACATTTGCCCATTGGACACTCCTCGAAGCGCTGAATACATTAGGTCTTGAATGCAACGGGCTCAAACGTCGATGAGACGAACAGACTCGATGGAGGCACCATGACTGACACTCGGGATCAAGAGACTGCAACAGCTTCCCCTGGATATGCCTCGGAGAAATACGCGCCTTCTTCGCCCCAGAGTGAATGGAGCGGCAGTACCAGCAAGGAACTGCGCGACCAGATTGACCGCACAAGGGCTGAGATGGACACCTTCGACGCTCTTGAAAAAGAGGCAGATCCGCTCCGCAAGGCCACAGATTCCCTCCACTCTCTTCTTGATGACCCTGTCGCGTTGAGCCAGGAAGCGTTTGAGATTGCCAAGCGCTATCCATTACCCGCAGCAGCCATTGTCCTGGGCCTCGGATGGCTCGTCACCGAAATGCGACGTCCGGCGTCCAGGGAAGGTCTACAGCCTATCGGGAGCACGGCTAACACACATCATCCAGATCCAGGACATGGCAGGCTCGACTCACCGGCCCACACAGAAGAGCGGCCCTACGAAAACTCAGCCCGTAGAGGGCCTTTAAGGAACCTTGGCACGGCCCGTAGCATACTTCAGGGAGAAACTCTTGCGGTCGGCGCGGGCGCCCTGGCCTTGGGGATTCTTGGCGGTTTTCTCCTGGGGCGACTACCAGGAGGTCCGACAACTCTTCCAGATGATGAAGATTGAGAATATTCAACAATGTTTTCTCAACTACCCGGCTTTTTAGACCGCAGCTTTTTCATTGGCTTTCTTCTACCATCCGTTCTTTTCACGACTGGCGTCTATCTCTTGCTCCGCTCTTTAGGGATCGAAGCTCAGCCGGATCTCCTGCCCCCATCGGACCCCATCCTCGATGTGACAGCCTTCGGTCTAGCCATATCAATCATTGCAATCGTTTTGCTAGTCATCAATCGGCCTCTGACGCGCATTCTGGAAGGTTACGGGCGATTCAACCCATTCAGGACTCTGCTTTTTCTAGAAAGACGCCGATATCATAAACTTCAAAACAAGATTAAACAAGCCAAGCAGGAACGAGCTAAGCACAGCACTCAGAAAGAACTTCCCGCAGAGCTCGCGAACCAACTCATCGCAAATTATCAGATGATGGCAGAGCGCTTCCCCGATCAAGAAGCCTTTCTCCTTCCGACAGCCTTCGGCAACACTCTACGAGCCTTTGAGGTCTACCCCAGAGTCATCTATGGGCTCGAGGCGATCGGTGCCTGGAACCGATTGCTGACCGTCGTACCAAGAGAACTTCGTGAATCCCTTGACGCTACAAAGGCATTGATGGATTTCTGGGTCAATCTCTGGTTCCTCAGCCTCAGCCTCAGCTTGTCCTCAGCGGTGTTTCTATTGTTCCAGAAGCGAAGTGAAATGATCTGGCTTCCTCCTGTACTCGTTCTTCTTTCGTGGCTCGCAGCAAAAGGGGCGAGAAGCGCTGCCGTCGAATGGGGAGACCTCATCAAAGCAACATTCGACATGTTTCTGCCGGATCTCTGGAGAAAGCTGGGGTTGAACATTCCTTCAACGGACGAAGAGTATCGCCAGAGCACTGACCGTCTGAACCAAGCATTCCTCTACCGTAAGCCGAGGTTATTTAAAAAGAAGACTCGAGAGGCCCAGGCATCCTGGATGAAGCAGGACTGACCGGCGACATTGATCGGGAGACAGCCGAGAGACACAGGTTTAACCCTCCCGGAAGTGCCGCTATGATTCCTCTGGTTCCTGCTGAGACGCCAGACCAACCAAGCCCGCCCCCTCGTGTTCCACGTCACCTCCCATGGCCCCCTGACCCGCGTCCGCATGGCGCGCACGCTCTTCGGGCGTCCCCTCCATGAGGTCTCGGCCTACGCTTTCGCCGACCTCCTGATCGACTCCGGCCCTCCCCCCACGGCCTCCCAGCTCGTCTCCTGGGTCCGCGGCCGGCCGGAAATCCGCCGGGTGCTCCTCACCCATCACCACGAAGACCACGTGGGAGGCGCGGCGGCCCTCCAGGAGGAGCTTGGCCTCCCCGTGCTGGCGCCGGCCTCGGCCGTGGCGATCCTCGCCGAGGGACTGCGGATGCCGCTCTACCGGAAGGCCGTGTGGAGCACGCCGCGGAGGTTCCGCGCCGAGCCGCTGGGCCCGGTCGTCGAGGGGGACGGCTACCGCCTGCGCGTCGTCCCCACGCCCGGGCACGCCTTCACGCATGTCTGCCTTTTCGACGAGGAGCGGCGCTGGCTCTTCTCAGGGGACCTCTACGTCCACGAGCGCGTGCGCTACCTGCGGAAGATCGAGAACGTCTGGGAGCACATCGACTCGCTCCGGAGGGTGATCGCGCTCGGCCCCGAGCTTCTGATCTGCTCCCACGCCGGAATCCTGGAGCACGCCCAGGAAAGGCTCTCCCGGAAGATCCGCTGGTGGGAAGACCTCGCCGGGCAGGCGCGGGAACTCCGGGAAAAGGGGCTCTCCGTGCCCGCGATTTCCAGGAAGCTCCTCGGCCGCGACGGGCTCCTCTCCTACGCGAGCTTCGGAGACTTCTCCCACGAGAACCTGATCCGGTCGCTGCTCGCGGGGCCGGGTTAACGGCCGCCGGGCGCCTCCGGATCGCGCAGCTCGAAGAGCCCGCCCTTGTCCGCTCCCCAGGTGAAGAGACGCCCCGGATGCCACGGGTCCAGGACGACTCCGCGAACATCGAGCCGATCCATCCGGGCGAGCCCGTTGTGGAGAGGCGCCCAGGTGGCCCCGCCGTCCGTGCTGCGGAGCACGCCACGTCCCGGCACGGCGGCATAGACCGTGTCCGGATCCCAGGAAGCCACAGCCAAGGCCTCGAACGGCCTGTCAGGCGTCGTCACCAGAGTCCAGGTCCCGCCCCGGTCTTCGCTACGCAGCAGCTCGTAGCCGTCGACGGGATTCAAGCGGCCGAGATACAGGACCCGCGGGTCCATGGGCGCGATCGCCAGGGGACCGCCGTCCCGCACGATCCGCCAGGTCTCCCCGGCGTCGCCGCTCCGCAGGAGCCACTCGACCATTCCGCCGGGGGCGTCCGGGAGGATCACGCGGGCATACACTCTCCGGGGGCTCGACGGATCGACCGCGAAATCCCGGACCTCGACTCCCGCGGGATACTCGCTGCCGGGAGGATTGGGGCCGCAGGGGAGCACCTGCCGCCAGGTGCGGCCCCGGTCGGCGCTCCGCCACAGTCCGCAGCCGCCAGCGGCGAGGATCGTGCCCCGGGCAGCCACGGCGAGGCGGAATACGGGTCTCCCGTCCAGACGGCTCAGACGGCGCCAGCTCGCGCCGCCGTCCGCCGAGCGCCAGACGCCCTCCTCCCCCGCCGCGATCACGACGCCCGGAGCGGCGGGATCAAAGGCCAGGTCGCCCAGAGCCCCGAGACGCTCCGCGAAAGGCTCCCACCGCCGGCCCCCGTCCAGGCTGCGAACGATCCGCCAATAGGTGACGGGCTCGCCCGGCATGCGGACCAGGCCGGCATAGACCGCGCCCGGGACCGACGGGTCGAACCGGACGAACCCGAAGCGCGCGCCGGAGAGCCCCCTCTGCGGCTCGATCCACCAGCTCCGGCCGCCGTTCGTAGACTTCGCCACGCCGCCGTCGCTCGCGGCACCTCCGAATTCGCCCAACCCGGCGTAGAGGATCTCAGGAGAGGAAGGATCGACCACAAGGGTCCGGACATCGCGGTCGATGAGTCCCCTGCGATCGAACGGCATCCCCCGGTTGGCCGCCTTCCAGCTCTCCCCGGCGTCACGGCTCACCCACACCCCGAGAGAGGCCGCGGCCCAGACCGTGGCGGGATCGCGGGGATCGACGGCGAGCTCGTGGACGAAGCCGAAACCGGGAAAAGCGGTCCAGCTCCCTCCACCGTCGCGGCTGCGGAAGAACCGTCCTTCCGATGTAGCGAGATAGACCGTCTCCGGCGACGAAGGCGCCAGGGTGACAGCCCGGAAATCTCCATCCTCCGAGCGGACGACAGGAGGATGGAGGGATGTCCACGTACGTCCACCATCCACGCTCTTGAAAAGGCCGCTCAACGAGGCCATGTACAGGATCGCGGGATTCCGCGGGTGGACCGCGAGGTTGAGCACCCCATCGCGGTCGAAGGGATTGCGCTCCCAGGTCCGGCCGTCGTCATGGCTCCACAGGAGACGCCCGGCGTCCGAGGCAAACACCGTGGAAGGCCGGCCGGGGGCCACCGCGAGATGGCCGATCGTCAAGCTCTGACGCGGCGAGGCCGAGATCACCCGGATCCAGGTCCGGCCGCGGTCCTCGCTCCTCGAAAGAGCGCCGCTGCCGCCCGCGTAGACCAGCCAGGGACGCGCGGGATCGACGGCGACCGCCCCCGTGCAGCAGCCGCCCACGTCGGCCACCCAAACCCAGGAAACGCCGCCGTCGGCGCTCCGGTAGAGGCCGCCCTTGGTGACCGCATGGAGGATCGAAGAATTTTCGGTGTCGATGGCCAGAGAGTAGACAACGCCGCCGCCGGGCCCCGTCGGAGTCCAACGGCCGTCGCCGGCTCGGGCAGAAGACGCGGTAAGGGCTCCGAGGAGGAGGACGGACGCCGCCGCAAGCCGGTACGAAAGCTTCGCGTTCATGATGCACTCCTGTTCCGTCTCCGTGGAGAAAGCTCCGCGGAAGCTGCAGACCAGCCAATTCAGTTTCCGCCGGATTGCAAAGGAAACCCACGCTCCCCGGGGTGGGGGCGGGCCATCCCGCGAGGTGGGGGATGCCCACCGACCGCCGAGGGCCATTCCCCTGAGGGTGGACGGAACTCGGGTAGACTAGAGGCTGGGAGAGCGGGACCGTCCTCCCCAAGGAGCTGAGCGTGATCACAAGAGAAGAGATCAAGACGGAAATCGACAAGGTGCGGGAGGAGTTTCTCCCTGCGCTCTACCGGATCGTCAAGGCTCTCAAGCAACCCGGTGAGCCCGGCCGACTACCCGTCCAGGACGACTGGAAGGCCTTCGTTGCCGAAACCTATGGATCTACGGCCGCTGACCCGATCGAGCTTGGAGCACAGGCCAACTTCGAGGCTCGCGAGCCGCTCGAATGATCTATCTCCTCGATTCCAACACCTGCATCCGATATCTGAACGGCCGATCCGAGAGCATTCGAAGGCACTTCGAATCGATGCGTCCCGAGGAGATCGCTTTGTGCTCCGTTGTCAAGGCGGAGCTCTTCTTTGGTGCAGCCAAAAGCGCGAATCCCGAGAGGAATCTCTTGCGAGTTCATCGATTCGCTGAGCGTCTGGTCTCCTTCCCGTTCGATGATCCAGCAGCCCTTGTCTACGGCGAGATCCGGAGCCGGCTCGAGAAATCAGGAACACCGATCGGACCCAACGACCTCCTGATCGCTGCGATCGCCCTTGCTCAGGGTGCTACGCTGGTCACCCACAACACGCGCGAGTTTGCGAGAGTGCCAGAACTGCCCCTTGAGGATTGGGAGTAGAGAAACCGTTCATCTCCGGAATAGCTCCTCCGTTCCTGCCGCCCGATCCAGTATCTCAGAGCCGGGAACGCCCCTTCCAGCGGCAGAATCCAGCGGATCTGGCGCCGGAACCAGTGCTTCTGTCCGGGAATCCACTGGTTCTCGGCTAGAAGCAGTGGTTTCTTGGACAGAAGCAGTGGATTCCTCGACAGAAGCAGTGGTTTCTCGCGCAGATCCACTGGATTCTCGGCTAGAAGCAGTGGTTTCTCGGCCAGAAGCAGTGGTTTCTCGGCCAGAAGCAGTGGTTTCCGCGGCAGAAGCAGTGGTTTCTCGCGTAGATCCACTGGTTTCCGGCGTAGATCCACTGGTTTCCCGGCCGGAACCACTGGATCCGCTCTGTAATCTCGCCTCCTTTCAGACGTATTCACCTCCAGACTGTTCCCGGAGGAGACGATCATGACCTGGAAACCCGATCCGATCTTGCGCGCCCTTCTCGGTTGGACGGCGCTTTCGACCCTCATCTTCTGGCTGCCGTTCGTGCGCGGGATCTTCGACGGGGAGACCTACGAGTGGGGCCTGGCTGGAATGGGCGGCACGGGCATCTCGGGCGACTACTGGATGCCGGCGCTCGGCGTGGCTCTCGCCCTCTCCATCCTCGCGATCTTCTGGGTGATCCGCGACATGCGGTCCGGAAGGACGCGCGAGACCCCGCCGTGGACTCCCGCCAACCAGTGGATGACGATCGCCCTCGCGGCTCTCCTTCCTGTCCAGTTCGTGTTGCTGCGCTTCGGGGAGCCGCATGGGACGACGGATCAGATCGGGGTGATCCTCACCATGCTCCAGTGGTTCCTCCTGGGTGCCGCCCTGGCGCCCAAGCGTCCGGCCCACCCCGCCGCCGTTCTGGCGGAAGGGCGGGCCTGAAGGGCGATCAGAAGGCGTCCAGATCCCCGAGCAAGGGCGCGTCTCCGGTCCGTCCGAAGGCGCGCTCGATCCACCTCGCCGGAGACTGCCCCGTCTCCGTAAAGATTCCGCAGACGAGACGACCGGACTCGTAGAGGCACGGATCGGCCCGGCCGTCGCCGTCCACGTCGCCGAGCAGGGGGACCGCTCCCGGAAGCCGGTGCGCAACCTGGCGGAGGTTCAAGAGGCGCGTGAAATCGCCGCTCCCTTCGGTGTCGCAGAAGAAACGGCCGTTCCGGTAGAGACAGAGCTCATCCCGGGAATCGCCGTCCACGTCTCCTGCCACGACCGGATCTGGAACGTTGCCGAGCTTGATCGTCAGCTCGGCCGCGCCGCCGTCGTGGGCAAGGTCGCAGAGGAGATTGCGGCCCCGGCGCACACAGGGATCGGACCGGCCGTTGCCGTCCAGATCCGCCAGCAGCGGCGTGTCCCCGGGTTGGCCAAAGCCCACCTGGAGATCCGCTCTCCCTCCGTCCTGGGCGGTGTCGCAGAGGAAGCGGCCGCTTCGGAACAGACAGACGTCGGCCCGGCCGTTGCCATCCACGTCCCCCAGGAGTGGAAGGTCCGTGGGACGCCCCAGGCCAAAGCCGAACTTCACGTCGCCCGTGCCGCCGTCTCCGGCCGTGTCACAGAGGACACGCCGGCCGCGATAGATGCAGAGGTCCGCGTCGTGCCGCGCCTGGACCAGAGTCCCGAGGACGGAACGCTCCTCCGGGGGTTTTCGGCCATCCACCCAGGAGGCGAGGATCCGGCCGTCGTCCGCGAGAGCCAGGGCGATCGAGAAGTCCGCGCTCTCGGGGAGGAGATCCAGCTCGATCGGATCACCCTGGGGGACGAGCCAGGAATTCCACAGGCGGACGACGGCGCGGCCCTCGGCGATCCCCAGCACGGCGAGATTGCCGTGGCGGTCCGCGGCGAGCTCCGGGGCAAAGGGCTTCACTCCGCCCGCCACGAGAGCCGGACCGAGCGGAGAGCCGTCCGGCGAAAACCGTCGTAGCAGGTGGAGGTCCGGCGGAATGCCAAGCCCCAGGGGGGCCGGCCAGAAAGCGGTAAACCCGCCTCCCGGCTGCACGGTAAGGAACAGATTCCCCCGGCCTCCGGGCTCCACGGCAAACCGCTCGTCCAGAGCCGCACCGTCCAGATCGAAATGCCTCCCCCACCATTGCAGAGGCGCACCGCCGGCCGGTCCGGGCTCCGCCCAGACGACGAGGAGGCGCCCGGCCGCATCGAGGCCGATCTGGGGACTGGAGGTTTCCTCAATGAGCAAGCTCGAACCAGCGAGGAACGACGGCCCAACCGGGAGCTCGGGTGTGATCATTTCGCCCGAGGGTGCGACGATCCGGAGGAGCGGAGTGATCCCCTCGGCGATACCCATCCAGGCAACGGCCATCCGTCCCGAGGGAGCAACGGCCAGGGTGCGGCCGTAGATCGCCTCGTAATCTTCATATTCGTTGACCATGACGGCCTCGATCCGTTCCACGGCATCCGGCCCCCAGGTCCGGAGAAAGAGGTCGGCCCACGCCCCGCCCGAAAGCCAGACTCCCGCGAACCCGCCGTCCGGTGCTGGGCGCAGAAACAGCTTTTCGTCAATGTAGTTACCGGTCCATCCTCCCCGGAACCACGGTTCGGGACCGGCCGGGATGAGACAGCCGAGAACGGAGCTGGTGTCCTCTGCATGGAAATCGGTATGATCGGAATACACCACCCAGGAGCTGGCGAAGCGGCCGTTTTCGAGCGCAACGGAGGAGGGGGATTCGTATTGCCTCGAGGCCCACTCGTTGCTCGTTGGGGGAGGGGCGATCTCGAAGCGCGCCTGGGCCGGAAGCACGGCCGGCACGAGGATGGCCAAAAGGGTCAGGAGGAAAGGAGCGAGCAAACCTGTGCGTACCATGGCAAGGCTCCTCAGGCCGGAAAAAGGCCGGCCCGTAGAGCCTTAGACTGCGAGAAATCCAGCGAATCCTCAACACACCACGGGGTGGGAAAAGGGGACGCCGCCGGAGGGGCGAGGAGAAAGGCCGGGACGGAATGTTCCCCTTCTGACCGATTCCGCTCACCTTATCTATCAGGAGGACAATCGTCTATGAAAACGAATTCGAGAAAATTGCTGGCCGCCCTCGCCCTGGCGGCTCTGCCGTCGCTCCCGCTCCTGGCCCACCCGCCGGACGCAGGGACCGTCGACACCGTCGTCCTGTTCGACCCGGCGGCCCTGGAGACGCCGGAGAGCATCGCCATCGACCGGAAGGGGAACACGTACATCAGCCTCGCGCTCACCGGCGAGATCCGCAAGATCGCGGAGGACGGCACGCAGTCCACGCTCGCCGTCCTCCCCATCGGGCCGCCGCTCACGTTCTGCGGGCCCTTCTTCAACGCGGTCACGGGGATCACACTCGATCCCCAGGGGAGAAATCTGTACGTTTCGGTCGTCTCCTGCGACCTCGCGAGCCGGGGCGTCTGGCGGGTCGACCCGGAGACCGGCGAGGCGGAGATCCTGGCGACCCTGCCGCTCGCGAGCATTCCCAATGGGATCGCGTTCCGCCGCGGGCAGATCTACGTGGCCGACTCGTCGCAACCGTTCATCTGGCGGGTTCCCGCCGAGGGGGGGCCGGCGGAGGTCTGGCTCGAAAGCCCGCTGCTCGCCGGGGTGCTCGCGCCCGAGATGCCGCTTCCCGGCGCGAACGGCCTGCAGATCTTCCGGAACGAGCTCTATGTGGCGAACTCCAGCCAGGAGACGATCCTTGCCATCCCCTTCGAGCCGGGGGACGCCGCGGGCGAGCCGCGCCTCCACGCCACGCTCCCCACCGGCGCGGGTTGCGACGACTTCGCCTTTGACGTCCGCGGCAGCATCTACTGCACCACCGACCCGAGCAACCTCCTCGTGCGGATCGATCCGGACGGCTCGTCCGAGATCCTCCTCACCGCCGCGGACGGCCTGGACGGCCCGACGGCCGCCACCTTCGGGAGGATCGGGGCCGACCGCTTCAACCTCTACATCACGAACGCGGCCTTCCCCTTCTTCTCGACAACGCACCGGCCCAGCCTGATGCGCCTGCACCTGGGCGTGCCCGGCGCGCCGCCTTCCTGGTAGGAATCTGCCTCCGGAGAATCGGGCGGGCTTGCCTTCGTCGGGACCCCTCACCTCCCCGACCCTCCTCTCCCAGCCCCCCCTCCCTGCCGCCGGGAGAGGAGGGAGCTGCTTTCTCTTCCTCATAAGGGCTCCCTCTCCCGGAAGGGTGGGAGGGGGCTGGGAGAGGGTTGGGGTGAGGGCCGCCCGGCTCCGCCGCTCCGTGCAACCTTCTCTCCGTGACGACGTTATGTCATCACCAGGGGTGGTGAACCCCTCGGAGGTCCAAGATGAGAATCGCACGCGCCGTCTCCCTGGTCCTTTTCCTCCTCCCCGGCTTCGCAGCCGCCCAGACCCCGGACCCTGCCGCCAAGGTCGACGAGATCTTCGCCGAGTGGCGGTCCGCGGAGAGCCCCGGCTGCACGGTGGCGGTCGCCGAGAAGGGGCGGACCCTGCTCTCCCGCGCCTACGGCATGGCGGACCTCGAGCACGACGTGCCGATTACGACCAGCACGGTCTTCGAGGCGGGCTCGGTCTCCAAGCAGCTCACGGCCGCCGCGGTCCTGCTCCTGGTCCAGCAGGGGAAGCTTTCGCTGTCCGACGACGTGCGCAAATACGTGCCGGAGCTGCCCGACTACGGCAAGACGATCACGATCGAGCACCTGATCCATCACACCAGCGGCCTGCGCGATTGGGGAGCGATCGCCTGGGTGCACGGCTGGCCGCGGGGGACGCGCATCTACACCCACGCCCACATGCTCGACATCGCGTCGCGCCAGAAGGAGCTCAACTACGAGCCGGGCGCCGAGTTCGGCTACACGAACACGGGCTATAACCTGCTCGTCGTGATTGTGGACCGGGTCAGCGGCCAGAGCTTCGCGGAGTTCTCCAGAAAGAACATCTTCGAGCCCTTAGGGATGAAGCGCACTGAGTGGCGCGACGACTTCACCCGCGTGGTCAAGGGGCGCGCCGTCGCCTACGTGAAAAGGGACGACGGTTTCCACAGCGAGATGCCTTTCGAAAACATATACGGCAACGGCGGCCTGATGACGACGTCGGAGGATCTGCTCCTCTGGAACGAAAACTTCATTCACGGCAAGGTGGGCGGCACCGCCCTGATCGAGGCGATGGAGCGGCGCGGCCGGCTGAACGACGGCCGTGAGATCGAGTATGCCGGCGGCCTTTTCATGCTCACCTACGAGGGGCTGCAGGAGATCAGCCACAACGGCGCCACGGGCGGCTACCGGGCCTACCTGGGGAGATTCCCCGAGCAGGGGTTCTCCGTGGCCGCCCTTTGCAACCTCGGAGACACCGATCCCGAAGGGCTCGGCCGCCGCGTGGCGGACCTCTTCCTGACCGGAAAGAAACCGGCCGCGGCCCCCGCTCCCGCGGCCACGGTCGAGCTGCCGGCCGGCGAGATCTCTTCCAAGGCGGGGGTATACCGCAATCTCCGGACGAGCGAGGCGCTCCGGCTGGAGGTCAAGGAAGGAAAGCTGCACACGGGCCGGGGGCTCCTCCTCTTGCCGCTCTCCACCTCGCTGTTCCAGATCGCGGACCTCGAAGTGAAGCTCGACTTCATCACAGGCCCCGCCGGCACCACCGGCCTGCGCGTCCTCTACTCCAACGGCGACGCCGTTCCCTTCGAACGGGTCGCGGAGGGCGTTTCAACCGCCGACCAGCTCGCCGAATACGCGGGGGAGTACCGGAGCGAAGAAGCCGAGGTCACCTACAGGATTGTGTTGGAGGACGGCAAGCTGGTCGTCAAAGGGGGCCCGGACATCTCGGTCGCTCTGACTCCGCTCTATGCCGATGGCTTCAAGGCGGGGGACGAATTCATCGTCCGCTTCACGCGCAACGGGAATGGAAAGATTTCCGGGCTCACGCTCAGCTTCGACCGCGTGCGCGCTCTGCGGTTCGAGCGGCGGTGAAAAGACCTGAAGGACACCAAGGACCTCGAGGACGAGCCTTTCTTGTCCTTGGTGTCCTTGCAGTCCCTGGTGTCCTTGCAGTCCTTGGCCTCAGAGGTGTCTATTCCGAGCACGGCTCCCAGAATATCGGCCGCATGCCCTCCGCCGTCTCCAGGAAAATGATCCCGTTGAACTGCCGGCGCGGCTGGTACGAAAAGGCGCCGCCTATCTTGTAGACGCGGGGCCGCAGGTAGGAGCTGCGGGCGAGATCGACGAGCAGGTGGTCCTCGCCCAGGGCGTGGAGCCGGTCTTCGACCGATCCGGGCTCGGCTTCTCTCACCTGGCAGACCACAGCCCCGGTCTCAACTCCCGTGTGGTAGGCGGTGAGGGCAAAGGTCACGTAGTTGCGGCCCAGTTTGGCCGCCAGATGGCTGCCCATCGAACGCAAGCCCGTCGGGCCCGGAGCGCGCGCCACGTGGACGTTGTCCCCCCAGATCACCGTCTTGGCCCTGGGGAAATTCTTCTCCCGCAGGAAGAAGAAGACCTTGGCCATCCCTTCATCCCGCTTGTTGAAGCCCCTCGCGAAATCCTCGTCTTCCAGACCCGTCCCGATGAGGAAGACCTCCTCCTGCCACGCCTTGAGGCTCAACACCTGGAGCCTGGCTCGATCGAAGTCGTCTTGGGACGTCTGCTCCTCGATCGACCGCCCGTTGCGCTGGAAGTGCCCTTCGATCTCCGTCAACGCCGTCATGCACCGCTGGTGGACCTCCGGAGGGATCTGGTCGGCGGGATGGGAGACGGTCACCCCCTCGCACGCCCGGATGCCCGAGACCCAGGAGTGCTCTTCCCGAATGCCGATCCGCCCGAGGAAGGCGATCAGGCCCGAGCCGTCGACGTTGGGCCCCAGGTTGCCCCCCTGGATGTCGAAGCCGAAATAGTGGACCCGGTCGTCGGGATGAGCCTGGTTCCACTCGCACATCCATTGCAGGAGATCGCGCAGCTCGGCGCTCTGCCAGACGGTGATGTGGGAGTCGAGGGCCTCCTCCGGAGAGCCTTCGCACGTCTGGACGTACCGGTTCGCCTTCTCCCCGCTGACCCAGTGGCTCTCGATCCCGAAGGCGCGAAAGCCCATGTTCTGCACCAGATCGCGGAAGATCCGGTGCTTCATGTTGTAGAAGCCGCCCGAGGTATGCCACGACTCTCCCAGGCCGACCACCGTCGCCTTGCCGATCATCCGGCGCAGCGGCGCCAGGTCATCCGTGCTGCCGAGGTTGGGGTCCACGCCGTGAAGCCGCCAGAGCCCCGGCCCCACCGGAATTCCCGCCTGCCTCCTGGCCGCCTCGACCTCCGGCTCCAGCCCGAGAGCCTGCGCCCCGGCCGGCGAGGCCGCCGTCATCAGGCACGGAACGACCGCCGCGAAAATCCACAGAAGCTTCCTCTTCATCTCTCCTCCTGAGCCCCGCCTGGCTTGTTGCAAAAAATCAAAATCAAGCCTCTATTTCGGAGAGTATGATTCAAGCGAAGCGGCGTTTCAAGATCTTTTCTTCAATCCCCGCGGCGGCGTTGCGATTCACGTGAAAAAACGGGCGGAGACCGGATGCGATCCGGTCTCCGCCCTGAGGAGGCTTCCTTACGGTTTACGGCGTCCCGGGCGGCCGGTACACGATCTAGGTGATCGCCGGCTCCACGGAGAGGATGGCTTGGTTCATCGAGAACTCGAGCGCGATGCCGCCGGTGTGGTCCTCGATACCGATCGTGGCCGAGTTGCCCCGCTCACGCCCGTCATCGGCCAGGTTCCTGTACTGCGTCATCACGCGGCCGTCCTCGTGGAGCACGATGTTGAAGTCGAGGCGCTGCGTGCCGCTGATGAAGCGGACGTTCCTGTATTCGACGACGAACGTCCGGTTGGGCGCCGTCCCCTTCACATCCGCGCGGATCGACGCGGAGGCGTCGACGACGACGTCGTCCCAGAGCGCGTAGATCGCGCCGCTCGGACGGTTGGCGTCCGGGAGCGCCCGATTCGTGAAGACGCAGCTCGACGTGGTCGGGCCCGCGAACTCCATGTATCCGTTCGTGCAGACGTACGCGTCCGTGTACGTCTGGCCGTAGAAGGTGAACGCGAACGGCAGTTGGACGCCGCCCGCGACCGGCTCCAAGTCGTCGCCGCTGATCGGGAGGATCGTATCGGCCTCCTCGAACTCGTGGTTCTCGAGACGGCAGCGATAGCCGAACTCGTCGGAGATGTCGCCGAGCATGAAGTCCAGTGTCGTGTCGGTCGTGACCGTCACGGACTGGAACTGCCCGCTGCACCCTCCCGCCTTGGCGGTCGCCGCGTACGCTCCTCCGGGCGCGTGCGCAAACGTATAAAGCCCCGTCGCGTCGGTGGTCGCCGTCAGGACGAGCGGCGCGCGCTCGAGCGTCACGAGGACGCCCGGCGCCGGGTTCCCGCTCGCGTCTCGGACGAGGCCCGAGACCGCGAAGAGCGGAGGCGGAACGTAGCGGATGGTCGTGATCGCCGGCTCGACCGGAAGGATGGCGACGTTCTGCGAGTACAGGAGCGCCACCGTCCCGGTGTGCATCTCGATGCCGAGCGTCGCCGAGCTCCCGCGCTCACGATCGACCGCGGCGATGTTCTTGTACTGCGTCAGGATCTGGCCGTCCTCGAAAAGGACGGTGTTGAAATCGAGACGCTGTGACGTGCTGCCGCTGATATGGACGTTGCGGAACTCGATGACGAAGCGCCGATTCGGCTCGGAGCCCTTGAGCTCCGTCCGGATCGAGGCGAGGGAGTCGACCACGAGGTCGTCCCAGAACGGATAGATGGCGCCGTTCGGGCGGCCCGTGCCGGGGATCGTTCCGTTCGCCGACGAGCAGTTCGTCGTCGCCGGTCCGGCGAACTCCACGAACCCGTTCGCGCAGACGTACACGCTGTTGTAGGTCTCCCCGTAGAACGTGAACGGGAAGGGGATCGCGACCGCGGCGACGCCCGACGTGCCGGTGATCGGCTCGACGGTGCTCGCCTCCTCGAAGGCCGCGCTCTCCTGACCGCAACGATAGCCGAAGGCATCCGGCAGATCGGCGAGGGTGAAGTCGAGCTCCGCGTTCCCGGAGACCACGAGAGTCTCCGTGTTCCCCTTGCACCGTCCCGCGGCGGCAATGGCCGTGTACGTTCCGGCCGGGACACCCGGGAACGAGTAGAGGCCGCCCGCATCCGTGGTCGCCGTCAGAGTGAATGCCGCCCTCTGCAGCGTGACGGTAGCCCCCGGTTCCGGCGTGCCGTCCGTGTCGCTCACCTGCCCCGACACCGTGTAGAGCTGCGGCGGGGTGTACCGGATCGTCGTCACGGCCGGCTCCACCGTCAGGACGGCGGTGTTGAGCGAGTACAGGAGCGCCACGGTTCCGGTGTGCATCTCGATGCCGATCGTGGCGGAGCTTCCCCGCTCACGAATGTCGTCGGCGATGTTCCGGTGCTGCGTCAGGACCTGGCCGTTCTCGAGAAGGACGGCGTTGAAGTCGAGCCGCTGCGACGTGTTGCCGCTGACGTGCACGTTGCGGAACTCGATGACGAACCGCCGGGAGGGCGCCGCCCCCTTGAGCTCTGTCCGGATCGACGACAACGCGTCGACGACGAGATCGTCCCAGAAGGGATAGATCGCGCCGTTCGGGCGGCCGGTCCCCGGGATCGTCCCGTTGGCCGACGAGCAGTTCGTCGTCGCCGGCCCGGCGAATTCCACGAACCCGTTCGCGCAGACGTACACGCGATCGTAGGACTGCCCGTAGAAGACGAACGGGAACGGCAGGTCGACCGCACCGACACCGGACGTCCCGGTGATCGGCTCGATGTTGGCCGCCTCCTCGAATGCGGCCGCCTCGTTTCTGCACGAGTAGCCGAACGCATCCACCCGCGTCGGAAGAGTGAAATCGACTCGGGTCGGCCGCGAGACGCTGAACTGCAGCGTCTGAGGCAGCACGCACCCCGAGCCCGCCGGTGTCGCCGTCGCCGTGTAGGTCCCGACGGCAACCGAGGGGAACGAATAGAAGCCTAGGGCGTCGGTCAGGACGGCGCCGTAGGCGCTGCCGGCGATCCGGACCGTCGCGTTCGGGACCGGCTGCCCCGCGGAGTCGCGGACCTGGCCGGAGACCCTGTGCGAGGGCCGCGAGTCGAAGAAGAAGTACGACCGGTGCTGCACGCCGTCCTTTCGCGTCAGGACCGCCTCGCGGCAGGTCCCGGCCCAGGCGGCATCGGTTTGCCAGTTGAACGTGTAGAGGCCCGTCTTCTGGTCCTGCGAAACCCCCGACCCGCCCGGCGACAGCATTCCGACCGGGTACGGACGCGGCGTGGTGAAGGTCGCGTTGGGATCGATCGTGCGGAGCGTCGAGCACTCCACTTGCCGCGAATACGGCGAATTCTCCGCGAACACGTCCAGCCCCGTGGATCCCGGAGAGCTGAAGTTGAGCGGAACGGTCGAGCCGACGTTGACGACGTTGATCGCCGGCGAGGCCGACACGTTGCC
>DATHUD010000981.1:0-9319 GCA_035462575.1 Thermoanaerobaculia bacterium | reverse complement strand
GCTCGTCCTCCGGGGCCGCCCCGTCTTCGATCCGCGCACCAACCTCCTGACCTTCTCTGATCTTCAAGTCCGCCTCGCCGCGAAGGATCTCCGGCTCCGGCTCGCCAACCGCTTCCATAAAGAGGGCCTCCTGAAGGCGGTCGCCAAGCGCGCGCGGCTCGACCTCGGGCCTATCCTCGGCAACGCGGAGCGGGAAGCCCGGGCCGCCATCTCGGGGCTCCTCCCCAAGGACATCCGGGGCGAGATCCGGCTGGAGCCGGTCACGATCCTGTCCGTGGGCGTCTCCGGCGGCGCGGTCGTGGCCCGCTGCCGGGTAGCAGGGAGCACCGCGGCGCTGGAAATCCTGACCGCCCCTTAGGGCAGGAGCTCCGTCTACCCTGGGGCGTGGCGCAGTCCTCCGGAAAAATCAGCTATCCTGAGCAGTCTTTGCCCTATTCCAAGGAGACTTCTATGTCGAGGAAGGCGCTGGTTTCGAGTTGCTGCTTTCTGCTGCTGCTTCTGGCAGGCCGTGTGGCCGGAGCGGATGTCGTGATCGACTGGAACAACGTCGCGCTGAACGCCATCCGGGTCGACAAGACGGCGCCGCCCAAGGCCAGCCGGGCACTCGCCTGTGTCCATGTCGCCATGTTCGACGCGATCAACAGCGTCACCGGCGGAGCGTATGAGCCGTATCTCGTGGAGCCGGTCAATTTCTTCGCCCCGGTCTCCCCCGAGGCCGCGGGAGCCGCGGCGGCTCACCTGGCGTTGACGGAGCTGTTCCCGGCGCAGGCCGCGACGTTCGACGCCGCTCTCGCGACTTCGCTCGCGGCCCTCCCCGACGGTCCGGAGAAGACCTCCGGGATCGACTGGGGGAAGTCGGTCGCCCGGCAGATCCTCGATTCCCGGCACGACGACGGCTCGACCTCCGCGGTCGCCTACGAGGCGCCGGGCGGCGCCAACTGGTGGGCGAGGACGCCTCCCGCCTTCGCCGATCCCCTGCTCCCCAACTGGCCCTATGTCAAGCCGTGGGCGATGAGCCGCCCCGATCAGTTCCGGCAGGACGCGCCGCCGGCCCCGACGAGCGCCGAGTACACGCGGTCGTTCCGGGAGGTCAAGCGCCTCGGCCGGGCCACGAGCTCGTCCCGGACCGCGGACCAGTCCCAGATCGCTCTCTTCTGGGCGGACGGCCCCGGGACCGCGACTCCGCCCGGCCACTGGAACGTCATCGCGCAGGACCTCGCCGAAGCGAAAGGCACCAGCCTGATCGAGAACGCCCGGCTGTTCGCGCTCGTCGGGATCGCGACCGCCGACGCCGCGGTCGTGGCCTGGGACCACAAGTATCACTACAGCAACTGGCGGCCGGTGACCGGCATCCAGCACGCGGACACCGACGGCAACCCCGAGACCTCGGCCGACCCGAACTGGGCTCCGTTCATCGCGACGCCGCCGTTCCCGTCCTACACCTCGGGCCACAGCACTTTCAGCAGCGCGAGCGCCAAGGTCCTCGAGCTGTTCTTCGGCACGGACGCGATCGCCTTCACCACGACCTCGGACGCCCTTCCCGGCGTCGAGCGCTCCTTCGATCACCTTTCGGAAGCGGCCGAAGAGGCGGGCCAGAGCCGGATCTACGGCGGCATCCACTGGCAGTTCGACAACCAGGTGGGGCTCGCGACCGGGAGGAGCCTCGGCGAGCACGTCTACTTCAACTTCCTCACGCGGGTGGCGGCTGCCGGCTCCTGCGTCTCCGGCTCCACCGCCCTCTGCCTCGAGAACGGCCGCTTCAAGGTCGAGGCCCGCTGGAACACGGGCAGCGCCAGCGGCTCCGCGCACGCGATGAGCCTCGGGAACGACTCCGGCCGCTTCTGGTTCTTCGACGAAGACAACACCGAGCTGACCGTCAAGGTTCTGGACGCCTGCGAGGCGTTCGACCGCTACTGGGTCTTCGCGAGCGGCCTGACCGACGTCGAAGTCCTGATCACGGTGACGGACACCGAGAAGGGCCGCACGCGCCAGTACTTCAATCCCAGAGGCAAGGCCTTCGCCCCCGTTCAGGACACGCAGGCCTTCGCCACCTGTCCCTGAAGGCCGCAACGCAGCAAGGACATAAAGGACATAAAGGACACAAAGGACAGCAAGGACGAGGGGCTTCTATGTCCTTGAAGTCCTTTATGTCCTTGCTGTCCTTTGGGTCCCTTTTCCTGGTCTTTAGCGCGCGTCTCCGGTCGTCTTGCGGAAGACGATCGGCTGCTGGCCCTGGCTCGTGAAGCGGATCATTCCCGGCTGGACCTCGACCCCCCACTCTCCGACCGCGCCTCCGATCGCCCGCGCGCAGCTCGTGGTGCCGCTCGTCCTCCCGGCGTAGCCCTGGCCGGAGGGGCTGAGGTAGACGGTGCACGCGGAGCTGATCTCGGCCGCCGAGACCTGGGTGGCCCCGGGGGAGAGCGCGGTGATGGTCGAATCGAACCGGGGGATGTAGGCGAGCATCACGTCCCCCGCCTGGTTCTCGATGTGGAGGACCCCCTGCTCGCGGACGTTCCTCTCGCCATATCTCCCGGAGGCTGTGGCAAAGAGGTTGACCCCCTCGGAGCCGATCGCGGTGCCGGTGCCGCTGATGTCGAGCCGGAGCTCGCTCCCCTCGGCCTGATAGCTCCCCGAAAGCATGGAGGCAAGGCTCCAGGCGGAGGTGGCCCCGGTCCGGCCGCCGCCCGCGCTGGCTTTCGTGCCGCTGCCATCGCCGGACGCGCAACCGATCAGCGCGAGGAGCGCGGCGCCGAGATAGATCAGAGGGAATCGGGACGATCTCGCTTTCTGCATGGAACACCTCCTATTGGACGCCTTCAGTGATTCGGAGCCATCCTGCGCCGCTTGCTTCCGAACCCGTGGGACGGGCCGCAGAAGAACAGCCAGGCCGGCAGGACGTTTCTCACCTCGAAATCCCGGTGGACGTGCCGGAACACCTTCTGGAGGTGCGGCCAGACCTTCGCCGAGAACTGGTAGACCAGGAACGTCCCGCTCGGGTGGAGCGCTTCGCGGGTGGCGGTCAGGATGCGCTCGCGCACGTCCTCGGGCATGGTGCTGAAGGGGATTCCCGAGATCACGTAGTCGGCGGGACCGCAACCCAGGCGCTCGAGCACCCGCCCGATGTCCTCCGCGGAGCCGTGGATCACGTGGAGCCGGGAGTCGGGGAGGGATTCCTCCAGATACCGGACGAAATCGCCGTTCGTCTCGAAGACGACGAGCGCGCCGTCGGGCCGCATCCGCCGGAGGATCTCCTCCGTAAAGTTGCCGACGCCCGGGCCGTACTCGACGACGACGCGCGCCCGATGCCAGTCCACCCGCACCAGCAGGCGGTCGATCAGATAGCGGGAGCTCGGGATCAGGGACCCCAGCATCCTGGGGTGTTTGAAGAAGTTTCTTGCGAAGAGGAAAATCTGCTCGCTGCGGGATGGGTTTCTGCTCAGTAGGGGTTGCATCGTGCTTCCAAAGGCGTGGTTGAAACTCTGCGGGCGCGGGGTGATCGTTTACCCTCCAGGCACCCGCGGGGAGCGGGACTTCCGGCGACTGCAATTTCGGGGCCGGACAGGCGGGAACGTGATAGGAATCTCCCGCCATGAAGAGCTCCTCGGGAATCGCCGGGCTCGCCGTCGTGGTCTTCGCCGCGGCGGCGCTCCTTTCGGCCAAGGCGGGATACGACCTCCTCCTCTCCCGCGGTGAGTTTCCGGCCTGGTTCGTGCCGGTCTTCGTGGCGGGCCTCGCGGGGCTCGTGGCCTGGGCGGGGTGGACGGTCGCCGGGATCTGGAAGGCGCGGCGCACCGCCCGTCCGGAGGGAGGGGGGCGCGGGTTGGCGGTCTGGCTCCTCCTCGTCCTCTCATTCGTCTGCACTTCGTCGGTCCACCAGTTCCACCCGTTCCGGCTGGCGCCGCTCGCGGTCTACGATTCCCTCGACCCGGTGCTGCGGTGGAATCTCATCGTGACGCTCGGCGGGTTCCTGGCCGCGGGAGCCCTGGCCGTCCTCTACAATGCGGCCGGCCGGAGAGGGGCGGCGCTCGCGGGCCTCCTGGTGCTCGACCTGCTGCTTCTCGTGCCGAACGACGCCTGCCCCAACCCGTTCAACACGTGGTGGCTGGCGGCCGTGGGGGCCTCGCCGCTGATGTTCGTGCCGAACCTCTACGCGAGCCTCTTCGGAGCCGGGGCGCTCCTGGGGGTCCGCCCGCGGTGGAACCTCCTGGCGCTGGTGGGAGCGTGCGCCGGGGTCACCCTCCTGGGGCTGGGGCACATGACGCGGGTGATCTGGTAGGGTTTAGAGGAAAGGAGCCGAGGATGTCGATTTCGAGAACACTTGCAGGTCTCACGATGGCGCTGCTCGCGAGCGGCTCTCTCGAGGCCGCCACGCTCCTGGTGGCGAACAAGGCCGAGGCCACGGTCTCCCTGGTGGACCTGGGCTCGGGCAAGGTGGTGGCGACCCTCCCGGTGGGGACGGGGCCGCACGAGATCGCGGTCTCGCCGGACGGCCGGCTGGCGCTGGTGGCCAACTACGGGGCCCAGCAGCCAGGCTCGTCGCTGACTCTTCTCGACGTGCCGGCGGCGAAGGTGGTGAAGACGATCGACCTGGGCGAGTACCGCCGGCCGCACGGGCTCGTCTTCCTGGACAACGGGCGCGCCCTGGTGACGGCCGAAGCGAACAAGGCGCTCCTCGAGGTGGACGTCACGGCCGGCAAGGTGACGCGGGCGATCCCCACCGGCCAGGAGGTCTCCCACATGGTGGCGGTGACGCCGGACGGCTCCCGCGCCTTCGTGGCGAACATCGGCTCGGGGTCGATGACCGCGGTCGACCTCCGGGCCGGCAAGTCGCTGGGGGACGTGAAGACCGGGGCCGGGGCCGAGGGGATCGAGGTGACCCCGGACGGCAGCCAGGTCTGGGTCACCAACCGGGAGGCCGACACGGTCACCGTGGTGGACACGAAGACCCTCAAGATCCTGGGCTCGGCGCCGTCCGCGAGCTTCCCCATCCGCGCCAAGGCCACGCCGGACGGCAAGCACGTCCTGGTGAGCAACGCCAAGTCCGGAGACCTCTCCGTGTTCTCGGCGGCGGACCGGAAGCTCGCGCGGCGGGTGACGCTCCAGGTCAAGAGCGCCGCCGACAAGGAAGGCCGGCTCATGGGAGCCTTCGGCGACAGCTCGGTCCCCATCGGCATCCTCGTCGAGCCGGACGGCAAGCGCGCCTTCGTGGCCCACGCGAACGGCGACGCGATCTCGATCGTGGACCTCGTGAAGTGGGAGCGGACCGGGTCCCTCACCGCCGGCAAGGAGCCGGACGGGATGGGGTACTCGAAGCTGGATGTGAAGAAGGCGGGGAGCTAGGCCCCACCACAACCTGTAGGGGTGCAGCCCGCTGCGCCCCTACATCCCTGACCGTCTCCCTTCCCCTTTTTCCGCAGAATTTTCAGCCGTTGGAAGAATTGCCTGTGCAAACCCTGAGGAGAGGGTGCGGAAGAGGTGTCAAAAAGTTGTGGATTTGTAACTCCTTGCCCTAGTGATGGGGCGTATCTATGTGACAGCACACAACATCTTGTGGTCAACCCCTTGACACCGGGCAGCCCGAGGGGTACTTTGGGGGAGTCGTTGGCCGCCACAAATTGACTGACAGCTCCATCCCATGCGACCGATCAGGCACCTAGACGCGATGAACAGCCGGTCGGGTGATCCCGGGGCCTGAGCCGGGGAGGCGGTAGTCGGAAGTCGTAAGGTTTTTGCCAAGGAGCGGGCCGTTGTTTCGCCCCACTTGCGCCCGCTCGCGAGACCATAGACAATATCTTCGAGGAGAGAGAAGCATGGAGCCCCATTCCCCCTTGCAGTCCGACGAGGTGAGAGGCCGAGCGATCCGCAACCGTGCCGTGGTGGGAACCTCGAAAACGACGCCCCAGGTTCCTGCCGCGCGCGAGGAGCGGGGGATCCACGTCGAGAGGTACTACACGACGCCGGGGGTCGATCCCTTCGACACGGTCGAGTGGGAGCTCAGGAATGCCGTCATCTCGAACGAGAAGGGGGAGAAGGTCTTCGAGCAGAAGGACGTGGAGATGCCGAAGCTCTGGTCGCAGACCGCGACCAACGTGGTGGTCTCCAAGTACTTCCGGGGCCAGCTCGGATCGCCGGAGCGGGAGAAGAGCGTCCGCCAGCTCATCGGCCGGGTGGTGGACACCGTGACGGACTGGGGGAGGGACGGCGGCTACTTCGCCTCGGACGAGGACACCGACACCTTCCACGCCGAGCTCAAGCACATCCTCCTCTACCAGTACGCCTGCTTCAACTCGCCGGTCTGGTTCAACGTGGGGATCGAGGAGAAGCCCCAGTGCTCGGCCTGCTTCATCAACTCGGCCGAGGACACGATGGACTCGATCCTCACTCTGGCGAAGACCGAGGGCATGCTCTTCAAGTACGGCTCGGGCACGGGGAGCAACCTCTCGAAGCTCCGCTCTTCGAAGGAGCCCCTGGCCGGCGGCGGCACCGCCTCGGGTCCGGTCTCCTTCATGAAGGGCTTCGACGCCTTCGCCGGGGTCATCAAGAGCGGCGGCAAGACCCGCCGGGCGGCCAAGATGGTCATCCTCGACGTGGACCACCCGGACATCGAGGACTTCATCCGCTGCAAGGAGGTCGAGGAGAAGAAGGCCTGGGCGCTGATCGACGCGGGCTTCGAGGGCGGCTTCAACGTGGTGGGCGGCGCCTACGACTCGATCGCGTACCAGAACGCCAACCACTCCGTGCGGGTGACCGACCCCTTCATGAAGGCGGTGCTCGCGGACGGCGAGTGGACGACCGTGGCCCGCACCACGAAGCAGCCCATGGGCACCTACAAGGCCCGGGAGCTCATGAAGACGATCTCCGACGCGGCCTGGGTCTGCGGCGACCCCGGCATGCAGTACGACACCACGATCAACGACTGGCACACCTGCGCGGCGACCGACCGGATCTACGCGAGCAATCCGTGCAGCGAGTACATGTTCCTGAACGACACCGCCTGCAACCTGGCGTCGCTCAACCTGATGCGCTTCTACGACGCCGACACCGGGTTCGACGTCGAGAGCTTCAAGCACACCTGCGAGGTGGTGATCTCGGGGATGGAGATCATCGTCGGCAACGCCTCCTACCCGACCCCGAGGATCGGCGACAACTCGCACCGCTTCCGCCCGCTGGGAATCGGCTACGCCAACCTGGGCGCGCTCCTGATGGCGCGCGGCTTGCCGTACGACTCGGACTCGGGGCGCGATTACGCGGCGGCGATCACGGCTTTGATGTCGGGCGCCTCCTACGCGCAGTCGGCGCGGATCGCCGCGGCCATGGGGCCGTTCTCGGAGTTCGAGAAGAACCGCGAGCCCATGCTCCGTGTGATGCGCAAGCACAGAGACGCGATCAAGCGGATCGAAGCCGCCCACGTGCAGCTCGACCTCCTCCAGGCGGCCAAGCACTCCTGGGACGAGGTGATCGACCTGGGCGACCGCCACGGCCTGCGCAACAGCCAGATCTCGGTGCTCGCCCCGACCGGCACGATCGCCTTCATGATGGACTGCGACACGACCGGGGTGGAGCCGGACATCGCCCTCGTCAAGTACAAGAAGCTCGTGGGCGGCGGCATGATCAAGATCGTGAACAACACGGTACCCGTAGCCCTGAAGCGGCTGGGCTACGACAAGGACGAGATCCGGGCGATCGTCGAGTTCATCGACGAGAACGACACGATCGAGGGGGCGCCGGACTTGAAGGAGGAGCACCTCCCGGTCTTCGACTGCGCCTTCAAGCCGGCCAAGGGCGGGCGCTCCATCCACTACATGGGGCATCTCAAGATGCTGGCCGCGGTGCAGCCGTTCATCTCGGGTGCGATCAGCAAGACGATCAACATGCCCGAGGAGTCGACCTCCGAGGACATCATGCAGGCCTACATCGAGGGCTGGCAGATGGGCCTGAAGGCGGTCGCCATCTACCGCGACAACTGCAAGCGGAGCCAGCCGCTGTCGACCAAGAGGGACGCCAAGGACGAGCCCGCGCCGGCGGTGGCCCTTCAGGAGCGCCGGGCCGTGCGCCGCAAGCTTTCGGACGAGCGGCGGGCGATCACCCACAAGTTCTCGATCAACGACCACGAGGGCTACCTGACGGTGGGGCTCTACGACGACGGGCAGCCGGGCGAGATCTTCCTGGTGATGGCCAAGGAGGGCTCGACGATCTCGGGCCTCATGGACTCTCTCGCCACCTCGATCTCGATCGCCCTCCAGTACGGAGTGCCGCTCCAGACGCTGGTCGACAAGTTCAGCCACACCCGGTTCGAGCCCTCGGGCTTCACCAAGAACCCGGAGATCCCGATCGCCAAGTCGATCACGGACTACATCTTCCGCTGGCTGGCCTCGAAGTTCCTGTCGCGGGAGAACCAGGCCGCGGCGGGGGTCATCCTGCGCGACGACTTGAAGACCGATCCCCCGGCCACGATGCAGCTCGCGGGCGGCGGCCGGCTGGAGGCTGTGGCCGTGGCCGTGGCCGCGGTCGAGGCGCCCATGAAGGCGACCTTCCTCTACCAGCAGGACGCGCCGAGCTGCTCCGACTGCGGCTCGATCATGGTGAGGAACGGGAGCTGCTACAAGTGCCTGAACTGCGGCACGACGAGCGGGTGCAGCTAGGCAGGGATTTTCCTTCCCCCCTTCTTTGTTCTCGCAGAGGCCCCGGCCTTTCAAGGTCCGGGGCCTTCCCTTATGCTTGCGAGGCTATGATGACCAAGATCTTCCCGCTGGGCGCCCTGGCGCTCTCCCTCCTGCTGACGGGCTCGGCCCCGGGGGCCGCGGCCGACAAGGGCCCCATCGGCACCAAGGCCGACTTCCGGATGAAGACGCTCGACGGCAAGATGCTGGGCCCCAAGGACTTCCCGGGCCAGGTGGTGGTGATCGACTTCTGGGCGACCTGGTGCGGCCCGTGCCAGATCCAGGCGAAGATCCTGGAGCCCGTCTACCGCGACCACAAGGGGCGCGGCGTCCAGTTCCTGGCGGCGAACGTGGGGGAGGACCTGGAGACGGTCAAGAAGTTCGTCAAGGGGAAGCCCTTCCCCTATCCCGTGCTCCTCGATCCCGACGACAGGATCTCGAGCAACCTCGGAGTCCTCGCTCTGCCCACCCTCATCGAGATCGACACGACGGGGAAGCTCTCGACCGTCCACTCCGGGCTCGCCGACGGCGACACGATCCGCGAGGCGATCAAGAAAGCTTCGTAAATCGATCTCGGAAGAAAACTGTAGGGGCGGCCCTATGTGGCCGCCCTGCTGGGATGGCAGGGCGCCCCCGCAGGGGCGCCCCTACAGAAGAGG
>DATHUD010000980.1:0-4838 GCA_035462575.1 Thermoanaerobaculia bacterium | reverse complement strand
CGACCCGCGCCGGGTAACCCGGCGCCACGCCCCTCCGGGCGTCGTCCGGATAGCCCAGGGTGGAAACCCTGGGCGGGGGGGCAGCGTACACATCCCGGACAGAGGAGAGGGCATGATGAAGCTCACGATCGAGGGTGTCGGCAAGCGCTATCGCGGCGATTTCTGGGGACTCAAGGACTTCAGCCTGGAGCTTGGGCCCGGGGTGCTGGGGCTCCTGGGGCCCAACGGGGCGGGAAAGTCGACGCTCATGCGGATCCTGGCGACGATCACCCGGCCGACCGAGGGGAAGATCTCGTGGAACGGGACGGACGTCGTCCGCTCGCCGAACGAGCTGCGCGCCGAGCTCGGGTACCTTCCGCAGGACTTCGGGGTCTATCCGAACCTGAACGCCGTCGAGTTCCTGGAGTACATGGCCGCCGTCAAAGGGCTCGATGCCAAGGCCGCGCGGCGGCGGATCGAGGAGCTTCTCGTGCTGGTGAACCTGACCGAGGCCCGGAAGCGCCCGCTGGGGGGATTTTCAGGCGGCATGCGCCAGCGGATCGGCATCGCCCAGGCTCTCCTGAACGATCCGCGGCTCCTGATCGTCGACGAGCCCACGGTGGGGCTCGATCCCGAGGAGCGGGTCCGCTTCCGGAACCTCCTTTCGGACCTGGGCGGCGAGCGGATCGTGCTCCTTTCGACCCACATCGTTTCGGACGTCGAGGCCACGGCCACCGGCATCGCATTGATCGACCGCGGGCGCCTCCTCGCCTGCGCGGAGCCCGAGGAGCTGCTGCGGTCCGTCGAGGGGAAGGTCTGGGAGTGGGTGCTCCCCAGCTCCGAGCTGCCCGCGGCCCGCGAGCGGTGGCGGATCAGCAGCACCATCCGCCGGCCGGACGGGGTCCACGCCCGCGTCGTCTCCGAGCGTCCGCCGTCCGCCGGGGCGTCCCCCGTGGCGCCGAGCCTCGAAGACGCCTATCTCTCCGCCCTCGACCGGGGGAGGGAGGCGGCGTGAGCCGGGGGCGAATCCTCTACCACCTCCTGCGCGCGGACTTCCTGGAGCGCGTGAGGCGCTACGGCTTCCTCGTCACGCTGGCCCTAGCGGTCTATCTGGGCTACGCGGTCGGCGCCGGGCAGATCAAGCTCTGGGTCGGCGGGGTGCGCGGCGTCTACAACTCGGCGTGGGTGGGCGCGCTGATGGCCATGGTGGCCAACTTCTTCCTCTCGCTCGCCGGCTTCTATGTGGTGAAGAACTCGATCGAGCGCGACCGGCAGACGGGAGTCGGCCAGATCCTCGCCACCACTCCCATGTCCAAGGTCCTCTACACCCTGGGCAAGACGGCGAGCAACCTCGCGGTGCTGCTCGCCATGGCCGGCATCCTCGCGCTGGCGGGCGTCGCCGCGCAGCTCGTGATGGGGGAGGAGACCCGGATCGAGCCGTGGAAGCTGCTTTCGCCCCTCCTCCTCATGACCATCCCCGTCCTGGCTCTGGTCGCCGCGATGGCCGTGCTCTTCGAGACGATTCCCTGGCTGCGCGGCGGCCTCGGCAACGTCGCCTGGTTCTTCCTCTGGGCCTTTCTGATGTCGGTCCTGGCCGCCACCAAGGGCTCGTGGGACTTCACGGGCCTGACCCTCTTCGAGGCCGACATGCGCCAGAAGGCCGAGGCCGTCTACCCGGACATCGGCCAGGGCTTCGTCCTGGGCGGGATCCGGGACGAGAGCAAGACGCGGGTCTTCCGCTGGGAGGGGCTCGACTGGACCGGCGAGGATCTTTTCGCGCGGGCCGTCGCGCTCGGGGCTGCCGTGGGGATCGCGCTTCTGGCGGCCCTCCTCTTCGACCGCTTCGATCCGGCGCGGGGATGGCTCCTCCCCCGGCGGAAGAAGAAAAAAAAGAAAGGCGCTCCGGGGGAGGCAGTGGAGATCGAGGAGGAGCGGATCGCCCCAGTCCTCCCCCTGCCCGCGGACACCTCGCTCACGCCCCTACCCGCGAACGCCCGCAGGTTCGGCTTCTTTGCCCTTTTGAAGGCCGAGCTGCGCCTGCTGCTCAAGGGGCAGCGCTGGTGGTGGTATGCCGTGGCCCTGGGGCTGATCGTGGCGGGCCTTGCCGTGCCGCCGGGCAACCGCAATGTCGTCCTTCCCCTGGCGTGGATCTGGCCGATCCTCCTCTGGTCTTCCCTCGGCAACCGCGAGGCCCGGCACGCCACGTCGGAGCTGGTTTTCTCGGCCGCCTGGCCTATCCGCCGCCAGCTCCCGGCGACCTGGGCCGCGGGCTTCCTCCTGGCGCTCCTGACCGGGATCGGCGTGGCCGTGCGCCTCGCCCTTGCGGAGAGCTGGCCCGCTCTGGGCGCCTGGGCCGTGGGGGCCGCATTCATCCCCACGCTCGCCCTGGCGATGGGAACGTGGAGCGGCACCAGCCGGCCTTTCGAGGCGGTCTATCTGGCCCTCTGGTACGTCGGACCGATCCAGCGGGTCCCTTCGGTGGATTTCATGGGAGCCGTGCCCGCCGCCGTGGACATGGGGGTGCCGCTGGCGTATCTGGTGGGAACGGTGATCCTCGGAGCCGTCGCCGTCTTCGGGCGCCATCGCCGGCTCGCGGGGTGAGGGTTCGTTCCGGGGGCGGCTGGGCTATGCTTCCCCAGCCCATGAAAAGCCTCTGGAACGACACGGAAGCGGCGGAGTACCCGGGAGACCTCGGGCTCCGCGTCTACACCTCCCGCCTGCTCGGGAGGGACAAGTCCCTCGTGCTCCACGGCGGGGGGAACACCTCGGTCAAGATCCGGGAAAAGAATCTTCTGGGGGATGAGGAAGACCTCCTCTACGTGAAGGGGAGCGGCTGGGACCTGGAGACGATCGAGGCCGCGGGGTTTTCGCCCGTGCGGATGGATCACCTCCTGCGGCTCGCGAAGCTCTCCGAGCTGTCCGATCCCCAGATGGTCAACGAGCTGGTCACCCACATGACCCGCTCGTCCGCGCCCGTGCCCTCGGTCGAGACGATCCTCCACGCGATCCTCCCCTACAAGTACGTGGATCACACCCACGCGGACGCCGTGGTCACGATCACCAACACGCCCGGCGGAGAAGAGCGCATCCGCGAGGTCTACGGCGGGTCTGCCGTGGTGATCCCCTACGTCATGCCGGGCTTCGATCTCGCCCGCGTCTGCGCCGAGCGGTTCCCCGCCGGGGCCGGACCCGAGACGATCGGCATGGTGCTCCTGAATCACGGGATCTTCTCCTTCGGGGAGACCGCCCGCGAGTCCTACGAGCGGATGATCCATCTCGTGGGCCTCGCCGAGCAGTACCTCGCGAGGAAGGGTGCCTGGGATGTCGGCCCGCATCCTGAAAAGGAGACGACCGCGCCCGAGCCCGTGGCCGTCGCCAGTCTGCGGAATAACCTTTCGAAAACGGCGGGCTTCCCGATGATCGTCACCTCCCGGCGGGACGCCCGGAGCCTCGCCTTCTGCCGGCGGGACGACGTGGAGACGATCGCCCGGCAGGGGCCGGCCACGCCGGACCACGTCATCCGCACCAAGCCTCTGCCGATGGTGGGGCGGGACGTGGAGGGCTACGCCCGCGCCTACCGCGAGTACTTCGCCGGGCACGCGCCGCACGCGAAGTCGCAGAAGACCATTCTCGACTCCGCGCCGCGGGTGGTGATCGATCCCGAGCTGGGGCTCCTCACCGCCGGGCGCACGGCCAAAGACGCGGCGATCGCGGCCGAGATCTACGAGCACACGATGGACATCATCGAGCGCGCGACGCTTTTAGGCGGCTGGCGGGCGCTCTCCCCGCGCGACCTTTTCGACATGGAGTATTGGGATCTCGAGCAGGCCAAGCTCAAGAAGGCCGGCAACCCCCCGGTTTTCGCGGGAGAGGTCGCCCTCGTCACCGGCGCGGCCTCGGGGATCGGCCGGGCCTCTGTCGAATCGCTCCTCGCCCGCGGCGCCGCCGTGGTGGGGCTGGATTTGAGCCCCGCGATCATTGGGATGCTCCCGCGCAAGGACTTCCTGGGGATCCGCGCGGACGTCACGAAAGAGGAGGACTTGGCGGCCAGCGTGGCCGGCGCCGTGGCCGCCTTCGGCGGGGTGGACCTGCTGATCCTGAACGCCGGGATCTTCCCCTCCTCCCGGCCGATCGCGGACCTGGCTCTCGACGAGTGGCGGCGCGTGATGTCGGTCAACCTGGATGCGAACGTCGCCCTCCTGAGGCATTGCCACCCGTTCCTCCGCCTCGCCCCCGGAGGCGGCCGGGTGGTGGTGATCGGCTCGAAGAACGTGCCCGCCCCCGGCCCGGGAGCCGCCGCCTACTCGGCCTCCAAGGCCGCCCTCACCCAACTCGCCCGCGTCGCCGCCCTCGAATGGGGGAAGGACGGCATCCGCATCAACGTCCTCCACCCCAACGCCGTGTTCGACACGGGCGTGTGGACTCCGGAGGTCCTCGCCTCCCGCGCCGCCTCGTATGGGCTGACCGTCGAGGAGTACAAGCGGAACAACGTGCTCCGGGTGGAGGTGACGAGCCGGGACGTGGCCGAGGCCGCGGCGGAGCTGTGCGGGCCGCGGTTTGCGAAGACCACGGGGGCGTGGCTTCCGGTGGATGGGGGGAACGAGCGGGTGATTTGAGGGGGGGCCGCCCGGCCCCAGGACCCTCACCTCCCCAACCCTCCTCTCCCACCACGCCACCCGCCCTCCCTGGGAGAGTTGTTCATGCCGCCAGACGGCACCGCAAGAGGAATGAAAATGGGGCCGCCGTGGCCTGCGACCTCACCCCAACCCCTCTCCTAAAGGAGAGGGGCTCTGGTTTGTTGGGTTTGCTTTTCTCTCCCTCTCCTCTAGGAGAGGGAGCCGTAGGGTGAGGTCGCAGGC
>DATHUD010000979.1:0-4108 GCA_035462575.1 Thermoanaerobaculia bacterium | reverse complement strand
AGCGCCTCGCCGGCTGGAACACCGCGGTCTCGCCGGACGCGATCCTCGTGGCCTTCCTCTTCTCGGCGGCGGTGGGGGTCTTCTTCGGCTGGTGGCCGGCCCGGAGGGCCGCGAGCCTCGATCCGATCGAGGCGTTGCGGTACGAGTAGTTGCTGGGAGCGCCGGCATCCTTGCCGGCGCTCTCGAGTACAGACGCCGAGTTGGGCGCTCCACAACTCTACGCCCCGAGCCCCCCGTCGGACGGCATCTGACCTCAACGAAGATAGAACCGGTAACCTACAGACAAGTGGTCTCTGCCCAGCGGTCCGAAAATGCTGGACCCTGTACAAGGCCACCTACCGCTTCGGCCAGTTTACCAACCTCAAGACTCGCGATCGTCTCTTTGCTGAGCGTTAGCTTACTGAGCTTCCTTTTTTCTGTTTTCTTCATGCGATCTCCTTGCTTCACTCGGCGGCCTTTGCCAAGTTCTGAATCTGCCTGAGCCATTTCAAACGAAAAGTCACAGGCTCGGTATCGCCAAGAACGCGGCTACACTCAACTCATTCTATACTACTTCCGGAAGGCCTAAAAAATAAGGAGGAAAAAGAAATGAGACACCCTGGATGGATCCCCTGGATCGCCGCCATCCTGATCGCCCTGGCCAGTCTGCCGGCCGGAGCGCAGGAGCCGCTCGCCCGGCTGAACATCTCCGGAGCGAACGTCGATTGGATGGTCAACGGCAGCCACGAGCGAGTGGTGCTCACGGTGTCGGACCCGGAAGGCAAAGTGACCCGGCATGAGGTCAAGAGCAACAAGCCCCTGTCGTTCAATCTTTTCGATGCAAAGGGGAACAAGAAGCCCGATGGCGTCTATCACTGGGAGTTGCGGGCCGACCCGGTGCTCTCGGCGGCGGTGAAGGAGCAGCTCGCGGCGTCCCGCAGGAGCGGGGACGCCTCGGTGGAACTGAATCTCCGCAAGTCGGGCCAACTGCCGACGGCCTCCGTGCTGTCCGGCGCCTTCACGATCGCGGGCGGCTCGTTCGTCGAAAATGACCTGACCGGGGAACAGGGCAAGTCTCCGGCAATACGGGCGAAGGCCACATCCGGGTCGGGGCTCACGCCGATGTTCGAGGAGGACCAGGAGATCGCTGGCGACCTGATCATCCAGGGGAGCGCCTGTATCGGCCTCGACTGCGTCAACAACGAGAGCTTCGGGTCCGAGACGAGCCGGCTGAAGGCGAACAACACGCGAATCATGTTCGACGACACGAGCTCGACCGGCTTCCCGGCCAATGACTGGCAGCTCACCGCGAACGACTCGGCGAGCGGCGGCTCGAGCAAGTTCGCGATCGAGGACATCACCGGCGCCAAGGTTCCGTTCACGATCACGGCCGGTGCGGCCACGAACTCGATCTTCGTAGACAGCACGGGCCGCCTGGGCCTGCGGACCTCGACCCCTGTCCTCGACATCCACATCGCCACGAGCAACACACCGTCCATCCGGCTCGAGCAGACCAGCGCGGGCGGCCTCACGGCCCAGACCTGGGACATCGGGGGCAACGAGGCCAGCTTCTTCGTGCGCGACGTGACGAGCGCCCTGCCCTTCCGCATCCGGCCCGGCGCGCCCACGAGCTCGATCGACATCTCGGCGAATGGCGATGTCGGCATCGGCACGGCGAGCCCGGCCCAGAAGCTCCACATCGAGGAGAGCGCTGACGCGAACACGATCATTCTTTCGCAGAACACCAATGGGACGGGGACGGCCGCGGCCGGCGTTGTCCGGGCCACCGCAGACATCGCCAACACCAGCTTCATCGCTCATGGCAGCGCCCGTACGCTCGTCCGTTTCGGGGAGACCCTGGGAGGCTGGAACGAGCTGATCGGCACCGCCGGCGATGGTCTAATCGTCGGCACGGCCATTGCCACCCCGCTGATCCTGGGAACCAACAGCACCAAGCGTATCCAGATCGGCGCCACCGGCGGCGTGACCGTCACCGGCAACTTTACGGTCACCGGCGGCACGAAGAACTTCGCCATGGTAGATCCGACCGACCCGAAGAAGGCGATCTACTTTGCCGCGCTCGAGGGCCCCGAGGCCGGCACCTACTTCCGTGGCACCGCGAAAACGGTCGACGGCAAGGTGGTGATCGATCTCCCATCCTACTTTTCGAAGGTGACCGAGACCACGGGCATTACCGTGCAGCTCACGCCTTCCGGCAGATGGAGTCAGCTCTACGTGGAGGAAAAGACCCCCGAGCGGTTGGTCGTCCGCGTCACCCAGGGCAATCCGGACGTGGAGTTCGACTTCTTCGTCCAGGGCATCCGCGCCGGCTACAATGGCTTCCAGGTTGAGAGACCGAATGAGGGCAACATCCAGTAGCTTTGGGACTTAGATGGGCTGAAAAGAGCCGGGCCACGAGCTCGTTCGGCCCGGGGACGAGCTCGGACAGCGCCGCGAGCTGAGGCGGCCTTACCGCTCCCACATCAGCTCTGCCGTAACCGGCAAGTGGTCCGAGGGTTCAATCGGCCAGGCGCGCGAGGCGCGCACCTGCCAGCCGTGGTCGGAGAAGATGTAATCGATCTGTTCGTTCCAGAGCGGACGCGGTAGAGAAAAGCCAGAAGGAGGACAGCGAGCGCGCCGAGGATCAGCCTTCGCTTCGTGGCCATCATCGACGGGCGCCTACCTCCTCACTGCCTCGCGCAGCCGCTCCACGTCCCGCAGGGGGGCTGTCCGAACAGCCTCTTGTACTCCCGGCTGAACTGCGAGGCATCGTCGTAGCCCACCCGTAACCAGCGCTGGCGGCATCCAGGTCCTCGCCGAGCATGATGCGCCGGGCCTACTGGAGCCGGAGCTGCTTCTGGAATTGCAGGGGGCTCATCGCCGTGACCGCCTTGAAGTGGTGGTGAAAGCCCGAGACGCTCATCCCGAGCTCCCGCGCCAGGCTGTCGATCCGCAGCGGCTGGTTGAGCTCTCTGCGGAGCCGCTCGACGGCTTCTGCGATGCGGTCGGTGTGGCCGCCCAGGAGCGCCAGGTGGCGGAGCCGGTTTCCCTGGTCTCCCCTCAGCAGCCGGTAGACGATCTCCCGCGTGATCAGCGGCCGGGGCGGGCTCTGGATACTTTCCGGAGAGATTTGCAGGATCGTCCAATAATTTTCAAGGATCGTCCTACCGCCCCGCACCCCGGAGCCCCTACCATGGGCTTGCAAGACGGGGCGCACCTCGCCGCGCCGAAGCATCCTGGATTCCTATTTGCATGCTCGCTTCCTTGGCAGCGGAAGCCCCCCGTAACCCGTTTATCGGTGGTCCAGCCGCCCCTGAAAGGAGATGTAGTGAGCAACAGGAAAATCTGGTTTATCACTGGAGCCGGTCGCGGCATGGGCGTCGATTTCGTCAAGGCTGCCCTGGCGGCCGGCCACGCGGTTGTGGCCTCGGGCCGTGACCGCGACGGCGTGGCCAGGGCCTTGGGTCCGTCGGACGACCCGCGTCCGGAAACAATAAACCGGAGCCGCCTCGTGACGCCGGCGATCACCGTGGCCAAGGAAGTCTTCCAGAACAACAACTGACACGAGACGAAGGAAGCAGGAGGGTTCCTCAATGAAAGACGATGACTTTGACGAGACCTTGGAACCTGAGCTGACGGCTGACGAGGAGGCGCTGCTCGAGGAGATGCCGGCGTTGGCCGGCGTCGGGCAGACGCGACGCACGTTCCTGGCAGGCAGCCTCGGATTTTTCGCTCTCGACCTGCTGGAGCTCGAGAAGGCGCTTGCGGCCCTGAGCCCGTCGCCCGGCGCGGCGGCCGCGGCTCCCGCGGCAGAGAATCTCGTGAAGGTTGCCTTCAAGGTCAACGGCGCGACGAAAACCCTCGAGCTCGATTCGCGCGTCGTGCTGCTCGACGCGCTGCGCGAAAGGCTCGCGCTGACCGGCTCGAAGAAGGGCTGCGATCAGGGCCAGTGCGGGGCCTGTACGGTGCTGGTGGACGGACGGCGTGTCCTGTCGTGCCTGACGCTCACCGCCACACTCGAAGGCCGGGAGGTCACGACGATCGAGGGGCTGGCGCAGGGAGACGAGCTCCACCCGATGCAGGCGGCCTTCATCAAATATGACGGCTTCCAGTGCGGGTACTGCACGCC
>DATHUD010000978.1:0-5349 GCA_035462575.1 Thermoanaerobaculia bacterium | reverse complement strand
GAGGCCGCGTTCTTCGCGGCCGTGGACGAGATCGCCCGGATCTCGCGGGAGCTTCTCGCCTCCCTCGAAACCAACGCGCCGCCGAAGGACCGGGAAGAAGAGGCCGCCCGGCTGAAGGCCCGGGCGGCGAGACGGTTCGCGACGGAAAGACCTGCCTAGAGCTGCTCCACGAACATCGGCCGGTCCGGCTGGCTCGCCTGGTAGTACGACGCCTTGGCCGTGAGCGCGGCGTCGTCGAGCTCCAGGATGACGAACCCGTGATCGTAGACGGGGCCGCTGGTCCCGAGCTCCAGCTTCTTGCCGGGGTGGGCCGGATCGTCCACCAGCGCGGGGAGGGGCTCTATGTTGGCGAGCGACTGGTAGGGGCTCGGGTCGAGGAAAGAGGGGATCGCTCCGTGACCGATGCAGCGCCCCTTCTCGAGGCCGGCGAACGGCTCGTAGACGCAGAGGTTGTGCTCGTGTCCCCAGAACCACCCGGCAATCCCTGAGGCTCCCCCCGCGGTCTGGAACTTCTGCCAGCTCTCCTGGAGCTTCTCGTTGATCGCGCCCTTTCCAATGGCGGAGAAGGCCGAGAAGAGCTGGTGGTGCGACAGGAGGATGGTCCGGCCGCCTCCTTCCGAGAAGCGGCGGATCTTGTCGAGGTGCCACGCCTCTTCCTGCGGGTCCAGATAGGTTACGTTCGTGTTCACGTCGAACGGGTCCTGGTCGTGCAGGCCCGTGTCCATGGCGAGGAGCTGCCAGCGGGGGGAGCGCAGGGCGAAGTAGCTCGCCTTTTGCGCCCACTCCGCGGCGAAGGGCGGAGCGGGGTTGAGCTTCGGCAGGAGGCCGTAGTAGCCGACCCCTCCGGAGTAGACGTCGTGGTTGCCGCAGAGCGTGTAGGTCGGCACGCCGCCGGAGCCGCGGTCGAAGACCCGGTCGACGATGTCCAGGAAGTACTTCTGGCACTCGTCCGGCGTCGCGGCGTAGTAGATGTCGCCCAGATGGATCAGCACGTCGGGGTTGTGCTTCGCCACCTGCTCCAGAAGATCGACCGCGTCCTGGGTCCCCGTCCCCCAGTCGCCGACCAGGGCGATGCGGGCGTTTTTGGGCAGCCGGTCGATCACGAAGTCGTCCATCTGTTGATAGCGAACGTAGGGGATCTCTCGCTTATCGCCTTCCAGCCCGAAATACTCGACGTAGTCGGTGATCGCTTCGATCCAGAGCGGATCGCAGGTGCTGAACCTCAGGTCGTCTTCGAGCTGCTGGGCTTTCTCGGTGTCCTTCGCGGTCCTGGCGACGAGGATCTTGGCGGAAAGCGAGATGCAGTCCCACAGATCCTTGATCCCGGCTCCATGCTTTGCGGTCAAGTCCGTCGATGGAGCCGGGGGCACGTCCTCGCCCGCGGCGATATGTCCGGCGATCGTCGACGCGGCGTCGGCTACCGGATGGTCTACGGTCGGCCGGGCGGTTCCGGGAGCGCTGATTCTCGCGTCGATCCGTTTCGCCACGGTTTCGGCGAGGCTCTGGAAGAGCGACGCGACCGGGTGTGAATGGGTCTTGATATGACTCACGAATGTCTCCTCCCGGTCTCGTCTCAGAAGGTCTTCAGGAACTCGATCAGATCCCACTTCTGCTCGTCGGTGAGATCGGTCCCGTAGAGGTGCCCCATGTTCGAGTTGCCGGCGACCGTGGTGTCGAGCTCGTAACTGGTCGGCGGATCGGTCACGAATCCCATCTTGACCGGGTCGTAGACGTCATTTCCCCGGTAGAACTTGGCCGGCCGCTTGTCGGGGGTCTGCAGCAGGTCCCAGAGCGTGGGCACGGAGCCGTTGTGGAGGTAGGGTGCCCGGGCCCAGGTGCCGTCGATCGGCAGGTTGGCGTATCCCTCGGTTTTGCTGTAAGAGCCGAAGACGAACGGCCGCTCCTCGATCGAGTGGAACGCGGTCACCAGGCCGGGAGTGAACGATTTCAACCGGTGCGGATCGGTCGCCACCGCGGCGATCGGAGTGACCTTGCCGACGTTCGGAGAGCCGAAGGCGTGGCAGTCGGCGCAGTTGGCCTGGAAGATCGCGGCACCCCGCTCGACCTTGGTCTGATCGACGGGGAAGGGGAACTTGGGCGGCGGCAGCTCGAGGACGAAGTTGGTGACCATGTCGAAGTGGCTGACGATCACCGAGTCGGGGGTGGCGCCGATCGCCATGGCGGCGGCGTAGTTGCGCTCGGTGATGTCGTCGTTGTTGCCGTCCCAGTGGAGGTGCATGCCGACACGGGGCTTCTGGTTCCAGATCGCCGGCAGGTCGACCGTGCCGATCGTGCCGTCGTCGGGAATGTGGAAGACCGTGATCTTCGTGGGATTGAAGGTGTCCGTGCGCCCCCGTCCCTGCGCCGGCCGGCTCTTCTGCCAGGCATAGGCTTCAGCCTGCATCTCGAGGCCGGACTTCGCGATGGGCAGGATCGCGAAGCGGTAGACCTGCTTTTCGAACCAGCCCAGATCCTGGGTCTGCTCGATTTTCGACAGGACGTTGTCCGTGGTGAACCGCGGGTCCTGGGCGCAGTTGTAGAGGAACCATTGGAAGCTCTGCAGATCGAGCTGGTGGGCGGGCGCGCCCAGGGCGATCTGCTGCGGCGCGCCGGCTTCCGTGCGGTAGCCGCCGGTGTGGCAGAAGGCGCAGTTCGGCTCGACGCTCGGATAGCCGATCTGCCGGCGGGAGAAGCCCACGGGCAGATCCTTGCCCTTTTCGTAAAGGATTCCAAGCGAGGCCCAGCCGCCCGGGCCGGGCAGCAGGTCCGGGCAGACCTCGGGCATCACGTTGAAGACGTACTCGGGCACGCGGTTGGCCATGCTCAGGCCGATGGCCCCGTACTTGAACTGATCGGCCGGATCGGAGTACACCACGTCCGGCTCAGGCTTGATCAGGTTGACGTAGATCCCATAGGAGAGGAGCCCGCCGGCGACCAGGACCAGGACGGCCAGGACGGCGTCCAGCGGGGAGCGGAGCACGCGCCCTACGTCCGCCGCGAGCCCGCGGAAGAACCCGGCGAGGTTGGCGAGCCCGAGCCGGCTCGAGGCCGGCAGGATGCGGTGGAGGGTGTACGCGAGGACGACGGCGAGCACGGTTTCGACCGCGAACAGGAGGCGGGACGGGCCGGTCAGATCCCAGCGGATGAGCTGAATGAGCCAGAAGATGGCGAGCGCCGCCCGCGCGGCCACGGCGAGCCACGCGTAGACCCGCAGCCGCACCGGGTCGCGCAGCACGGGGAGCGAGAAGATCCCGATCTGGAGCAGGAGGAGCGCGGCGTTGCCCAGCCAGACGTAGTTGAAAGCGACTTCCGAGGTCTGCAGCCAGGCCGCGACCCGGTCCGGCACGAGCACGCCCGGAATGGCGAAGGCGAGCTCGGCCAGCACGGTGACGATCAAAGCCCAGCGGAAGGCGGCGAGGCCGGGCAGGCTCGCAGGCGTTTCGCTCGGCTGTGCGCTCGCGGCCTTGGCGTCGCCGCTGCCCTTAAAGCCCAGGGTGAGCAGTACGAGGAAGAGGATGCCGAAGACCGTGTCCATGATCCAGAACTGCTGGATGGGGCCGGAGAGGCCCCAGCGGAACTTCTGCCAGATCCAGAACGACGCGGCGAGGCCGCGGCCGAGCACGGAAAGCCAGGCGTAGACGGGGTAGCGCAGCGGGTCCTTGCCCGCGGGCATGTAGAACATCGTGGCGAGCGCCAGCATCAGCCCCGCGTTGCCGAGCCACACGTAGGAGAGCGCCGAGGCGCCGGGGCCCAGCATGGCGTCGAACACGTCGGGCTGGAACAGGGCGGGGAGGATGAAGCCGAGATTGGCCGCGACGCCGATCCAGGTGAGCCGCCGGAACCACTGAAGCCATGGATTCATGATCGATCCCTCCTTGGAAGTCGTCGTCGGGTTAAAGGGTTTTTTCCAGGTGCTCCAGGATCAACGGGTAGATGTCCCGGGCCGCGTTCTCCCCGAACATGCAGTCGATGTGGCCGTAGCCGGGGATGACGTGCCGGTCGTACAGCCCGGAGCCGTTCTTCGCGCAGAGCAGGTCGTAGGTGAGCTTGGTGCTGTCGGGCAGATAGCACCGGTTCTCCGCCCCGTGGACGAAGCGGATCGGCAGCGCCAGCCGTTCCAGGTGCGGCATGTAGGAATCCTTGCCGTCGTGCGTGACCACCTGCTTGTCGCGCACCATGAGGCCCAGGTGCTCGAAAGTCGAGATGTTGCCCACGCCGAACAGCTCGTGGAGGTTGTCGTGGATGCGCTGACCGAGCTGCTCGTGCTGGTAGAGCAGCGAGTACAGGAAGGTGATGCGATGGCAGACCGGGCTGTGGCACTCCTGGCCGTGCGGCGCGGGCGCGAGGCGCAGGACGTTGTCGAAGAGGTGGCTCTTCCAGCCGGAGTCGGCCGTGACGTAGGCCGTGAGCGATTCGATCCCCAGGGCATCCAGCAGGTTGGGCAGATGGAGGCCGCTCTTGATCCTGGCCGAGGTGCCGGCGAGCAGGTTGGTCGCCACCTGCGAGCAGACGATCGAGCGCACGCCTTCGAGGCCCGCGAGCATGGACATGAAGAACGTGTTCGAGCCGTAGCAGTGCACGACCGCCTGGATCGTCTCCGCCCCCGTGATCTTGCGCACCATCGCCACCGCCTCGGGGTGATCGATCGCGGCGATCTGGTCGCCGTTCGACTGCTGCTGGCTCGCGGGCAGCGCGATGCTGACGCGGAAGTCGAGCAGCCAGACGTCGAACTGGTTCGCGTAGAGGTATTCGACGAGGTTCGTGTCCGGCAGATCGGTCGAGAAGATCCCGCTCGACACGCCGGCGCCGTGGACGAGGAGCACAGGGCCGCGGGTCCCTCCCTGGTAACGGGTCAAGAGGAGCTCGACGCCGTCGCTGGTGCGGAAGGGGTGGAGCTCGGGCGGGCCCACGCGCAGCGGCCGCTTCTTGCGCGGCTGGGCTTCCGGATTGAAATACGTTTCCGGAACGAACACGCCGCCGTAGGCGTCGAACAGCACGCCCGCGAAGAACGTTCCGAAGCGGGCCATGCCCTCGACCTGGGTCTTCAGGTCCGGCGCGTTGATCACCTTCATGGTGGTCATCTGGCGCGCGAAGTCGAGCGGCTCGATGTGCAGGATTCCCTGGCCGTAGACCGGCCCGGTCTCGTCGGCCCCTTCATAGACCGTGACGTAGAGCGTGGTCGTCTGCGGCCAGAGCTGGAGAATGGAAGAGTCGTCCACTTTCTTGAAGCCGTGGAAGAAGAAGGTCTTGCCTTCGACCGACACGAGCCTCATGCGGTAGACCATGTTGCGGACGTCGACGCCGCTGGGGTTGTCGACGAACAGGTTGAACGTCCCTTCCGCGACCGTC
>DATHUD010000977.1:0-5673 GCA_035462575.1 Thermoanaerobaculia bacterium | reverse complement strand
GGGCCGCGTCCACGGCCTTTGCCAGAGCCATGGTGTCGTAGAGGGCCCGCTTGGCGTTCCCCGCGTGGAGCGCGTGATCGATGCGGCCCGCCTCGACCATCAGAAAGAAACCTTTCGGTCCGCGCTTCAGGATGCGGATGGCCGTCTCCGTCATCTCGGCGAGCGAGGGCTCGTCGGGCGTGGGCTTCCCTGCCCGGTCGAGCTCGTACTGCATGTAGCCCGGCTCGAAGAGGCCGAGGACCGGTCCGGTCGTCTTGAGCGGCAGAGCGGCGAATTCCTGCCGGTTGGTGACGTAGACGCCTCCCCGGTCCGTCCATTCTTTCACCAGGTCGCGAGACGGCTGCTCGCCTTTCTTCGTCGAGTCCTCGGGATCTTCCTGGCTGTCGAGCATGAACTTGGTCCGGCCGCCTCCCAGCACGACTTCCAGTCCCTGGCTCGGCTTGCCGTTCATCGTCGTCGGGCGGACCCGAAAATCGAGCAGTTGGGCCGCGATGTCCTTTAGGCCTCCGGGGTCGCGGCCGGTGTCCTTGGCGAGCCATGCCAGGTCGGCTGCCGATTCGGCGTTCCGGTGCGAGGTGTGGGCGTAGCAGGCCGCCGGTGTGGCGTGGGTGACGGTGGCGGTGGAGACGACGCCCGTCCACAGCCCCCGGCTCTCGGCTTTTTCGAGCAGGGACTCGAGATGGCTCTCGGGGCTGGCGGCCAGGGCGAAGTCATCGTTCCTCAGCACCTTGAACGGATCGACCGAGAGCATGCCGTCCCGCGCCTTGTAGCCGGTGACCAGGGCGGTCATGGTTGGCGCCGAGTCCGCCACCTGCTGGTTGACCTGATAGGTTTTCGAATGGGCCAGGTAGGGGAGCTTCTCGAAGCTCAGGAGGTTCTCTTCGCCGCCCTGGTTGGGCGTCGTGAGCTGGCCGGCGAGGATGCGGGCCGCCGTGACGGTGGTCACGCCCATGCCGTCCCCGACGAACAGGATCACGTTTCTGGCGCGCCGCTTGTTCGGCCGCTGGCGGAGGTTGGCCTCCACCTGAGCGCGGGCGCGCTGGCCATAGGTCTCCTTCGTTTCCGCGGGAGCCTGGGCGCCGAGCGCCCCGGCCAGGCCCAACACCAGCAACCCCCCGAGCACCAGAGACCGCTCCTTCCGCCGCAAACCACGCCTGTCCGTCATGCGTCCTCCTTCATGGAAGACGCTATTCTCTCTCAGAAGGTGTCTCAAAAGCTCAGGCCGCGCCCTCCGAAACCTCACCCTCTGTCTCCCTCTCCCAAGGGGAGAGGGAGGACGCATTCCAAGCGACCTTGCCTACGTCTGGAAATCCAGGGATGGGCAAGGTCGGCTGATGTACGTCCTCCCTCTCCCGGCGGGGGGTGGAGGGAGATGGGAGAGGGAGACAGAGGGTGAGGTTTCGAAGGGCATGCCGCTCCCAACGGCAAGGCACTAGGTTGTCGACATCCCCATCACGAGGTTGACCGCCCCGGAGAGCCGCTCCCAGCTCTCCTGCTCCGCAGCGAGCTGCCGGCGTCCGGCCGGGGTGAGCGCGTAGTAGCGGGCCCGCCGGTTGTTCTCCGTGGTCTTCCAGGACGATTTGATCCAGCCCTGGCGCTGCAGCCTATAGAGCGCGGGATAGAGCGATCCCTGGTTCACCTGCAGCACCTTCTGGGACCACTGCTCGATGCGCTCGGTGATGCCCCAGCCGTGCATGGGCTCCAGATCGAGCGCCTTCAACACGAGCATGTCGAGGGTGCCCTGGAGCAGGTCGCCTTTCGTGTTCTTGTCGGTCATCGGCCATTCCTCTCGATCGTCTGGAGGAATGATGTGACCGCTTCCCTAGATTGTCAAGAGGAGGGGTGTCCCGGCCGCGGCTCGGCCGGCCCTGTAACGCGGGCCGATGCACCGGCGCCTATGAGGATGGGGACGGGGCCCCGGGGGGCTCCCGTCCCCTCTGGGACTTAGAACGGCGGATCGATGTAGTTGACGCAGTAGCTCGCGGTCGCCGTGCAGGTGCAGGCGTAGCCGAGGAGGTTGCCGTTCACGTCCCACAGCGGCCAGCAGGCGCCCGGATCGGTGGTGATCGTGCCGTGCTTGTCGCAATTGTTCTTGATCTTCTGGACGGCGTTGCTGCAGGCCTGGGCCATCGTGCCGCCGACGCCGGATTGCGTATAGCTGAAGTCGATGGCCTGGGCCGCCGGAGCGGTGAATACGGCGAGCGCCGCGAGGACGAGGAGGCAGAAGCCGAGTTGAAGAGCCTTCTTGGTCATGAAACGAATCTCCTTCCTTTTCTGGTTCAGGCGCCGGCCGTTCGTGACCGGCGCTTCGGGAGTTGCCCTCACCAGGAGATCGCGACACGGGGCTCCCGATCCGGACATCGAGTGCTAGACTTTTTTCACCCTGGCTCCAGGGAGGAGTCTCTACATCATGAATGGCGACGTGACGACATGGCTGGAACGCTGGCGCGGTGGCGACCGCGAGGCGTTCGACCGGATCGTGCCGCTGGTCTATGCCGAGCTGCGCGAGGTGGCGCAGCGCGCGCTGCGCCGCGAGCGGCCGGACCACACCCTCTCCGCCACGGCGCTCGTCAATGAAGCCTACCTGCGCCTGCTCGACCAGCGGCGGATCGCGGCGCACGACCGCGCCGGATTCCTCTCCGTGGCCGCCTGCACCATGCGCCGCCTGCTGGTCGACTACGCGCGGACCCGCAAGCGGGACAAGCGCGGCGGCGGAGCGGACCTGCTGCCGATCGAGGAGGCCGAGCGCTTCCTGTCCGCCAACGAGGCCGAGGAGCTCCTGGCGCTCGACCTGGCGCTCCATCGCCTCGCCGCCGCGAACCCCCGGGGGTGCCAGGTAATCGAGCACCGCTATTTCGCCGGGCTCTCCCTCGAGGAGTCGGCGGAGGTTCTGGGGATCTCGGCCAAGACGGTCCACCGCGACTTTCTCGCCTCGCGCGCCTGGTTGAGAAAGGAGCTCCATGGAGCCTGACCGCTGGCAACGGATCGAGGAGATGTTCTTCGCCGCGCTCGAGCAGGACGCCGCGGGGCGCGCCGGGCTGCTCGCCGAAGCGGGCGACGCGGACCCGGAGCTCGCGCGGGAGGTGGCGGCGATGCTCGCCGCTCACGATTCGAACGAGAGCCCGGGCATCGAGCGCTTGCTGCTGGGCGATCTGCCCGAGGCCCGGCCGGTCACGCGCGTCGGCGCCCAGGTGGGGGCCTATCGGTTGGCCGAGCTGATCGGCCGGGGGGGCATGGGAGAGGTCTACCTCGCCGAGCGGGCCGACGGGGAGTTCCGGCAGCGGGTGGCGATCAAGCTCCTGCGCGCCGGCTTCGACAACGCCCAGGCCATCGCCCGCTTCCGCGACGAGCGCGGGATCCTGGCCCGGCTCGAGCACCCGAACATCGGCCGCCTGCTCGACGGCGGCGTGACCGAAGAGGGGCTCCCCTTCCTCGCGATGGAATACATCCAGGGCGAGCCGGTCACCCGGTTCTGCGAGGCGAAAAACCTTGCGATCGAAGACCGCCTGCGCCTCTTCGTCGACGTCTGCCGGGCGGTCCACTTCGCGCACCGGAGCCTGGTCGTCCACCGGGACCTGAAGCCGTCGAACATCCTGGTCACCGAGCGCGGCGAGGTGAAGCTCCTCGACTTCGGCATCGCGAAGCTCCTGGAGGAGGGCGCGGCCGAGGCGGCCACCCGGACCGGCCTTCTGCTGCTCACGCCCGAATACGCGAGCCCGGAACAGGTGCGCGGCGGCGGCATCACCACCGCGACCGACGTCTACGCTCTCGGCCTTCTCCTTCACGAGATCCTGACGGGTCAGCGCGCGCAGCCGGTCGAGGACCTCTCCCCCGTAGGCGTCGCGCGCGTGGTCTGCCATGAAGAGCCGGCGCGCCCGAGCGACGTCGCGCCCGAGCGGCTGGCGCGCCGGCTGCGCGGCGATCTCGACACGATCGTTGCCATTGCCCTGCACAAGGACCCCGCGCGGCGCTACGCCTCGGCCGAGCGGCTGGCGGACGACATCCTGCGCCACCTGGACGGACGGCCGATCGAGGCGCGCGCCGACTCGTTCGGCTACCGGACGGGGAAATTCCTGGGCCGGCACCGCCTGGCGGTGGCGGCTTCGGCCGCGGTGATCGTTGCCCTTCTGATCGGTCTCCTCCTCGCCGTCTCCGGCCTGGTCCGCGCCCGGCGGGCCGAGGCCGAGGCGCGCCGCGAGGCCGAGACCTCGCGCCAGGTTTCAGAGCTTCTGACCGGGATCTTCAAGGTCAACGATCCGGGCGAGGCGCGCGGCGAGACCGTCACTGCCCGGGAGCTTTTAGACCGTGGCGCCGAGCGCGTCCGCGAGCAGCTCGCGGACCAGCCGGCTGTGCAGGCGAACCTGCTGCGGACGATCGGGGACGCCTACGCGGAGCTGGGCCTCTACGAGCGCGCCCAGGGGCTCTACGAGAGCGATCTCGCGCTGCGCCGCTCGCTCCATGGCCCCGGGCATCCGGAAGTGGCGCTGAGCCTCAGGTCTCTGGCGGAGATGGCCAATCGGCGGGGGAGCTCCAGGCATGCCGAAAAGCTTGCTTTGCAGGCGCTCGCGATCCAGGAGCGGACGCTCGGCCCCGAGCATCGGGAAACCGCCAGAACCTTGACGACCGCCGGCAACGCGAGCTCGCAACACGGCGATTTTGCCTCGGCGCGAGCCCGCCTCGAGCGGTCGCTCGCGATCCAGGAGAAGGCGCTCGGGCCGGGCCATCCGGACCTCGCCGGCATCCTCAACAACGTCGCGATCGTGCGCTGGCGGGTCGGGGATTTTGAAGGCGCCCGTCCGCTTTACGAGCGGGCGCTCGCGATGGTGGAGCGCCGGTACGGCGAGCGGCACCCCCTGGTCGCGGCCACGCTCAACAACCTGGCCCTGGTCGAGTATCAGTCCGGCCGGTTCGTAGAAGCGCGCACACTCCACGAGAGGGCGCTCGCGATCCGCCGCGTTTTGATGACGCCGGACCATCCCGACATCGCCGAGAGCCTCAACAATCTGGCCAATGTGTTGAATCAGCAGCGCGACCTGGAGGCCGCCCGTTCCATGCTCGAGGAGGCGCTTCACATCCGCGAACGGTCTCTCGGGCCGGAGCACCCGCTGGTCGGCGCGACCCTCTGCAACCTGGGCCTCGTTCGCGCAAGGCTCGGCGACCTCCCCCGGGCGCGCGCGGCGCTCGAGCGCTCGGTCGACGTCCTGTCGCGCTCCCTGGGCCCTGACCATCCCGATCTGAGCTCCGCGCTCGAAATCCTCGCCGAGATGGACCGCCGGGCGGGCAACCTCGCCGCCGCCGACCGCACCTCCGCGCGGGTGCTGGCCCTGCGCGGAGGCCCCTCAGCCCCGAAGAGCCTTTCCCTGGACTACGCTCTCAAGCTCCGCGCCCGCGTCCTGCGCGACCTCGGCCGGGAGCCTGAGGCCGCTGCGCTCGAAGCGCGGGTAGGCGGCGCCGGACGTTCGAGCTGAGAACGGCGATGCCTCTTCGCGCGGGAGACATCGCCTCAGCGTTCCAGCGCCCGGCCAGCGTCCCGCGCGCTGAGGCCGCGTAAGAATCGCTGTGCCGGATCTGGAGACATTGCCCCAGCGTTGGAACGCCGAGCCAGCGTCCCGCGCGCTGGGGCAGCGGAAGGAGCGCTGTGCCGGATCTGGAGACATTGCCCCAGCGTTGGAA
>DATHUD010000976.1:0-7561 GCA_035462575.1 Thermoanaerobaculia bacterium | reverse complement strand
GGGGAGAGGCAGACCTTCACCCTGAAGATCATAAGGGTCGGTCTGCTTGGCGCACTACACTAGGGTATCTCCTCCACCAAAATTCTCTCATAGACGCGGGAACCTCCTGCATCGCCCGCACCCTCTCCCGAGCCACAGTCGCTCGCTCACGCATCACAGAATCTCCTTCCGAAGACACGCCGCAAGCCTCACGCGTCTCAACCGAACCTTCCCGCGCTCCCCGCGAAGGCTCACGAGACACGCCCCCTCCTTCACGCATCCCGTCGCATCGGCGATGAGACACGGCGGAACGCTCCTACATCCCCCGGGAAGGCTCAGGAGACACACGGGAACGTTCCGGCGTGTCTCACGCTCGTGGTTGAGACACGCCGGAAGGAGTTTGCATCGCTCAGGAAGGTTGATGCGACACACCGGAACGAGTCTGCAACACCCCGGAACGTTCCCGTGTGTCTCGGGAACCTTCCCTTGGGCTGCAACAACGTTCCCTTGTGTGCCGTCAACGTTCCGGGGAGGCGCGGGACGATTCCGGCGTGCCGCAGGATCGAGCGCGGGGACCTGGAGACGTTCGCGCGCATCCCATGAACGATCCCTTGGACCGCAACAACGCTCCGCCGCACCCCCGGACCAGTCCCGGGACAGCCCGTGCTAGGCTCACGGTCAGAATCAACGAGCCCGGAAGGCCCAGAACCGTGGAGATCCGGAAACGATCCCGCCCCGCCGTCCTCGCAGGCGCCCTGTCGTTCCTTCTCCTCGGACAGGCGCCGGGCGGGACCGTGGTCGAGCCTTCCCGTCTGCCTCTTACACAGGTGGCGCGCGACCTTTCCGCCCTCGGGATCGGTGTGACGGCCGGGGCCGCTCCGGGCTACGCCGACGAGGCGGCGTGCGCGCTCTGCCATTCGGACCTCGCCGCCTCTTACCGGGAGAAGGGGATGGCCCGGGCCTTCGCGCGGCCGCGGCCCGGGGCGGACATCGAGAGCTTCGAGGCCCCTCCGTTCTTCCACGAGCCCTCAAGCCAGCGGATGGAGATCCGCCGCCGCGGCGACCGGCTCGTGTTCCGGCGGTGGCAGGACGGCCCGGACGGACAGCCGATCAACGCCCTCGAGCAGGAGGTGGACTGGATCCTGGGCTCGGGGGACCACGCGCGGACCTATCTCTACCGCACCGCGGGGGGCGAGCTCTACCAGCTCCCCCTCGCCTGGTACAACCAGACGCGGAGCTGGGGCATGGCCCCCGGATTCGACCGGCCGGACCACGAAGGGGTCTTGCGGCGGGTCCGGCGCGAGTGCGTCTTCTGCCACACCTCCTACCCCGACGTGCCGGCCGGGGCCGACGTCTACGGCGCTCCCCAGGTCTTTCCGGAGGCGCTGCCCGAGGGGATCGGTTGCCAGCGGTGCCACGGCCCCGCGGCCGAGCACGTCTGGCTCGCCAACGGAGGGATCGGCTCGCCCGAGGAGATCCGCGCGAGCGTCTGGAACCCGGGCCGGCTCCCCTCTGGGCAACGCGACGAGGTCTGCGGGACCTGCCACCTCCAGCCCTCCGTAGCGCTCCCCGGAATCCGCCGCTTCGGGCGGGGCGACTTCTCCTTCCGGCCCGGCGAGCCGCCCGCCGGCTACCTCGTCCAGGTGGACGTGGAAGAGGAGGGGAAAACTGCCTCCGAGCGCTTCGAGATCAATCACCATCCCTACCGGCTGCGGCAGAGCCGGTGCTTCACCGAAAGCGGCGGCGCGCTCTCCTGCCTAACCTGCCACGACCCGCACCAAAAGGTTCCGGAGGAGGAAAAGGCCGCCCATTACCGCGCGGCCTGCCTCACCTGTCATACCCAAAGTGGAGCCCACACGGCGCAAGCGAGCGATTGCGCCTCCTGCCACATGCCCAAGCGGCGGACCCAGGACGTGGTCCACGTGGTAATGACGGACCACCTCATCCGGCGCAACCCCGGAGGACCCGAGCTCCTGGCCCCGTTGCGCGAAACCGAGACGGTCCTGACCGGCCTCCGGCTCCTCGGCCCCGGCGCTCCGGAGGGCGACCTGGGCGAGGTCTACCGGGCGGCCGCCACGTTGCGGGCGGCGGCCACGGACGAGGCGGTCGGCTATCTCGAAAAGAAGCTCTCCCAGGTGCGGCCCGCGCAGATCGAGCCGTGGCTCGACCTCGCCCAGGGACAGATCCGGCGCGGCCGGCACGCCGACGCCGAGCGGACCCTCCGCGAGGTGCTCGCCCGGACGCCGGATCACCCCCAGGCCCTCGAATGGCTCGCACTCGCCCGGGCCGGACAAGGGGACGCGGAAGGGGCGATCACCATCCTCCGGCAGGTCCTCGCCCTTCCCGCCGGCTCCGACCGGGCCGAGGCCGAGTACAACCTCGCGCGCCTCCTCGTCGCGAACCGCCGGCCCGCCGAAGGCGAGGAGCACCTCCTCCGGGCCCTCACCCTCCGCCCGAATCTCGCCGTCGCCTGGCATCACCTGGGGGAGGTCCGCGCCGCCTCCGGCGAATGGGAAGGCGCCGTGGCCGCCTACCGGCGCTCCCTGGAGATCGATCCCACGAACACCCGCTCCTATATTTCCCTGAGTCGAGTGCTGCTCTCCCGGGGAGAACGGGAGGAGGCCCTGCGCTGGCTCCGCCACGGAGCCAAGGCCGCCATCCAGCCCGACCTCGTCGCCGAAGCCCTCCGGCAGGCCGAAGCGGGAACACCTCCCTGAAGAGGCGTCCCCGCTTCCACACATCAGTTGCAGGTCGAGGGGATGTTGAAGTCGGGGTTGCCGCCCGTCATCGTCCGGTAGTCGATGTTGGTGAAGGCGGTCTTGCGCGTCGCCCCGTTCGTGCAGCCGATCCCGTCCGTATAGGTCCCGCAGGACAGGGCCTTGTAAGTCTGGACCTCGTAGGTGAAGCCCTGGAAGGCGATGTCGCCGGCCCCGGTGTTGGGCTCGTTCGGCCCCCAGATGTTGACCCCCGAGATGGTTCCGTTCGCGTTCACGTAGACCTCGAAGCCGCCGTTCATCCCTTCCACCCCCGAGGTGCAGTCGCAGTCGTAGGGCTTGCCGCCGTAAGCGGCGGTGAGCCGGCCCACGAAACCGAGGGGCGTGGCGCCACCACTGTCGATCATGGGGCCGCCGGAGCCGAACTGGCCCACGCAGCTCTGCCAAGCTTTACAAACCTTGGAGCTGCTGCTCCCCGAGCAGTGGCCGATACCCAGAGGGCACCCCGAATCGCTCTCGCAGCAGGTTCCCTTGGAGATATTGCAGACGTCGTTGACGCCGTCCCCCTTGAACATCAGGAGGTTGGCCGCGCCGTCGTGCCCCTCGTCGGCACCGGTAAAGCTGTAACGGACCCGGTAGCTGGTGCGGGCGCCGACGACCCACTTGGCGCACTGGTCGTGGGCCGTGCTGAAGCCCGCCGCGCGGCACTGCTGGCAAAGGCCCATGGAGCAGGTCCCCTGCTGGCCGGTCTCGTTGAAGATCTTGTCGGTCCCGGAGCTCACCGGGCGGACCTTGGGACGGCGGACGAAGCTCTCGAGGTCATCCACGAAGCGCTGCGGCCATTCGACGTGGAGGCCATGGCCGGTGCTGCCCGGGCCGGTGCTCTCGGGGAAGGACTCGGGGACGTAGGGCTTGAAAGTCGAGTCCGGAATCACGGTGTCGAGCCGCTGCTGGTCGCCGAAGGGGAAGATGCCGTCCTGATCCCCCCAGAGGATGAGCGTGGGCGCGGTGACCTTCCTCAGCTCTTCCGAGTGGTCCTCGGCCAGGAGCCCGGAGAGCGCCTGCTTCCAGACGGACGCCGGCACCTTCAGGCTCTCCGAGACCGCCGTGTCGATGAATCCCCGGGGCACTCCGTTGCCCGGCCAGAAGGTGCTGGTCTGGAACCCATCCACGAAAACGGGATCGATGGGATCTTCCAAAGCCTGCACGGCCTCGTTCAGCCCCAGGATGACCTCATTGCCGGCCGAGGTGGGAGCGCCGCCGATGAGCACGAGCCGCTCGACGCGCGAAGGCTCGAGGACCGCCACCTTGTGGGCGATGAAGCTCCCCATGGAGTGGCCCACGAGCGTGGCCTGGCGAATCTTCAGGGCATCCATGAAAGCGAGGACGTCCGCGGCGAAGTCGGTCTGGGAGTAGCAGCAGTCGGGCTTCGAGGAATCGCCGTGGCCGCGCTGGTCGAGCGCGTAGACGTGGAAACGGTCGGAAACGAGCGGCAGGTTGCGCTCGAAAGACCGCCAGGAATCCGTATAGCCGTGGAGAAAGATGAGGACGTTCCCCTTGCCCGTCCCCTTCTCGACGTAGTGCATGTCGATCCCGGTCTCGAGCTTCACGGAATGCGACGAGAGGCCGAGGTCTTCAGGAGAAGCCGCCGCGGAGGCGGCGAGCGGGATCAGTGTCAGGAGGAGGGCGAACACGCTGGTCTTGGTTTTCTTGGCTCTCTTCAAATTCAAGATCTGGCTCCTTTTCGTCAGACCCGGGGTACAACGACACGGAGCCGCCGGTCCCCTCAGGGAGAGCCCGCCTCACCGGACCTCGCCTTCTGATATTATGGGGAACTGACATGAAAACAACCCTGCTTGGCCTCGCCCTGGCGGTCCTCCTGGCTCCCTCCGGTCCGGCTTCCGCCAAGATCGGCACCATCGACGACGTCCCGGCGGCGACCCTGCTCCTGCCCTATTTCGAGGTGGACCTCGGGAAGCTCGACGGGATCACCACGCTGTTTTCGATCAACAACGCCTCGCCCAACGCGGCCCTGGCCCACGTGGTCGTCTGGACGGACCACTCGATCCCGACGCTCGCCTTCGACGTCTACCTGACCGGCTACGACGTCCAGACGATCAACCTCCGCGACATCTTCGGAGGCACCCTGCCGCAGACCGCGGACGCCCGCCTGGATCGGGGGGACACCCTGAGCCCGAATTCCGGCCCGGCTCAGAACCCGCCCGCGGATGTCGACTTCCCAGGAAGGATGGGGCCCTGCTCAAGGCCGGCCGATCCGTTCCCCTCGCCGACGCTCACCGCGGCGACCGTCGAGCACCTCCGCAATGCGCACACCGGCAAGCCTTCGCCGCTCCTGGGCGGCCTTTGCGCGGGGGCGGACTACGGGGAAGGGTATGACCTCGCCCGCGGCTACGTCACCGTGGACGTGGTCCGGTCGTGCAGTCTGGCCATCCCGTCAGACCCCGGGTACGCGAGCCTCCTGGCCTTCGACAACGTCCTCTGGGGCGACTACTTCTACGCGAACGCGGCGGAGAGCTACGCCCAGGGAGAGACCCTGGTAGCCGTCGAGGCCTGCAAGCCCGGCGAGACGACGGACCGGTGCCCCTTCAAACCCGGCGCCTACACCTTCTACGGCCGCTACTCCCAGGCGGACGCCAAAGACCAGCGCGAGCCTCTCGCCACCTCGTTCGTGACCCGGTATGTCAACGGCGGCGCCTTCAATCAGGGCACCGACCTGATCGTCTGGCGCGACTCGAAATTCTTGAACACCAACACCAACGCGCCGCACTCCTGCAACCTATCTACGGATTCGTCCTACTTGTCCCAGGCGGCCATCTATAGCTTCGATGAGTGGGAACATTCTTCCGAGCTCTGCGTCAACGGGGACTATGTCCTGCCGGTCTTCCGCGATAACACCTGCTTCCCTCTCGCCACCCAGCGCATCGACTTGGAAGGCGGGAACATCATTGCAAACGACGCGACCCCGCCGTATTCCTTCGGCTGGATGTACCTCGACCTGAATCACAAGAAGCCGGACAGCCTCTTCGGAACGACCGCCCAGGCGTGGGTGACCACAGTGATGAGCGCCGCCGGCCGCTTCAGCGTCGGCTTCGACGCGATCCAGCTCGACAACGCGGGAGACGGCACGCCGGGGGGCGGGGTGAACCCGCGGAGGTAGAAGGAAGGATTCCGGACAAAAAAGCTCTCAATTGACAGACTTTAGTCAGCTATCCTAACATGCAGGTCTGGGAGCAACGCTCATGGACCTGAATCAGACCGATCTCGCCCGCCGTCTCCGGGAAGCCCGGGAAGGCGCCGGCCTCCGTCAGGAGGACGTGGCGCGCCACCTGGGGCTGTCCCGTCCCTCGATCGTGCAGATCGAGTCGGGGAACCGGGCGGTGACCGGTCTGGAGCTGGCGCAACTCGCCCGGCTTTTCGGGCGGGATGTCCGGGACTTCCTCGCGGCCGACTTCGATCCGGCAGAGTCAGTGCTCGTCCTCTTCCGGGCCGCGGCGGAGGTGGCGGGCAACGAGGAGGCGCTGGAAGCTCTCCGCGACTGCTTGCAGATCTCGCGGGAGCTGGCGTCCCTCGAATCCCTCCTGGGGCTGGACCGTTCCCAGGTCGGCGCGCCTTCCTACACCGTCGATCCGCCGCGCACTCGCTGGCAAGCCATCGAGCAGGGCAGCCAGGTCGCGACCGAGGAGAGGCGACGGCTCGGCCTCGGGGGCCGGCCGGTGGGGGATGCCTCGGAGCTTCTGGAAGAGCAGGGCGTCCGCACCGCCATGCTCACCCTCCCGGAGGTGGTCTCCGGCCTCGCCCTGATGGAGCGGGGCCTGAGCCTCTCCGTCGTCGTCAACGAGCGGCACCACCGGCTGCGGCGCCGGTTCTCCTGGATCCACGAGTACGCCCACGTGCTGCTCGACCGGAGCCAACGGGGCACCATCAGCCTGGAAACCCGGCGCGACGACCTGGCGGAGGTGCGGGCCAACACCTTCGCGGCGAGCTTCCTCATGCCGGAAGAAGGGGTCCGGTCCTATCTCGCGGATCTCGGCCGGGGCCCGGCCACCCGCGAGCGCTTCGAGGTCTTCGACGAGGCGGAGACCGTCTCCGCCGAGGTGCGGCCCGAGCCGGGGTCTCGAGGCTTGGGCCCCTACGAGATCGTCCTCCTCGCCCACCACTTCCAGGTGAGCCGGACCGCCACCATCTATCGCCTCTTCAACCTGCGCCTGCTCACCCTGGCGGCCCGGGACGAGCTCCTCGAAGGCGAGAAAGCGGGCCAGGGCAAACGCATCGAGGAGCTCCTCCGGCTCCCCCGGCGGGATCACGCCGAAGAGCGCGACGAATTCCGCCTGCGCTTCCTCGGGCTCGCTCTCGAAGCCTACTGGAGGGAGAAGATCACTAGGGCCAAGCTCCGAGAGCTCGCACGAGTGGTGGGCTATGACGACGCCACTCTCGAGAGCCTCCTCGAAAACGCCGGCCTCGACGGCCAAGAACACGAGCCGCTCCTCCCGGAAGATCTCCTCTAACTCCGGGTGAAGACACCGCGCCTCGTCCTCACGGACGCGAACGTCCTGATCAACCTCGCCCAGGTGGATCGCCTGGATCTCCTGAGCGCTCTTCCGGACCTCGACTTCTGCGTTCCCCAGGAGGTCCGGGCCGAGGTGATTCGCGAAAAGACCCGGGTGGAAGAGGCGCTCTGCCGCGGACACCTCCGCGAGCTGCTCCTGGGAGAAACCGGAGAGCTCGCTCTCTTCGTGGATCTCCGGCAGATCATGGGGCTGGGCGAGGCTGCCTGCCTCGCCATGGCGGTCCACCGCGGAGCGCTGATCGCCTCGGACGAGAAGCGCGTCTTCAAAAGGGAGGCCGAA
>DATHUD010000975.1:0-5959 GCA_035462575.1 Thermoanaerobaculia bacterium | reverse complement strand
CACGGAGACGCCCGCGGCGCCGGAGCTGTTCGACTTTCCGGGCGCCGTGGCCCGCGGCGTGCGCGCCCACCACGTCGGCTTCCCCTTCCGCCTGACCGTGCGCCGCCATCGCCGCTGGGTGCAGGTCGTGGGGCCGCGCCTCGTGCCCGGGGGCGAGACCGAGACCTTCTACAGTTGCGCGGTGGACTCGTCCTGGGGGCGCTACGGCGCGCTGCTGCCCCGGTTGGACTCGGAGGCGATCAATGCCACGGCCTCCGCGATCGTGGCCCTCTTCCGCGCGCGGTCGGCGACGCTTCTCGCCGAGCCCTTTCGGGGCGTGGCCGTGCTGGGGCCCGTGGCCGTGGCCGTCCTCCTTCACGAGGCGGTGGCCCACGCTCTGGAGGCGGACACCCTGGCCCAGGGAGGAAACCCCGAGGCGGCCGTCGGAGTCCCGATGGCGGCCTCGTGCCTCGACGTGCTGGACGATCCCGCGGCCGCGCCCGAAGGGGTCCGCCGCGCTACGGACGACGAGGGCCTGCCCGTCGCCCGCCGCTGGCTCCTGCGCGGCGGAGTCGTGGAGCAGCCGCTCTCCGACCTCCTCTGGGCGCGCACCTCGCCCGTGCTCCTCCCCGGCGCGGGGCGGCGCGGCACCCGCCACCTCCCGCCCGGACCGCGCTCGAGCCACCTCGAAATCCTCGCGGGCGACGCGTCCGACGCCGACCTCCTGGCCGGGGACGACGAAGGGCTCTTCCTCCCCGAGGCGAGCCGCGGCTCTCTCGATCCCCTCTCGGGCGAGTTCGCCCTCCACCTCCCCTACGCCCGGCGCTTCCGGCGCGGGACCCTCGCCGAGACGGTGGGACCCTGCGTGCTGCGCGGCCGGGTGGCGGACCTCCTGACCCGCGTCACCGCCGTGGGCCACGAGGCGCGGCCGGCGGGCGCCGGCTGGTGCGCCAAGGGAGGACAGAAGCTGCCGGTGTGGGCCACCGCGCCCGCGCTCCGGCTGGAAGGGGTGGACATCACACCGGCGGGGGCGGCGTGAGCGTGGCCGCGACGACCCCCATTCTGGACGACGTTCTGCGCGCGCTCCTGCGCCGGCACCTCACGGACGCGGAGGTCTACGTCAAGCGGGGCCGCTCCCGCCGCCTGGAGCTCACCCCGGTCACCGAAGCCTCGTCCACGAGCCACGAGCGGGCCTGGGCCGTGCGCGCCGGCAACCGCCGGGGCTCTTTCTTCGTGGCCGCGACCGGCGACCTCACGCCCGACGGCCCCTGGCCCGAGCCGGCCGGCCGCGGCCTGGAGCTCCCCGAGCCCGAGGCGGTCCCGGCGTGGAACGAGCCGTCCGACTTCGACACGCCGCTGATCGGCGAGCGCGAGGGGTTGAAGCTCCTCGAAAGCCTCGGCCGCGAGCTTGCCTCCGAGCTTCCCAAGGCTCGCGTGCTCCGCTCCGTCCTCGAAGACGGATCGAGCGAAGCCGAGATCGCGAGCAGCCGCGGCATCCGCGTCCGCACCCGGAACCGGATCGCGACGCTCTACCTCGAGGCCGCCCTCCCGGGCCGGCCGGCCGCCATGGCGAGCCTCTACGTGGCCGCCCGCGAGCCCCGCCGCTTCCACCCCACCGCCCTCGCCCGGCGGCTCGCGGACCGACTCGCCGTCGCGACCAGCGGCGCCCCGCCCGGGCGCAGCACGGGGGAGATCCTCCTGGCTCCCTCGGTCGCCACGCGCCTTCTCGCCGGAATCCTCCCTCTCCTCGTGGGCCCCGGCCCCGGCTCGCGCATGGTGGGCGCCCGCGGCCGGATCGGCAGCGACCGCGTGACCCTGATCGACAACGGCCGCCTCGCCGGCGGCGCCTTCGAAGCCCCGGTGGACGGCGAGGGCGTGCCCACCAGGGAAGTGGTGCTCGTCGAAGAGGGACTCTTCCGCCAGCCCCTCCTCGCCTGGTGGCAGGAAGGCGCCGCGCACGGCCAGCCCTCCGGCTGCACCCGCCGCCCCGGCTGGCGCGACCTCCCCAGCCCGGGCCCCACCCACCTCTATCTGAAGCCCGAGCCCCGCGTCCCCGTCGCCTCGCTCCTCGGCGCCGTCAATCAGGGCTACTACCTGATCGACACCACCGGCCCCGGCCGTTTCGATCTCGCGGCCGACCGCTTCATCCTCCCCGTCTGCGGCTTCGCCGTCGAAGCCGGCCGCGCGAGCGCGCCCGTCGCCAACGCCCTTCTCTGCGGCGGGATCGGAGCTTTCTTAAAAGGGATCGCGGGAGTGGGGAGGGACCTCACCTTCCATCCCCTGGACGGCATGATCGGGGCGCCTACGGTGCTCGCGATGGGGTTGGAGATCGTGGGCGTGGCCTGAGCTCTCCGGGCTCTGGCCCTCGTGCCTTCGGAGGCTCGGAATTTGCATCATAAACGTTTATGATTACGCAATCCACAGAGCCATATTGACAATTCAAACTTAACCCTTGGGTGGGCGTTCGCTCTGTGGGCCACCGATTCTCTTTGGAGGATTGACCGATGCTCAAAGCGATCGTTCGCGTCCTCGGCACGATCGAGTCCATGATCGCGTCGCTCCCCATGCCATGGCGGGTACGGATGTGGATGGGAGGGGTCCTGGGAAGGATCATGGCGTGGATTTTCGATCACGTTCCTGGCATATACGCCTATATCATCAATGAAAACCGCCGTTACGGGATGGGCAAGAGCGAGCACGGAGAAATGCAGTCGATTCGCGCCCTCAACAAGGTTCTGAGGGAGATCGACCGGCGGGGCGTGCCGCTGTCCCAGGTCCAGGGGATCGTCGCCCGGGCGCAGGAGCAGGGCGTAACGAAAGTGCAGATGCCACGATTCATCAGCACCCACATCCTGGGTGAAGAGGAGACAAGGCTGATCCTGAGTCCTTATCCGGGAATCTGAAAACCTCGATCTACCTCCACGGAGCTGTGCCATGAAGGAAATCGCCATTCGCTTTTCTGGTGGAAAAGATTCGATGCTCGCCGCATTGCGCGTCTCGCCCGACTATGATCGTGTCCACCTGTTGACCTTCGGCCACCAGATGATCGCCGACCTGGACAAGCCTTCTCACAACGTCGCGAAGCTGGAGCAGGCCCTGGGCACGCCAGGAAAGTTTGTACACGAGACGTTCGACATCACGCCGATCATCCGGTATTTCTACGAAGGCAGGGGCTACCTGGCGGACGTCAAGAAATACGGGACCCTTGCCCGCGCCGGAACCTGCACCGCCTGCGACTTCGCGATGTTCGTGCAGACGATCCTCTATTGCCTTGGAAACGGCATCCGCTTCGCCTGCGACGGAGGCAACCGGAGCGAATTTTCCGGGTTCCTCGACGAGTGGGGGCTCGAAAGCATTCAGAAGTTCGCCCTGTCGCACGGGATCGAATGGGTGTTCCCCGTGTACGACGATCCGCGGTGCGACATCTCTCTGCTCAAGGAGGGTCTGGAGGCTCCGGAGCCCACCCTGTTATACGGACAGCAGGCGTGCTGCCGAGGGGTCGGGCTGTTCGCCAACATCCACCTGAGGACCTATTTCTTGCCCAAGCACGGTGTCGAGAAGTACAAGGAGCTCACCCTGGCCTGGCTCGAGGAGCGGTTCACTTTGGCGAACGAGCTGATCGAAAGAGAGCTCACGAGCCGGGGAGCGGGAGGGGAAGAAATCCCGGTGGCCGCACCCTCCGGACCCGCGGGATTGAAGGTCCTGGGCTGAGACTCGTCCGGTCCGGTACAGGGGGTGCTCCCCTCCCGCGAGGAAAACGCGGGAGGTCGGAGCGCCCCCCAATGTAGAGACGCCCCACAGGGCGTCGTCACAACAAACCCATCCCGTCAGCGGCCCGCGAGGGGCAGCCGGAACGCGGCCATCTCCTCGCCGTTGCGGACCAGCAGGACGTCGCCGGCCAGCACCGGGTGGTTCCAGGTCTTGCCCTCGATCGCCGGGAGCCGCGCAAGCTCCGTGAACTGGCCGGGGGTCGCCCCGGCCAGCGCCAGCTCACCCTTCTCCGACAGCACCAGCAGCAAGTCCTGGTCCGGCAACAGGACGAGCTGGCCGCTGCCGTAGCGTCCGCCCTTCCACTTGCGCTTGCCGTTCTCGACGTCGATGCACGCGAGATAGCTGCCGTCGAAGCCGTAGGCATGGCCCTTGTGAACGACGAAGTCGCTGAAGTAAGGCTTCAGCCCGATCGAGGTCCAGCGTTCCTCGACGGTCCATTTGCCGGGTCCGTGCGCGACCGCAATGCGGCTGATTCCATCGTCGGAGCCGATCAGAATGTTACTGTCCGCGGTCAGGGCCGGCTGCACGATGCGGCCGCCCCCCAGGCTCCCCTTTTGCTCCCAGAGCACCGTGCCGTTGGCCGGCGAGAAGCTGGTCGCGCCGCCTCCGCTCAGCAGCAGGACCTGCGTGACTCCGTCGATCGTCACCCGATGGGGCGAGCTATAACTACCACCGCCATCCGGGCCGAACCAGCGCGGAGCGCCGGTGGCGAGGTCGTAGGCGGCGAGCTTGCCCGCGGTGGCGACCAGGACGACGTCGCCGACCACCAGGGGCGAGCTCGAGAAGCCCCAGCCCGGGATCTCCGTGCCGGTGTCGGTCGCCGCGTTGCGCGACCACACGACGGCGCCGTTGTCAGCGTCGAGCACGTTCAGGATTCCGGTCGCACCCAAGGTGTAGACGCGACCGTTGCTCAAGGTCGGCGTCCCGCGCGGACCGGCCCCGGCATTCGACTCCCAGAACCGGGCCGCGTCGCGGTGCATCCAGACCGGCTCGCCGGTGGTCACGTTGTAGCAGGCGACGACCTCGTCGTCCCCGCGCTGCTCCTGAGTGTAGAGAAGGTCGCCGTGGACCGCGAAGGACGACCAGCCCGGTCCGATCGGCCGGCGCCACAGCTCGACCGGCGGCGACGCAGACCAGTCGGTCTCGATCCGCACGCCGCGAACGTTGCCGTCGCGCCCGGATCCGCGAAAGCCGGGCCAGTCGGCTCCCCTCTCCGCTCTGGCCGGAGCCGGTGCGTCGCCAGGAGCCGCCGCGGGCTCGTCGCCGGCTTGGGCCACGAGCGGTTCCTCGGCAGTCTCCGCGGCTTCCGAAGCCGGCGGGGGCGCCGCCGGCTCATCACGGGCTTGGGCCGCGAGCGGTTCCTCAGGAGTCTTCGCCGCTGCCAGAGCCGCTCCGGCGCCAGGAACCGCCACCGGCTCGTCGCCGGCCTGGGCCAGGAGCCGCTCCTCGGGAGTCTCCGACCATCGCCACGCGAAGTCGTTTTCAAAGTCGGCGGTAAAGCCACCCGTCCGGACGAGCGTCCACACTCCGCACGCGAGCAGAATGGCCGCGACCAACGCCGCGCGCCGAGGTCCGTCCGCGAGGCGACGGCTGGCCACCGCCCACGCGACAAGGGCGAGGCTCAGGACCGGGATCGCCAGGACGAAGAACAACATCCCCATCGCCCCCGTCGCAATCGACTCATGGAGGAGGCCCGGGATGCGCGATGTCGCGAACAGCGCGGCGATCATCACAACGACGGCGCCGAGGCGCTCGGACCAGGGCGCCCGGCTGAAGAACAGCCACCACAAGACGACGGCCAACCCGCCGGCGACTCCCCCGAGCACCGCAATCTGCATGGTGCCAGGCGCGACGACAGGGAGGACAAACCTGACCAGCCACTGCAGGATCACGAGGACCACGCCGGGCCACAGCCGGAGCGGCTTTCGAAGAGTCGGTTCATCGGTTGGAGCGGTGGTCATCTTCAGATCTCCCATGAGTGCGCCGGGGCTGTAGCTCGCCCGGGGGTGGCGTGATGTCCGGCGGGAAGTCGAGTTGATCGGAACCGTCTCGACACTATAGGCATTACGAGCGCCCGCGCCGAATGTTTCTAGGTTATATTGAATAAATTGTAAACAACGCATAGAATAGCCGGGAGGATTCATCCACCCGCCGCCTCCGGCGCCCGGTGAGCCTGGGCCAGGGCGGCACCGTCTCAGGAGGTCAGTTC
>DATHUD010000974.1:0-4758 GCA_035462575.1 Thermoanaerobaculia bacterium | reverse complement strand
TGTAACGGGGGAAAGCGGTCCGGTGCTAGACTCCCTCCCCCCCCGGAGCCCATGCGATGACGCGAAGAACCCCGAAGACCCTCGCCGTCCTTGTCCTCTCTTTCCTCGGCCTCCTCCCCGTCTCCGGGCAGGTCGGCGTCGCCCCGGCCGCTCTCGAGCCTCCTTCGACGGGCGGGGTGGCGGCGGTGGAGCGGGCGCTCGACAAGCTGTCCACCCACAAGCGGCTGCTGGTCATCGCGGCGCATCCGGACGACGAGGACACGTCGCTCCTGACCCTGGTCTCCCGGGGCCTGGGCGGGGAGTCCGCCTACCTGTCGCTCTCGCGGGGCGAGGGGGGACAGAACCTGATCGGGCCGGAGCTGGGCGTGGGGCTCGGGCTCATCCGCAGCCGGGAGCTGCTGGCGGCGCGGGGAGTGGACGGCGGACGGCAGTTCTTCACCCGCGCCTATGACTTCGGCTACACGCGCTCGCTCGAAGAGACCCTGCGTCTCTGGCCGAAAGAGGTGCTCCTCGAAGACACCGTGCGGGTGATCCGCCGCTTCAAGCCGCAGGTGGTGGTCTCGGTCTTCCAGGGCGTCCCCTCGCCGACCCACGGCCAGCACCAGGCGGCCGGGGTGACGGCCCACGAGGCGTTCCCTCTGGCGGGCGATCCCAGGATCCTGCCGGAGCTCGCGCCCTGGACGCCTCAGGCGCTCTACCGCTCGACCTTCTTCGACCGCGACGCGACCACGCTGGTGCTGCCCACGAGCGGGGTCGACCCGCTCGCCGGCAGATCCATCTACCAGATCGCCATGGCGAGCCGCAGCATGCACCGCTCGCAGGACATGGGACAGCTCCAGCGGCTCGGGCCCCAGGAGACGCGCGTGGCCTGGGTGAAGGGTGGGGCGGGCGTCGAGGCCAAGGACCTTTTCGCGGGAATCGACACGAGCCTGCCGGCGATCGCGGCTCCCATTCCGGACCCGGAGCGGCGGCGCCACGCCGGGGAGCACCTGGAGGCGGTCCAGGTCGTGGCCGAGCGGGCGCGGGGAGCGCTCAATCCGGAGAAGCTGGACGCTGCGGTGCCCGAATTCCTGGAGATCGTCAAACACCTGCGGGCCGCGCGGGCCTTCCTCGCGGAAAAGGACGTCCCCGAGGAGCGCCCCGTGCTGGAGCTGATCGACGAGAAGATCCGGGTGGCCGAGGCCGGTCTCGCCGCCGCGGCGGGCGTCGCGGTGGATGCGGCGACCGAGCGCGAGGCGCTCACGGCGGGAGAGACCTTCCCGGTCCAGGCCGTGCTGTGGAACAGCGGGAGCCGGCCGGTCGCGAACGCGTCGGTCTCTCTCGTTCCCGCCCCGGAATGGGCGGGCGAGCCGCTCGCCGGGGAGGCCAAGGAGCTGGCGGCGGGAGCGCTCGGCACGTGGGACCTCATGCCGGCTGTTCCCGCCGGAGCGCCGCCCACCGTGCCCTACTTCCTTCGGAAGCCGCTCGTGGGGAGCCTCTATGACTGGACGGGCGTGCCGGGTGCCATCCAGGGCGAGCCTTTCGAGCCGCCGCCGCTCGTGGCCCGCTTCACCTTCGCCCTGGACGGCGTGCCCGTCACCCTGGAGCGCGAGGTCGTGCACCGCCACCGGGACCAGGAGCTGGGCGAGGTGCGCCGGCCGGTCCGCGTGGTGCCCCGGGTGGAGGTGGCCGAGGCGGAGGAGCTGCTCGTCTGGCCGGTCGGGCGGCGGGAGCCGCGCCGGCTCCACGTGACGCTCACCTCCCATTCGAAAACCCCGCTCCGGGGGCGGCTCGAAGCGAAGGCGGAGGGAGGCGCGTCCTCCTGGCCCGCCATCGCTCCCCTTCCGTTCGAGCTCGCGGCCGAAGGCGAGGAGGCGGGGCTGGAGCTCGCTCTCGCTCCCCCCAGGGACCTGAAGCCCGGCCGCTACACCCTCCGGCTCGCGGCGGTCCCGGAGGACGGCGGGCGGTTCGACTTGGCCGTGCCGGTGCTCGACTATCCCCACATCCGCCCGACCCCCCAGCCGGAGCCGGCGGCGGTCGAGATCGTCGCCGCCGACGTCAAGCTCCCCCCCTTGAAGCGGGTGGGCTACGTGCGGGGCGCCTCGGACCGCGTGCCCGAATTCCTGGCTCAGATCGGCGTCCCCCTCGAGATCCTGGGAGCCCGGGAGCTTGCGGACGGCGATCTCTCCCGCTACGACGCGATCGTGGTGGGGAGCCGCGCCTACGAGACCGATCCCGCGCTCGGCCGGGCCAACGGCCGCCTCCTCGAGTACGCGAAGAATGGCGGGCTGGTGATCGTCCAGTACCAGCAGTACCCCTTCATCGAGGGGAAGTTCGCGCCGTTCCCCCTGGAGATCGCGCGGCCCCACGACCGGATCACGGACGAGACGGCCCCGGTGACCGTGCTCGACCCGGCCCACCCGGTGTTCACCACCCCGAACCGGATCGGGCCGGAGGACTGGAACGGCTGGATCCAGGAGCGGGGGCTCTATTTCGCCCACACCTGGGATCCGGCCTACACGCCGCTCCTGGCGCTCACGGACCCGGGCCAGCCGGAGCAGCGCGGCGGCCTCCTCGTGGCCAAGCTCAGCAAAGGGCGCTACGTCTACACCGGGCTCGCGTTCTTCCGCCAGCTTCCGGCCGGCGTGCCCGGGGCCTACCGGCTGTTCGCGAACCTGCTCGCGCTCCCACGGGACGCTGGCACCAAGTAGGGATAAGATCCGCGGGCGTCCCCCCTTTCGGGGACGCCCAGAGCCATGAAAAATCTCCGCTTCCACGTCGGCGCTCCCCTGGCGCTCGCCGCCCTCTCCCTCTTCGGGGCGAGCTGCGGCGACGGCCGTACCCCGCTGGTCGTCTACTCGCCCCACGGGCGGGACCTCCTGACCTTGATGGAGAAGAGCTTCGAGGAGCGCCACCCGGACGTGGACGTCCGCTGGCTCGACATGGGCTCGCAGGAGGTCTACGACCGGGTCCGCTCCGAGGCCGCGAACCCGCAGGCCGATGTCTGGTTCGGCGGCCCGTCCACCATCTTCGCCCGCGGCGCGGCGGACGGCCTCCTCGCCCCCTACCGGCCGAAGTGGGCGGACGCGATTGCGCCCGAGAGCCGGAACCCGCAGGACCTCTACTTCGCCTCCTACCGGACCGCCCCGGTGCTGGTCTACAACAACCAGGCCGTGAAGCCCGAAGAGGCTCCGCAGGACTGGGAGGATCTCCTCGACCCGCGCTGGAAGGGGAAGATCCTGATCCGCGACCCGCTCGCGAGCGGCACGATGCGGACGCTCTTCGGCATGATCCTGGCCCGCTCGATTCAGGAGACCGGGAGCCCCGAGCGGGGCTTTGAATGGCTCCGCCGCCTGGACGGCCAGACCAAGGAGTACGTCCAGAACCCGGCGCTCCTGATGGAGAAGCTCAACCGCCGCGAGGGGCTGATCACGGTCTGGGAGCTCACCGACATGCTCTGGCAGGCCAAGCGCGGCGCCCCCCTGGGCTACCAGTTTGCGAAGAGCGGCGCGCCGGTGATCGACGACTCGCTCGGCCTCGTGAAGGGCGCCCGGCACCCCGAGCCCGCGAAGGAATTCATCGAGTTCGTGGGGAGCGTCGAGGGCCAGGAGCTTGCGGCGGCGGACGCCTTCCGCCTGCCGGCGCGGACCGACATCCCGCCCGAGAGGCTGCCCGAGTGGGCGCGGGACGTGCTCGGCCGGCTCGTGCCCGCCCCCGTCGACTGGAGCCTGATCGAGAAGAACGGTCAGGAGTGGATGTCCACCTGGGACCGCACCATTCGGGCTCGCGGCGGCGAGGCCGCCGGCCGGTAGAGCGATGGCGCCGTACCTCGTCCTCGAAGAGCTGGACAAGAGCTTCGGCGCGCAGCCGGTGCTCCGCGGGCTCTCGCTCGCGATCGAGAAGGGGGAGATCCTCGCCCTCCTCGGCCCCTCGGGGAGCGGCAAGACCACGGCGCTGCGCCTGATCGCGGGCTTCGAGACGCCGGACCGCGGGCGCATCCGGGTCGAAGGGGAGGACGTGACCGCGCTCCCCCCCGAGCGGCGCCGGTTCGGCATGGTCTTCCAGCACTACGCCCTCTTCCCCCACCTGACCGTGGGGGAGAACGTGGCCTTCGGCCTCGCCTCGCGGACGGAAGGGAAGGCGAGGCGCGTGACCGAGGCCCTCTCGCTCGTCGACCTCCCGGGCTTCGAGGGGCGGCGGCCCGGCGAGATCTCGGGCGGCCAGCAGCAGCGGGTGGCCGTGGCCCGGGCGCTCGCCCCCGAGCCGCGGGTGCTGCTTCTGGACGAGCCGCTCTCGAACCTCGATCCGGCGCTCCGCGAGCGCACCCGCCGGGAGCTGCGGCGGGCCATCCTGCGAGTCGGCATCACCACGGTGCTCGTGACCCACGAGCAGGAGGAAGCCTTCGACCTGGGCGACCGGGTCGCGGTGCTTGAGGGCGGGGTGCTCCACCAGGTGGGGAGCCCGGAGGATCTCTACGAGCGGCCGGCGACCCGGTTCGTCGCCACCTTCGTGGGGCGCGCGAGCGTGATCCCCGGCGTGCTCGAAGGGGACGGCGCCGTGTGGGTGCCCCACCCCGCGATGCTCGGCGAGATGGCGGGCCCGGTGCGCTGGTCGGCCGAGCCCTCACCCGAGCTCGCCGGGGCCGCTCCGGGCGACGAGGTCGACCTCGTGATCCGCCCGGAGTCGCTGACCTTCCGGCCGGCGAGCGATCCGCAGGCTTTAGCCGGCCGGGTGACCGAGCGGCGCTACGCCGGCCCGGTGACCTATTACCTGGTGGCG
>DATHUD010000973.1:0-28429 GCA_035462575.1 Thermoanaerobaculia bacterium | reverse complement strand
ATGCGGAAGCCCCGGACCTTGACCTGATGGTCGTTGCGGCCGAGGAACTCGATGGTGCCGTCGGCGAAGCGGCGGCCGAGGTCTCCGGTGCGGTAGAGGCAGGCTCCAGGGCGATCCGCGAAGGGGTCGGGGACGAACTTTTCGGCGGTCAGTTCCGGGCGGGCGTGGTAGCCGTCCGCGACGCCCGCGCCTCCGATGTGGAGCTCTCCCGCGACTCCCACGGGCGCGGGGTGGCCGGCGGGGTCCAGCACGTGGAAGGCCTGGTTCGCCATGGGGCGGCCGTAGGGGATGCTGGTCCAGGACGGGGGGACTTCTCCGATGGGGTACAGGATGGACCAGATGGAGGCTTCGGTGGCTCCCCCCAGGCTGATGACCCGGGCTCCGGGCACGCGGCGGCGGATCTCTCCGGGGAGAGTGACGGGGATCCAGTCTCCCGAGAGGAGGACGAGCCGGAGGGTCTCCGGGAGCGAGGCTCCGGAGGAGACGAGGAGGTCCATCAGGGCCGGGGCGGAGTCCCAGACGGTGACGCCGTGCCGGGCGAGGGCGGCGGACCAGGCGGCGGGGTCGGGCGTCGCGGACGGCTCGGGGAGGACGACGGCCCCTCCCACGGCGAGCGGGCCGAAGAGGTCGTAGACGGAGAGGTCGAAGCTCAGGGCCGAGACGGCGAAGACGCGGTCGCCGGCACCCACTCCGAAGCGGCGGTTCACGTCCCGCACGGTGTTGACGGCGGCGGCGTGGCGGATCACGACGCCCTTGGGGCGGCCGGTCGAGCCCGAGGTGTAGATGACGTAGGCCCGGGCGTCCGGCGCGGCGGCGGGACAGGCGACAGGCTCCCCCGGGTCCGGCTCTTCGAGAGCGGCGGCGAGGGTCTCTCGCGTGAGGAGCAGGGCGGCTCCGGTGTCCACCATCATGAAATCCAGGCGGTCGGCGGGATAGGCCGGGTCCAGGGGGACGTAGGCGGCTCCGGCGCGGAGCACGGCGAGCACGGCGGCGACCCGCTCGGGTGAAGGGTCCAGGAGGAGGGCCACGAGGTCGCCGGGGCCGACTCCTTTTTCGCGGAGGTGCCGGGCCAGGCGGTCGGCCTGGCGGGCGAGGTCGCCGTAGGTCGTCTGCCCCTCCTTCCAGAGGAGAGCGGGGGCGTCCGGCGTGCGGGCGGCCTGCTCGTAGAAGAGGTCGTGGAGGCAGGCGGCGGGGCCCAGATCCTCGGCGGTGTCGTTCCACGCGGAGACGATCTGGTCCCGCTCGGCCGGGGTGAGGAGCGGGAGGTCGGAGATCCTGCGGCCGGGGTCGGAGACGATGCCTTCCAGGAGCGTCCGGAAGTGCCCGAGCCAGCGCTCGACGGTGGCGCCTTCGAAGAGGTCCGAGCGGTATTCGGCCGAGGCGCGGAGGCCGTCTCCGGGGGTCTGGAGGACGAGGGTCAGGTCGAAGCGGGCGGTGGGGGCGGCGGTCGAAACCGGGGCGAGGATCAGGTCCCCGGCGCCCAGCTCTCCTCCCGGGGCGTTCTGGAGCACGAGCATGACCTGGAAGAGAGGCGTCTGGTTGAGCATCCTCCGGGGCTGGAGGTCTTCGACGAGCCTCTCGAAGGGGAGGTCCTGGTGGGCGAAGGCGTCGAGGGCGGTCCCGCGCAGGCGGGCGAGGAGCGCGCGGAAGGGCGGGTCTCCCGCGAGGTCTTCGCGGAGGACGAGGGTGTTCAGGAAGAGGCCGATCAGCCCCTCGACCTCGCCGCGGCTCCGGCCGGCGACAGGCGTGCCCACGGGGATGTCCGTCTGCCCGGTCAGACGGGCGAGGAGGATGTCGAAGGCGGCCAGGAGGGTCATGAAGAGGGTGGCCTCTTCGCGCCGGGAGAGGGCTTCGAGCGACTGGGCGAGCGAGACCGGGAGGACGGCGGAGCGGTGGTTCCCCCGGAAGGTGGCGACGGCGGGGCGCGGGCGGTCGGCCGGCAGCTCCAGGACGGCCACGTCGCCGCCGAGCTGGCGGCGCCAGTAGGCGAGCTGGGCCTCCAGAGGCTCGCCCTGGAGCCAGGTGCGCTGCCAGACGGCCCAGTCGGCGTACTGGACGGGCAGCTCGGGAAGGGCCGGGGACGTCCCCGCGGCAAGAGCCTGGTAGGCGGCTCCCAGCTCGCGGATGAGGATCCCCATGGACCAGCCGTCCGACACGATGTGGTGCATTGTGGCGAGCAGGAGGTGTTCGCCCTCCCCCAGGCGCAGGAGGCCGGCGCGGAGGAGCGGCCCGGCGGCGAGGTCGAAGGGACGCGCGGCTTCGAGAACGGTGAGCCGCGCGGCCTCGCGTTCCCTCTCCCCCACCGGAAGGGCCGCGAGGTCCACGACCGGGAGCGGGAAGGGGGCCGGCCGGGCGATCCGCTGGACGGGGCGGCCCGCGACCGCCGGGAAGGTGGTGCGCAGGGTCTCGTGCCGGCGGACCACCTCGGCGAAGGCCCCGGCCAGGGCGGCGGGGCTCAAGGCGCCGGTCATCCGCAGGGCGGAGGGCATGTTGTAGGTGGGCTGGCCGGGCTGGAGCTGGTCCAGGAACCAGAGGCGCTCCTGGGCGAAGGAGAGGGGGAGGTCCCCGTCTCTGGGCACCGGCACGACCGGGGGCGCGGCCATCCCCCGCTCTTCGCCCCGGGCGGCTTCGACGGCCCCGGCGAGGGTCTGGAGGGTGGGCGTCTCGAACAGGCGGCGGAGCGGCAGCTCGACGCCGAAGACCTCCCGGATCCTGGAGACGAGCTGCGTAGCCAGAAGAGAGTGGCCTCCCAGGTCGAAAAAGTCGTCCTCCGCTCCCACTCGGTCGACGCCCAGGAGACGGGCCCAGACTACGGCCAGGGTCAGGGCGACCTCGCCGCGCGGCGGGACGTAGCCGCGGCCGGAGGTGGCGGAGAGGTCCGGGCGCGGCAGGGCGCGGCGGTCGACCTTGCCGCCGGGGGTGACGGGCAGCCGGTCGAGCAGGACGACGGCCGACGGGACCATGGCCTCGGGCAGGCTCTCGCGGAGGAAGTCGCGGAGGCCGCGCGCGAGGTCCGGAGGCGCCTCGCCCGCGGGCACGACGTAGGCCACGAGCCGGCGGTCTCCCCCGTCGCCCTGGGTCACGACGACCGAGTGCTCCACCGCGGGGTGGCGCGCGAGCGCGGCTTCGACCTCCCCCAGCTCGATGCGGAAGCCGCGGACCTTGACCTGATGGTCGGCCCGGCCGAGGAATTCGAGGTTGCCGTCCGGCAGCCAGCGGGCGCGGTCGCCGGTGCGGTAGATCCGCTCCCCCGCCCGGCTGCCCAGGGGGTCGGGCCGGAAGGCGGCGGCGGTCAGGTCCGGCCGGCGGAGGTAGCCGCGGGTCACCCCGGAGCCGCCGATCCAGACCTCTCCCGGCACGCCCACGGGCACGGGGGAGAGCTCGCCGTCCAGCACCCGAACGGTGACGCCCGGCAACGGCCGGCCCAGGGGGACATAGCTCCGGGAGAGGCCGGACGCCTCGCGGGCGGTGATCGTGAAGACGGAGGCTGTGACGGTCGTCTCGGTCGGTCCGTAGGAAGACAGGAAGAAGACGCCCTCGTCCTTCCCCATGAGGTCGGCCCACTGCAGGAGGGCTTCCCGGGAGAGGCTCTCGCCGCCCGTGAGAAGAGCGCGCACGGGGGCACCGCCGAAGCCACGCTCCCCCCGCGCGGCCAGCTCCTGGACGATCTGGCGGAGGAAGGCGACGGGGATGTCGAGGTGGGTCACCCGCTGGGCGGTGCAGAAGGCGAGAAGCTCGTCGATCGAGAGGCCCGTGGGGTCGCGGTGGAGCACGAGGGCGGCGCCGGAAGCGAGCGTCGAGGCGATCGAGACAAGCGAGGCGTCGAAGGAGAAGGAGGGGAACTGGAGGAAGCGGTCCCCCGGCCTCAGCTTCAGGACCCTGGCCATGGCGCGGGTGAAGCCCGCGAGCCCCCGGTTCAACGCCACGACGCCCTTGGGCGTTCCGGTGGACCCCGAGGTGTAGATGACGTACGCCGGCAGGTCCGGCCCGGTGCCGCTCTCGGGGTTTTCCTCGCTCTCCCCCGCCGTCCACTCCGGATCGTCGAGGCGGGCCTCGGTCAACACGAGCTCTGCTCCCGCGTTGCGGAGCATCAGGTCCAGGCGCTCGGCGGGATAGGCCGGATCGAGGGGGAGGTAGGCGCCGCCGGCCTTGAGCACACCGAGCATCCCTACGATCATCGCGGGCGAGCGCTCAACGAGGAGGCCGACGAGGACCTCCGGCCCTACGCCGAGCCTCCGGAGCCCGTGGGCGAGGCGGTTGGCCCGGCGGTTCAGGTGCCTATAGGTGAGGAACCCCTTCTCCCAGGCGAGGGCCGGGGCTTCCGGCACGCGGGCGGCCTGGATCTCGAAGAGGCGGCGCAGCTCTCCCCCGCCGTCTGGAAGACCGGAATCCGCGGCGGCGCTCCACTCCCCCAGCACCTGCCAGCGCTCGGATTCAGGCACGAGCGGGAGGCTCGCCACGGAGCGGGACGGGGCGGCCACGGCGGCTGCCAGGAGCGTATGGAAGCTCCGCGCGAGGCGCGCCACGGTCGGGCGGTCGAAGAGATCGGTGTTGTAGACCCAGGTCCCGGCGAGGCCTTGCGGCGTCTCGACGTAGGAGACGACGAGGTCGTAGTCCGCAGCCTGGGTGACCCCCAGCTCCACGGGAGCGAGGGTCAGGCCCGGCAGTGGAAAGGAGGAGGCGGCCGGCGCATTCTGCACCTGGAAGAGGACTTGAAAGAGGGGCGCCCGGGAGAGGTCGCGCTCAAGCCCCAGGGCGCGGATGATCGCCTCCAGCGGGAGGTCCTGGTGGGCGTAGGCCCCTACGGTCGTCTCCCGCACCCGGGCAAGAAGCTCCGCGAAGCTGGGAGTACCCGCGAGATCGGTCCGCAGGGCCAGGGTGTTGATGAAGAGGCCGATGAGCTTTTCGAGCTCGCTGTGGCGGCGGTTGGCGATCGGGATGCCGACCACGAAGTCGTCCTGCCCGGCAACCCGGGAGAGGAGCGTCTCAAATGCGGCGAGGAGGATCATGAACGGAGTGGCGCCGCCCCGGGCCCCGAGGTCTCCGGAGGTGCCGGTGCCCAGGGCCGCCACGCGGGTGGTCTGGACGGCGGGGCGGGGCCGGTCGGTCGGGAGGTCGAGAGGCGGGGCTCCGGCGAGCCGCTCCGTCCAGTAGGCGAGCTGGACGTCCCGGGCCTCCCCTTCGAGCAGCTCGCGCTGCCACTCCACCCAGTCGGGGTACTGGAGGGGCAGTGGAGGGAGGGGAGAAGGGAGCCCGCGGGCGAAGGCGTCATAGAGGGCGGCCACCTCGCTCACGAAGACACCCAGGGACCACGCGTCCGCCACAATGTGGTGGAGGGCGAAGAGGGCCACGTGCTCCTCGTCCCCGAGGCGCAGCAGGGTCACCCTCAGGACAGGGCCGGCGGCGAGGTCGAACGGGCGGCGCGCCTCCCGCCGGCCCAGGCGCCGGGTCTCGGCCTCGCGCTCGGGGCCGGGGAGGGCTCGGAGGTCGACCCGCGGGATGCGCAGGGCGAGCGCGGGGGCGATCACCTGGACGGGCTCTCCGTCCTCCACGGTGAAGGTGGCGCGGAGGGCCTCGTGGCGGTCCACCACCTCCTGAAAGCTCCGGGCGAAGGCCGGGACGTCGAGCCGGCCGGTCAGGCGCAGGGCGGAGGCCAGGATGTAGGTGGGGCTCCCCGGCTCCATGCGGTCGAGGAACCAGAGGCCGCGCTGGGTGTAGGAGAGCGGGAAGACCGCGGACCCGGCCTCCTCCGCGAGGAGCAGCTCCAGAAGCTCCCGCCTTTCGGGGGAGAGGCTGTCGAGATCGGCCGTCATTCCTTGCCCTTCCTCTGGCGCAGCAGCTCCTGGACCTCGGCGTCCGAGAACCCCTCGACCCGGGCCAGGAGATCGCCGGCGCTCCGGCCCCGGCGGCGCGGCTCGAGCTTCGGGAGCGGCGGCGCGGCAGATGCGGGCCGGCGCTCCCGAGCCTCGCGGTCGACGCGGGCGGCGAGCCGGGCGAGGGTCGTCTCCTGGAACACGGCGGGGAGGGGCAGCTCGACTCCGAAGGCGTCCCGCACCCGGGCGACGACCTGGGTGGCGAGGAGGGAGTGGCCGCCCAGCTCGAAGAAGTCGTCCTCGCCGCCCACCCGGTCGAGCTTCAGGAGCCCGGCCCAGATCCCGGCGAGCGTCCTCTCCGTGTCCGTCGAGGGTTCAACCCAGGGCCGACGGGAATCGGCGCGGTCCGTGCCGGGCGCGGGGAGGGCGCGGCGGTCCACCTTGCCGCTCGGGGTGAGCGGCAGGGCGGCGAGATCGACAAACGCGGCGGGGATCATGTAGGCCGGCAGCCGGCGCGCGAGGAGGTCCCGGAGCCGGGACAGGTCTCCCGCCTCCTCCCGGACTACATAGGCCACGAGGCGCGGATCGCCGGGTGCGTCCTCCCGCAGGACCACGGCGGCCTGGCGCACCGCCTGATCCTCCGCCAGGACGGCCTCGATCTCCCCCGGCTCCACGCGGAAGCCGCGGATCTTGACCTGGTGGTCGGCCCGGCCCAGAAAATCGATCTCGCCGGACGGCAGGCGCCGCGCGAGGTCGCCCGTGCGATACAGGCGCTCCCCGGAGGCGAACGGATCGGGGACGAAGCGCTCGGCGGTCAGGTCCGGCCGGCCCAGGTACCCCCGGGCGAGCCCCGCTCCCCCGATGTACAGCTCTCCGGGGACGCCCAACGGAACCGGCTCCAGGCGCCGGTCGAGCAGGTGGATCGCCGTATTGGCGATCGGGAGGCCGATGGGGATCGGCCCCTCGCTCTCCGTCACGGGGTGGACCGACGACCAGATGGTCGCTTCGGTCGGTCCGTAGAAGTTCCAGAGCGAGCCGGCCCGGGGGAGAAGCTCGCGGGCGAGGTCCCGGGGAAGCGCCTCGCCGCCGGAGAGGGCCATCAGCCGGGAGTCCCCGGACCAGCCGGAGCCCAGGAGCAGCCGCCAGGTGGCCGGGGTGACCTGCATCCGCGTCACCCCCTGCCTGGACAGCACAGCGGCGAGGCGCTCCCCGTCGAGAGCGGTCTCCCGCGTCACGAGGACGATCCGGGCGCCCACCGCGAGCGGCAGGAGCAACTCGTAGCCCGCGATGTCGAAGGAGAGGGTGGTCACCGCGAGCACGGCGTCTTCCGGGATGAGGCCGGGCCGGCGGGCCACGGAGGCCAGGAAGTTGGCCACGGCGCCGTGGGGCACGGAGACGCCCTTGGGGCGCCCGGTGGACCCCGAGGTGTAGAGCACGTAGGCGAGGTTGCCAGGGCCGGCGAGCGGCTCGGGGTTGGAAGGGTCCCCTGTCTCCTCGACTTCGGTGAGCACCAACGCGGCGCCGCTGTCCTCGAGGACCCACGCGAGCCGTTCGGCGGGGAGGCTCGGATCGAGGGGCACGTAGGCGCCGCCGGCTTTAAGGACTGCAAGGACGGCGAGGACCATGGGGATGGAACGCTCGAGGCGGAGGGCGACGAGGACCTCGGGGCCGACTCCCTGGGCGCGGAGATGGTGCGCAGTGCGGTTGGCCCGGGCGTTCAGCTCGGCGTAGGTGAGGGCCTCTCCTTCGAAAACCAGGGCGACCGCTCCGGGGGTGCGCTCCGCCTGGGCCTCGAAGAGGGCGTGGATCGTCCCCGGCTCGGGCACGGGCGCCGCCGTGTCGTTCCAGCGGACGAGGAGCTGGCCGCGTTCCTCCTCCGAGAGGAGCGGGAGATCCCAGAAGCGGGCCTCGGGGCACGCCACGATCCCCGAAAGGAGCGTTTCGAAGCTGTGCGACAGGCGCTCGATCGTGGCCCGGTCGAAGAGGTCCGTGTTGTGCTCCCAGGCGATCCGCAATCCCTCGGGCGTCTCGGTCACGTAGGCCTGGAGGTCGAAGAGCGAGGCGCCTTCCCCGGCGGGCAGGGCGCTCATCTCCAGGCCGCCCGTCACCTCCAGGCGAGGCGGCGGGGCATTGAGCAGGTTGAACATGACCTGGAACAGGGGGTTGCGCGACAGGTCCCGCCGGGGTTGCAGCTCTTCGACGAGCTGCTCGAAGGGGAGGTCCTGGTGCGCGAAGGCCCCGAGGGAGACCTCCTTGACGCGATCGAGGAGATCGGTGAAAAGCGGGTCGCCCGCGCTGTCGATCCGCAGCACCAGGGTGTTGACGAAGAAGCCGATCAGCCGCTCCAGCTCCGGCCGGGTGCGGTTCGCGATCGGCGAGCCCACGACCACGTCCTCCTGGACCGTGAAACGGCAGAGCAGGACGTCGAAGGCCGCGAGGAGCGCCATGAAGACGGACGCGTCCCGGCTCCGCGCGAGCGCGGTCAGGCCGTCCAGGAGCGGCTTCCCGTAGGTCTCCCGGTGCGTCGCTCCCCGGAAGGTCTGGACGGGCGGGCGGGGGCGGTCCGTGGGCAGCTCGACGGCGGGGGCAAAGGCGAGCCGCTCGCGCCAGTACGCGAGCTGGCGCTCGAGGGCCTCTCCCGAGAGCCACTCTCTCTGCCAGACGGCGAAGTCCGCGTACTGGATGGGCAGCCCCGGGAGGGACTGCCCCGCGTAGAGCGCAGCCACCTCGCCCATCAGCACGGCGTTCGACCAGGCGTCTGAGACGATGTGGTGGATCGCCCACAGAAGGACGTGCTCGCCTCCGGCCAGGCGGAGGAGCGTCACCCGCAACAGGCCGGGCCGGGTGAGGTCGAAGGGGGCCCGGGCCTGCTCGCCGGCGATCCGCCGGACCACGGCCTCCCGCTCCTCGAAAGGGAGATCCGAGAGGTCGAGCACGGGGATCGCGAGGGACAGGTCGGGAACGATCCTCTGGACCGGCCGGCCGGCCACCTCCGTGAAGCCGGTGCGCAACGTCTCGTGGCGGCTCACGACCTCCCCGAGACTGCGGCGGAGCGCCGGAACATCGAGCGGACCGGCGAGCAGCACCCCGCCCGCCAGGTTGTAGAAGGGGTTTCCCGGCATCAGCCGGTCCAGGAACCAGAGGCGCTGCTGGGCGAAGGAGAGGGGAATCTCGTTGTCGCGGGGGGCGGGCACGAGCGGCGGAGCCGAAGGAACATCCGGTTCGGTCCCCGTGGCGATCCGGGCCGCGAGCCCGGCGGCCGTGGGCTCCTCGAAAAGGGCGCTCAAGGGGAGCTCCACCCCATAGAGGCTCCGGAGCCGCGAGAGGAGCGACGTGCCGAGAAGGGAGTGGCCGCCCAGCTCGAAGAAGCTGTCGTGGAGGCCGACGCCCTCGATCCCCAGAAGCTCCCCGAACAGGCCGGCGATCGCCTTTTCGGTGGCGGTCTCCGGCGGCACCCAGGCGTTGCGCAGCCGGGGGCGGGCATGCCGGGGGGGAGGCGAAAAAGACTGCACGGACGGTGAGGGCTCCAAGGACTCCGGGGCCGGTTGCCGGCGGGGCTCGATCCAGTAGCGGACGCGCTCGAAGGGATAGAGGGGAAGGCGGACGCGCCGCCGATGCTCGTGGGCGTAGAAACCGGTCCAGTCCACTTCGACGCCCGCGAGCCAGAGCTTGCCCAGGGTCCCCAGGAGGAAGGCCTCGTCCGGCTGGGGGTCGTGCTCGTTGGGGAGCGCAGGCAGCGCGATCCGCTCGGCGCCTTCCTCCGACGGGAGCTGGAGCGCGAGGGTCGAGAGGCCGAAGCCGGGGCCGGCCTCCAGGAGCACCCGGTCCGGGTTCTGCCAGAGGGCCGCGAGGCCGTCCCCGAAGCGGACCGGCTGGCAGAGGTGGCGCGCCCAATACTCGAGGTCGGTCGCCTCCTTCGCCGTGATCCACGTGCCGGTGACGTTCGAGATGTAGGGGATCTTCGGGGCCTGAAGGCGGAGCCCGCGGGCGAGGCGCGAGAGGGCCGGGGCCACCGGCTCCATGCGGTGCGAGTGGAACGCGTGGGTGGTGGGGAGCCGCCGGGAGGGGACGCCCTCGCCGGCCAGACGGTCTTTCAGGGCCTCGATGCCGCCCACGGCGCCGGCGACCACGCAGACGGCGGGGCCGTTGACGGCCGCGAGGTCGAGACCGCTCCCCGCGACGAGCGAGCGCACCCGGTCCTCGGGGAGCGGCACGGCGAGCATGGCGCCGGGGGCCAGGCCGTCGATGAGCCGCGCCCGCTCGGCCACGAGGGCCAGGGCGTCCTCCAGGGACATCACCCCAGCCAGGCAGGCGGCCACGTACTCCCCGAGGCTGTAGCCGAGCATCGCCTCCGGGCGAAGGCCCCATTCCAGAAGGAGCCGGGCCAGGGCGTACTCCACGGCGAACACCGCGGGCTGGGCGTAGAGCGTGCGGTCGAGCGGGCGCTCGGAAACGGGGGCGGGCTCGGCCCGTCCGAGGAGGCGGCGCAGGTCGGGGCCGGCGGAGCCGGACGCCCGCTCCGCCAGGATCAGCGGCCGGAGGTCGCGGCCGAGGCGGGGGGCCAGGATCTCGCAGCAGCGGTCGAGCTCCTCGCGGAAGGCCGGCTCGGTCTCGTAGAGCCCCCGGGCCATGCCGGCGTAGTGGTCCCCCACTCCGGGGAAGAGGAAGGCCACGGGCCGGCTCCCCGCCTCCGGGACGCCTTCGAGGAGCCGGCGCGGGTCGCGGCCGGCGAGGGCCGCCCGGGCCTCTTCCGTGCCGCGGCAGACGAGCACGCGGCGGTGCGCGAAGGCGCGGCGGCCCACCTGGAGGGTGAAGGCCACGTCGGCGAGCGGGCGGTCCGGGTGGGTCCCTAGATCCTCCGCGAGGTTGTCCGTGGCCGCTTCCAGGGCCGCCTCGCTCCGGGCGGAGAGCAGCAGGAGCTGCCAGGGGCGGGAGGGGCCGGAGGGCTCGGGTGGAGGCGCCTCCTCCAGCACCACGTGGGCGTTGGTGCCGCCGAGCCCGAAGGAGCTCACCCCGGCGCGGCGGGGGGTGCCGTCCGTCTCCCAGTCGGCGAGGCGGGTGCTCACCCGGAAGGGGCTCCCTTCGAAGCCGATCGCCGGGTTGGGTTTCTCGAAGTGGAGCGTGGGCGGGATCTGGCGCTGGGCGAGCGAGAGGGTCGCCTTGATCAGCCCGGCCACGCCGGCCGCGGCCGAGCAGTGGCCGATGTTGGTCTTGATCGATCCCAGGGCGCAGAAGCCCCGGGGGAGGTCGCCCTGGGCTCCGGCGCGGAATGCCTTGGTGAGAGCGGCCACCTCGATCGGGTCGCCCAGCGCGGTGCCGGTGCCGTGGCACTCGACGTAGCCGATGGTCGCGGGGTCCACCCCGGCCAGGGACTGGGCCTGGGCGATGGCCTCGGCCTGCCCCTCCACCCCGGGCGCGGTAAACCCCACGCGGGCTGCACCGTCGTTGTTCACGGCGGAGCCCAGGATGACCGAGTAGATCGCGTCGCCGTCCTCGAGAGCATCCTCCAGGCGCTTCAGGACCACGACGCCCACGCCGCCGCCGTAGACCGAGCCGTCGGCCTGGGCGTCGAACGCGCGGCAGCGCCCCGTCGGGGAGTCGAGCCCGCCAGGCTTGTAGAGGTAGCCCGCCTTCTGGGGGACTTTGACCGAAACCCCGCCCGCGAGCGCCATGTCGCAGCCGTAGGCGAGAAGGCTCTGGCAGGCGAGGACCACCGCCACGAGGGAGGTCGAGCAGGCGGTCTGGACGTTGATGCTCGGCCCTCTCAGGTTGAGCTTGTAGGAGACGAGCGTCGTCAGGTAGTCGCGGTCGGTGCCCAGGGCGATCTGATAGCCGCCCACGGCCGCCAGGAGGTCGGGGTTCGAGAGGAGGTTGTTCAGGAAGTAGGACGAGAAGGTCACCCCGCCGAAGAGGCCGACGGTGCCGGGGACGCGGTCCGGGTCGTAGCCCGCGTCCTCCAGGGCATGCCAGGCGGTCTCCAGGAAGAGCCGGTTCTGGGGGTCCATCAGCTCGGCCTGGAGCGGCGGGATGTCGAAGAAGCGGGCATCGAAGAGGTCCGGATCTTCGAGCACGCCCCGGGCCTTCACATAGCCCGGATCGCGGAGCAGCTCGGGAGGCGGGGCGGGGTCGAGCTCGCCGTCCTCGAAGTAGGAGACGCAGTCGACCCCGTCGCGCAGGTTCCGCCAGAGCTCGGCGAGATCCTTCGCCCGCGGGAACCGCCCCGCCATGCCGACGATGGCGATCCCGTGCAGGCCGTTTCCGTCGTCACTCATCCGTATTTCTCCGCGGGCCCCGCCGGGCGCGGGCGAGCTCGCGCTGGCGCCGCGCGGCTTCCATCTGCCGCTGCCCCCGGCTCCTCGCCTCGTCGAGGCCCGTCGGGCCGCCGTCCTGCCGGCCCAGGTGCTCGGCGAGCGCCCGGATGTTCGGGTAGTTGAAGAGGTCGACCAGCGCCAGATCCCGCCCCAGGGCCTCCTGAAGGCGGGCGTGCAGGCGGACCAGGAGGAGCGAGTGCCCTCCCAGGTCGAAGACGTTGTGCTGGACGCCCACGCGCTCTACCCCTAAGACCTCGCGCCAGACCTCCGCGATCGTCCGCTCCAAGTCGCTGCCCGGCTCCACGAAGCCGGCCCCGGCGCCCGGCGCTTCGGGGGCGGGGAGGGCCCGGCGGTCCACCTTGCGGTTGGGGGTGAGCGGTAGCTTTTCGAGGAGCACAAAGGCTCCCGGCACCATGTAGGCCGGGAGCCGTCCCCGGAGGGCCTCCCGGAGGGCTTCCACCGCTGGCGGGCTCGCGGGGTCCGGCACCACGTACGCCACGAGCCTGCGGTCCGCCGCCTCGGGGCCGTCCTGGCGGGCGATCACCACGGCTTCGCGCACGCCGGGAAGCCGCCCCAGGGCGGCCTCGATCTCCCCCGGCTCGATGCGGAAGCCGCGGATCTTCACCTGCTGGTCGGCGCGGCCGGCGAAGGCCACCTCGCCGTCCGGGAGATACCGGCCGAGGTCGCCCGTCCGGTAGACGCGGTCGCCGGAGGCGCCGGTCCACGGGTTGGTGCGGAAGCGGTCCCCGGTCAACTCCGGGTCGCCCAGGTAGCCCGCGGCGAGATGGGGGCTCCGCACCCAGATCTCCCCCACCTCGCCGACGCCCGCGAGCGCCGGCTCCTCGCCCGGGCGGACCACGAGGAGCTGCACGTCCTCCATCCCTCTTCCGAGCGGGAGCACCTGGCGCGCGCGGTCTCCCGAAGGCTCGACGACGTGGAACGCCACGGCGCGTTGCGTCTCGGTGCTGCCGTAGAGGTTCACGCAGGTGACGTTCGGCGCGATCCGGCGGATGCGGTCGACGTCCAGGCGGGTGAGCACGTCGCCCACCAGGAGCACCCAGCGGAGCGACGGGATCGTCGCGGGCTCGGCCCCGCGGCCGGGCGGCTCGGTCAGGAGCTGGCCCAGGGCCGGGGTCAGGTGGGCCACGGTGATCCCCTCGCGCGCCATCCAGGCCGCGAGGCGGCCGGGGGTCGCGATCTCCTCGAAGGAGGGAACGGCGAGGCTCCCGCCCAGGCAGAGGGGGGTGAAGAGGTCCCTCTGGAGCGGATCGTGGGCGAGCCCGGAGAGCAGGCTGTAGCGGTCGCCTGCCCTTAAGGCCAAGCGCTCGGCCTGCCAGGGGAGGAAGTGGGAGAGCGGCCCGTGCCGGCCGAGGATGCCCTTGGGGGTCCCGGTCGAGCCCGAGGTGAAGGCCACGTAGGCGAGGTCGTCCGGCCCCACCTCGACCGGGGGGACCGGCGGCGGGAGGCTCGCCACCAGCTCGCGCGCGCCCCGGGGGCCGCCGCCCGGAAGGGTCACCCGGCAGGCGAGCCCGGCCTCCGCGAGCCAGGCCTCGACCTCGGGCGGCGGATCGCCCGCGGCGGCGACCGCGAGGAAGGCCCGGGGCGCGGCCAGCTCGAGCATCTCGACGATTCTGGGCGCCGGGTACGCGGGGTCGAGCATCACGAAGGCGCCACCCGCTTCGAGGGCCGCGAGGACGGCCCAGGCGACCGGAGAGCTCCGGTGGGCCCAGATGGCGACACGGTCCCCCTTCTCCACCCCGGACTCGCGGAGGCGCGCGGCCAGGCGGCGGACCGCGTAGGCGAGCTCGCCGTAGGTCGTGGTCCCCTCGGGATCGGTCACGGCCGGCCGCTCCGGGTGGCGGCGGGCCTGCTCCGCGAACAGGGTGTGGACGGCGCCCCGCCAGGCATCCCCCAGCGGCGCCCTCGGATCGGGCAGGAGGGCGACGGCCTCGGGGGTCACGAGCGAAATCCCGTCCATGGGCTCATCGGGCCGCTCCACGGCCTGGGCGAGGAGGGCCCGGTACTGCCGGAGGAGCTCCTCCATGCGGGCTTCATCGAAGAGGTCGGCGTTGTAGACCAGGTTGAAGCCGATCCCCTCCTCTCCCTGGGCCGCGTAGACCGTGAGGTCGAACTTCGCGTCGCCGGCCCCGGTGCCCAGGGGCTCGAGGGCGAGGCCCGAGGGGAGCCGGGCCTCCGCGGGAGGGAGGTTCAGCATGTTGAAGAAGACCTGGAAGAACGGCGTGCGCGAGAGGTCCCGCTCGGGCTGGATCTCCTGAAGGAGGCGCTCGAAGGGGATGTCCTGGTGGGCGTAGGCGGAGAGCGCCGTCTCCCGCACCCGCCGCACCAGCTCGCGGAAGGTCGGCCGCCCGGAGAGGCCGGTGCGCAGGACCAGGGTGTTCAGGAAGAAGCCGATCAGGTCCTCGACCTCGGGCCGGAGCCGGCCCGCCACGGGGGTGCCGACCACGACGTCGTCCTGCCCGCTCTGGCGATGAAGGAGCAGCTCGAAGCCGGCCAGGAGGACCATGAAGAGCGACGCGCTCTCCGCCACGGAGAGGGCCTGGAGGCGCTCCGAGAGATCGCGGGGGAGCGCGGCGGCGGCGGCGGCGCCCCGGAAGGTCTGGATCGCCGGCCGCGGCCGGTCGAGGGGAAGGTCGAGCGGCGGCGGGCGGTCCCCCAGCCGCTCGCGCCAGAAGGCGAGCTGGTGCTCCAGGGTTTCGCCTGCCAGGCGCTCGCGCTGCCAGACCGCGTAATCCGCGTATTGGACGGGCAGCTCGGGGAGCGGTGCTCCCGCGTAGCCGGCGGCCAACTCGCGGAAGAGGAGGCGCTGGGACCAGCCGTCCGACGCGATGTGGTGCACGGTGACGAGGAGGGCGTGCTCCCCGGGCCCGAGCCGGAGGAGCGTCGTGCGCAGGAGCCGCCCGCCCTGGAGGTCGAAGGGCCGGGCCGCCTCCTCCGCGGCGAGCCGCTCCGACTCAGCGAGGCTCTCCGGAAGGCCCGAGAGGTCCACGACGGGGAGGGACCACGGGGCCGGCGGGGCGACCACCTGGACGGGCAGGCCCGCCCGGACCTCGAAGCGCGTGCGGAGGGTCTCGTGGCGGCGGACGATCTCTCCGAAGGCATGTTCCAGGGCCGCGGGATCGAGGGGTCCGCGAAGCCGCGCCGCGCCCGGCAGGTTGTACATCCCGGTCCCGGGGGTGAGCCGCTCCAGGAACCAGAGGCGTTCCTGGGAGAACGAGAGGGGCACTTCGGTGGCGGCGCGCCGCGAGATGGGCGCCACCCTCCCCTCTCCCTGGCCCGCTGCGGCGAGCACCACCGCGGTCAGCGCGGCGACGGTGGGAGTCTCGAAGAGGGCGCGCAGGGGGAGGTCGGCCCCGAAGGCCGCCTGCACCCGGGAGGCGAGCCGGGTCGCGAGGAGCGAGTGGCCGCCCAGCTCGAAGAAGTTGTCGTGGGCACCCACCCGGTCCTCGGCGAGCCCGAGCACCTCGGCCCAGATTCCGGCCATCTGCTGTTCGGCCGGAGTGCGCGGGGGGACAAAGGCGCTCCCGGGCCCCTCGGCCTGGTCCTTCAAGACGGCCAGGGCGCGGCGGTCCACCTTGCCGTTGGGGGTGACCGGCATCCGCTCCAGACGGACGAAGGCGGACGGCACCATGTAGGCCGGGAGCTTCGCGGCGAGGGCCTGGCGCAGGTCCACCGCGGTCTCCCCGGCGACGAAGGCCACGAGCCGCCGGTCCTCCCCCTCCGAGAGGGCGAGCACCACGGCCTCCTTGACCCCGGGGAGCCGGCCCAGCGCCGCCTCGATCTCCCCCAGCTCGATGCGGAAGCCGCGGATCTTGACCTGGTGGTCGGCGCGGCCCGCGAAGGTGACCTGGCCGTCCGGCCGGTAGCGGCCGAGGTCGCCCGTGCGGTAGATCCTGTCGCCGGGGTCATCGGTGAACGGGTTCGTGCGGAAGCGCTCCCGCGTGCCCGCCTCGTCCCCCAGGTAGCCCGCGGCAAGATGGGGGCTCCGCACGCAGATCTCCCCCACCTCGCCGATGCCCGCGAGCGCCGGCTCCTCGCCGGGGCGGACCACGAGGAGCTGGACGTCCGGCATCCCCCGGCCGAGCGGGAGCACCTGGGCGGCCCCATCCTTCTCCACCATGTGGAACGCCACGGCGCGCTGCGTCTCGGTGCTGCCGTAGAGGTTCACGCAGGTGACGGAAGGCGCGATCCGGCGCAGGCGGTCTACGTCCAGCCGGGTGAGGACATCGCCCACGAGCAGGACCCAGCGGAGCGACAGGATCAAGGCGGACTCGCCCTCGGTCATCACCCTCCCGAGGGCAGGCGTCAGGTGAGAGACCGTGATCCCCTCGCGGGCCGCCCAGGCCGCGAGCCGGCCGGGGACGAGCAGATCGTCCGGCGCGGGCGCGGCGAGGGAGGCACCCGTCGCGAGCGGAGTGAACATGTCCCGCTGGAGCGGATCGTGGGCAAGGCCGGACAGCAGGCTGTAGCGGTCCTCTCCGTCAAGCCCGAAGCGCTCGGCCTGCCAGGGGATGAAGTGGGAGAGCGGCCCGTGCCGCCCGAGGATGCCCTTGGGCACGCCCGTCGAGCCCGAGGTGAAGGCCACGTAGGCGAGGTCGTCCGGGCCGATTTCGACCTCCGGGGCGGTCTCGGGAAGAGACAGCGCCCGGGCTCCTTCGGGACCGCCCCCCGGGAGGGTCAGCCGCCAGATTCCGGTCTCCCGGAGCCAGGCGTCCACCTCGTCCGGCGGCTCTCCCGCCGCCGCGATCCCGAGGAAGGCCCGGGGCCCGGCCAGGCGGAGCATCTCGACGATCCGGGCCGCCGGGTAGGCGGGGTCGAGCATCACGAACGCGCCTCCGGCCCGAAGGATGCCCATCACGGCCCAGACCACGGGGGCGCTCCGGTGGGCCCAGACCGCCACCCGGTCCCCCTTCTCCACCCCGGCCTCCCGGAGCCGGGCGGCCAGGCCGTCGACCGCGTGGGCGAGATCGCCATAGGTCCAAGCCCCCTCGGGATCGCTCAGCGCCGGCCGCTCGGGATGGCGGGCGGCCCGGGCCGCGAACAGCTCGTGGACGGCGCCGTGCCAAGCCTCCCCCAGCGGCGCCCTTGGATCGGGCAGGAGGGGGACGGCCTCGGGGGTGAGGAGCGAGATCCGGTCCACGGGCGCGTCGGGCTGCTCCACGGCCTGAGCGAGAAGGCTTCGGTACTGCCGGACAAGCTCCTCCACGCGCGCCGCCTCGAAGAGGTCGGCGTTGTAGACGAGATGGAGCGCGATCCCCTCCTCCCTCTCGGCCACGTAGACCGTGAGGTCGAACTTGGAGTCGCCGGCCTCGCCGCCGAGCGGCTCCAGGGCGAGGCCGCCGGGCAGCCGGAGCTCGGCGGAGGGGATGTTCAGCATGTTGAAGAAGACCTGGAAGAGCGGCGTGCGCGACAGGTCGCGCTCGGGCTGGAGCTCTTCGAGCAGCTTTTCGAAGGGGACGTCCTGGTGGGCGTAGGCCGAAAGGGCCGTCTCCCGCACCCGGGAAAGCAGCTCGCGGAAGGTGGGGCGCCCCCCGAGGTCCGTGCGCAGCACCAGGGTGTTCAGGAAAAAGCCGATCAGGTCCTCCACCTCGGGCCGCAGGCGGCCGGCGATGGGGGTACCGACCAGGACGTCGTCCTGGCCGCTCTGGCGGTGGAGCAGCAGCTTGAAGCCGGCGAGGAGGACCATGAAGAGCGACGCCCCCTGGGCCTGAGCGAGGCGCGCGAGGCTCTCGGAGAGATCGCGGGGCAGAACCCCGAAGACCGTGGCTCCCCGGAAGGTCTGGACCGCCGGCCGGGGCCGGTCGAGGGGGAGATCCAGAGACGGTGGGTTCCCTCCCAGACGCTCCCGCCAGTAGGCGAGCTGCCGTTCCAGCTCCTCTCCCGCCAGGCGCCCGCGCTGCCAGACCGCGTAGTCCGCGTACTGGACGGGGAGCTCCGGGAGGGGCGATGGCACGCCCGAGGAGAACGCCTCGTAGAGCACCGCCAGCTCGCGAAGGAGGAGGTTCTGGGACCAGCCATCCGTGGCGATGTGGTGGACGTCGACGAGCAGGCCATGCTCCTCGATTCCGAGCCGGAGGAGCGTGGTGCGGAGGACCGGGCCGCTCGTGAGGTCGAACGGCCGGGCGGCCTCTTCCCGGACCAGCCGCCCGGATTCGAGCCCAAGCTCCGGCTCCGGGAGAGCCGAGAGGTCCACGAGCGGCAGCGGGTGGCGGCCCGGTGGATCGACCACCTGGACGGGCACCCCGGAACGCTCCAGGAACCGCGTGCGGAGCGCCTCGTGGCGGCGGACGATCTCCGCGAAGGCAAGGGCGAGCGGCGCCGGGGCGAGCGGCCCGCGTAGACGCACGAAGCTCGGCAGCGAGTAGGTCGCGGTCCCGGGAAGGAGCCTCTCCAGGAACCACAGGCGCTCCTGGGAGAAGGAGAGCGGCGCCTCGGTGGCGTGGAGAGGCCGGATGCCGGGCTCCTGGGCTCCTCTCCCCTGGGCGAGCACGGCAGCGGTCAGCCCGGCGACGGTCTGGGCCTCGAAAAGGGTGCGCAACGGGAGATCGACGCCGAAGGCCGCGCGGACCCGGGAGACGAGCCGGGTCGCGAGAAGCGAGTGGCCGCCCCGCTCGAAGAAGTTGTCGTGGGCCCCCACCGGCTCGCCCCGGAGGGCGAGCACCTCGGCGAACAGACCGGCCATCTGCTGCTCGGCCGGGGTGCGCGGGGGCACGAAGAGGGCTGCGAAGGAGAGCGGCCGGTCCGCCGCGTCCTCCCGCGCGGCGAGGGCGCGGCGGTCCACCTTGCCGCTCGGCGTGAGCGGCAGGGCGGCAAGGGAGATGAAGGCGGACGGGATCATGTACTCCGGAACCCGCTTCCGGAGCCTCTCGCGGAGCGCCCGGGGATCGCCCTCCCTCCCCTCCTCCCAGACCAGCCAGGCCACGAGGCGCGGGTCGCCGTCCACCTCCCGGAGCACGACCGCCGCCTGGCGCACCGCGGGGTCTTCCGCGAGGACCGCCTCGATCTCTCCGGGCTCCACGCGGAAGCCGCGGATCTTCACCTGGTGGTCGGCCCGGCCGAGGAACTCGATCTCGCCCGTGGACCGGCGCCGGGCGAGGTCGCCCGTCCGGTAGAGGCGCTCGCCGCCCGAGGAGAACGGATCGGGGAGGAAGCGCTCCGCGGTCAGGTCCGGCCGGCGCAGATATCCGCGGGATACCCCGGCGCCCCCGATGTACAGCTCTCCGGCCACGCCCAGCGGAACCGGCTCCAGGCGGCGGTCGAGCAGATGGATCGCGGTGTTGGCGACCGGCAGGCCGATGGGGATCGCCCCCTCCGCGTCCTCGACCCGGTGGACCGAGGACCAGATCGTCGTCTCCGTGGGCCCGTAGAAGTTCCAGAGCGAGCCGGCCCTGGGGAGGAGCTCCCGGGCGAGGTCCCGGGGCAGCGCCTCGCCGCCGGAGAGAGCCATCAGCCGGGGATCGCCGTCCCAGCCGGAGCCCAGGAGCAGCCGCCAGGTGGCCGGGGTGACCTGCACCCGCGTCACCCCTTCGGCAGACAGCACGGCGGCGAGGCGCTCGCCGTCCAGGGCGGTCTCCCGGGTCACGAGGACGACCCGGGCGCCCACAGTGAGCGGCAGGAGCAGCTCGTAGGCCGCGATGTCGAAGGAGAGGGTGGTGACCGCGAGCACGGCGTCGTCCGCCGTGAGACCCGGCCGACGGGCCACGGAAGCCAGGAAGTTGACCACCCCGCGATGGGTCACCTCGACCCCCTTGGGGCGCCCGGTCGAGCCCGAGGTGTAGAGCACGTAGGCGAGGTTGCCGGGGCCGGCCGAAGGGGCGGGGTCGGAGGCGTCTTCGGCTTCCTCCAGCTCGGTCAGCGCTAGCGCAGCCTGGCTGTCTTCCAGGAGGAAGGCGAGCCGCTCGGCGGGGAGGCTGGGATCCAGGGGCACGTAGGCGCCGCCGGCTTTAAGGACTGCAAGGACTGCAAGGACCAAAGGGACGGAACGCTCGAGGCGGAGGGCGACGAGCACTTCGGGGCCGACTCCCAAGGAGCGGAGATGGTGCGCGGCGCGGTTGGCGCGGGCGTTCAGCTCGGCGTAGGTGAGGGTCTCCCCTTCGAACACCAGGGCGACGGCGTGGGGGGTGCGCGTGGCCTGGGCTTCGAAGAGCGCGTGGACGGTCGCCGGCTCCGGCAGGGGGGCCGCCGTATCGTTCCAGCGGACGAGAATCTGGTCGCGCTCCTCCGGGGAGAGGAGCGGCAGGTCGTGGAGAGGGGCCTCGGGCCGCTCCACGATCCAGGCGAGGAGCGTTTCGAAGGAGCGCGACAGGCGCTCGATCGTCCCGCGGTCGAAGAGGTCGGAGTTGTGCTCCCAGGCGATCCGGAGCCCTTCGGGCTCTTCCAGGGCGTAGGCCTGGAGGTCGAAAAGGGCGGTGCCGTCCGCCGGCGGCAGCGGGCTCATCTCCAGGCCGGCGTCCACCTCCGCCCCTGAGGACGGGGCGTTGAGCAGATTGAGCATGACCTGGAACAGCGGGTTCCGCGACAGGTCCCGCCGGGGCTGCAGGCCTTCGACGAGCTGCTCGAAGGGGAGGTCCTGGTGGGCGTAGGCGCCGAGGGCGGCCTCCTTGACGCGCGCGAGGAGATCCACGAAAGGCGGGTCGCCCGCGCAGTCGGTGCGCAGCACCAGGGTGTTGATGAAGAAGCCGATCAGCCGCTCCAGCACCGGCTGGGTGCGGTTGGCGATCGGCGTGCCCACGGCCACGTCCTCCTGCCCTGTGAAGCGGCAGAGCAGGACGTCGAAGGCGGCAAGGAGGGTCATGAAGAGCGAGGCGTCCCGCCGCCGCGACAGGGCGTTCAAGGAGTCGAGGAGAGGCCGCCCGTAGAGGACCCGGTACGTCGCTCCCCGGAAGGTCTGGACCGGCGGGCGGGGCCGGTCCGCGGGCAGCTCCAGGACGGGCACCCCGGCGAGCCGCTCCCGCCAGTACGCGAGCTGGCGCAAAAGCCTCTCGCCCGAGAGCCACTCCCGCTGCCAGACGGCGAAGTCGGCGTACTGCACGGGCAGCTCCGGCAGTGCCTGCCCGGCATAGAGCGCGGCCACCTCGTCCATCAGCACGGCGTTCGACCAGGCGTCCGACACGATGTGGTGGATCGCCCAGAGGAGGACGTGCTCGGGGCGCTCCCCTCCCCGGAGACGCAGCAGGGTCACCCGGAGGAGGCCCGGCCGGGTGAGGTCGAACGGGGCCCGGGTCCGCTCGCCGGCGATCCGGCGGACGGCGGCTTCCCGCTCCTCCGGGGGGAGATCCGCGAAGTCGAGGACGGGGACCTCGATCTTGAGGCCCGGAACGATCCTCTGGACCGGCCGGCCGCCCACCTCAGGAAAGCCGGTGCGCAGCGTCTCGTGGCGGCGGACTACCTCCTGGACGGCGCTTGAGAGGGCACCGATTTCGAGAGGGCCCGTCAGGCGCACCCCCCCCGCCAGGCTGTAGAAGGGGGTGCCCGGCATCAGCCGGTCCAGGAACCAGAGGCGCTGCTGCGCGAAAGAGAGCGGGAGGTCCCCTTCCCGCGGGACGGGGCGGATCTCCGGCGCCCGCTCCCCCACGCCCTCGCTCGCGAGGCGGGCGTCCACGGTCCGGGAGAGGGCCTCCAGGGTGGTCTCCTGGAAGAGCACGGCGAGCGGCAGCTCGATCCCGAAGATCTCCCGCACCCGGGCCGCCACCTGAGTGGCCAGGAGGGAGTGCCCGCCCAGCTCAAAGAAGTGGTCCTCCCGGCCCATCCGGTCGATCTTCAGGAGCTCCGTCCAGATCCCGGCGAGCGTCCTCTCCGTGTCGGTCGTCGGGGGCACCCGGGAGCGTTCCGGGCCGGCGCCAGGGGCGGGCAGGGCCCGGCGGTCGACCTTGCCGTTGGCGGAGAGAGGGAGGCGGTCGAGCTGGACTACTCCTGAGGGGACCATGGGGTCGGGGAGCCGGGCGGCCAGCCAAGCGCGAAGGTCGCCCGGGACCTCCCCGTTTTTGGGGACCACGTAGGCCACGAGCTGGCCCGAGCCGCGCGGCGCCCCCTCCTCCCGGCGGACGGCGGCCACCGCCTCCTGCACGGCCGGGTGGGAGGCGAGGACGCTCTCGATCTCTCCCAACTCGATGCGGAAGCCGCGCACCTTCACCTGGTGGTCGCGGCGGCCGAGGAACTCGATGACGCCGTCCGCGAAACGGCGGCCGAGGTCGCCCGTGCGGTAGAGGCGGACGCCGGGCCGGCCGTCGAAGGGGTCGGGCACGAACCGCTCGGCGGTCAGGTCCGGACGGGCGAAGTAGCCGTCCGCCACGCCGTCGCCGCCGATCCAGAGCTCCCCCACGACACCCACCGGCACCGGCCGCAGGGCGTCGTCCAGCACATGGAAGGCCTGGTTGGCCATGGGCCGGCCATAGGGGATGCTCGTCCAGGCCGGACCGACCGCACCGACGGGGTACAGGATCGACCAGATCGCGCCCTCGGTGGCGCCGCCGAGGCTGATCACCCGGGCTCCGGGAACCTGCCGGCGGATCTGATCCGGAAGGGAGAGGGGGATCCAGTCTCCCGAGAGCAGGACCAGCCGAAGGGTCTGCGGGAGGAGCCCGCCCGAGGAGAGGAGGAGCTCCATCAGAGCGGGGGCCGAATTCCAGAGCGTGACGCCGTGCCGGGCCATGGACCCGGTCCAGGAGGCCGGGTCGGGCGTGGGCGAGGGACGAGGGAGCACGAGGGCGCCACCGGCGGCGAGCATGCCGAAAAGGTCGTAGACGGAGAGGTCGAAGGCGAGGGACGAGAGAGCGAGGACGCGGTCCTCCGGCCCCACACCGAACCTCCGGTTGACGTCGCGGATCGTGTTGACGGCCGCGGCGTGGCGGACCATCACCCCCTTGGGGCGGCCCGTGGACCCCGAGGTGTAGATGATGTAGGCGAGATCGTCCGGGCCGGCGGCCGGAGGGAGGGCGCCGGCCCACTCCTCCTCCCCATCCGGCGGGAGGAGGGACGCTCCCGAATCCTCCAGCATGAATTCCAGCCGCTCGCGAGGATAGGCGGGATCGAGGGGGACGTACGCCGCCCCGGCGGCGAGCACGGCGAGGACGGCGGCCGCCCGCTCCGCCGAGGGCTCCATTGGGATCGCGACCCGGTGGCCGGGGCCGATCCCCCGGGCGGCGAGCCTCCCGGCAAGGCGGCGGACCCGGAGGGCGAGCTCGCCGTAGGTCATCTCCCCGTCCTGCCAGAGGAGGGCCGGGGCGCCGGGCGCGGCCTCGGCCCGCGCGAAGAAGAGGCCGTGGAGGCAGGCCGGCGCTCCGAGCTCCTCTTGGGTGTCGTTCCAGGCCACGAGCTGATGGCGCTCGGCCGGGGTCAGGAGCGGCAGGTTCGAGAGCCGCCGGCCGGGGCCGGCCACCACGCCCGCGAGGAGCGTTTCGAAGTGGCGGGCCAGGCGCTCGATCGTCGCCCGGTCGAACAGGTCGGTCGCGTGCTCCCAGGCGATCGCGAGCCCCTCGGGCGTCTCCACCATGGCGGCCTGGAGGTCGAAAAGGGAGGTGCTGCCAGGGACGGGCAGAGGGCTCATCTCGAGGTCTCCCGTGACCTCGATCCGGGGCGCCGGAGTGTTCACCAGGTTGAACGCGATCTGGAAGAGCGGGTTCCGCGAGAGGTCGCGCCGGGGCTTGAGCTCCTCCACGAGCTGCTCGAAGGGGAGGTCCTGGTGGGCGTAGGCGCTCAAGGCAACCCTCTTGACGCGGTCGAGGAGAGCCTCGAAGGACGGATCACCCGCGCAGTCGGTGCGCAGGACCAGGGTGTTGACGAAGAAGCCGATCAGCCGCTCGAGCGCCGGCCGCGTGCGGTTGGCCACGGGCGAGCCCACCACCACATCCTCCTCGCCGGAATGGCGCATCAGGAGGACCTGGAAGGCGCCCAGGAGGATCATGAAGGTGGAGAGCCCCCGGCTCCGGGCGAGCGCGGCCACTCCCGCCAAGGTCCCCGCCGGGACGAGGGTCAGGACGTTCGAGCCCCGGAAGCTCTGGACAGGCGGTCGGGGGCGGTCCGTGGGCAGCTCCGTGCCCGAGGCCCCGGCGAGCTGCTCGCGCCAGTACGCGAGCTGGCGCTCGATCACCTCGCCCGAGAGCCAGTTTCGCTGCCAGAGGGTGAAGTCGGCGTACTGCAGGGGCAGCTCCGGGAGCGGCGAGGGCTCTCCCCGGAGGAAGGCCGCGTAGAGAGCCGTCACCTCGCCGGCCAGCACACTGTTCGACCAGGCGTCCGAAATGATGTGGTGGAGGATCCAGAGGAGGACATGCTCGGGGCTCTCTCCTCCTTCCAGACGGAGGAGCGTCAGCCGGAGCAGCCCCGGCCGGGTGAGGTCGAACGGCTCGCGGGCACGCTCGGCCGCCAGGTGCAGGATCTCCGCCTCCCTCTCCTCCGGCACGAGCCCGGAGAGGTCCACCACCGGGACCTCGAGGTCCGGTTCCGGAGCGATCCGCTGCACCGGTGTGCCGTCTGCTTCGGCGAAGCCCGTGCGCAGGGTCTCGTGCCGGCGCACGACCTCCCAGAGGGCCCGGCGCAAGGTACCCACCTCCAGAAGACCGGTGAGGCGCCCCCCTCCCGAGAGGTTGTAGAAGGGGTTGCCCGGCATCAGCCGGTCCAGGAACCAGAGGCGCTGCTGCGCGAACGAGAGGGGCGGGTCCCCGTTCCGAGGGAGCGGAGGAGGAGCGGCCTCTGTTTCCCGCTCCCGCTTCTCGCGCAGGCGTTCGAAGAGGAGGGCCCGCTCCTCCCGAGAGAGGCCCGCGAGCCGGCCGGCCACATCCGTCAACGCGATCCGCCCTCCGTTCCGAGAAGAGCCTTCAAGTCTTCGGGCGAGAGCCCTTCGAGGTCCGCCAGCATCTCCCGCAGCTCTTCGCTGTCGGCCGTCTGCAGCTCGCGCGCGGTGATCCGCTCGGCCAGATCCGCAAAGTCGGCCGCCTCGAACAGCTCCTGGAGCGGGACCTCGATCTGGAAGCGGTCGGCCAGGCGCGCCACGAGCTGGGTCGCCAAGAGCGAATGGCCGCCCAGGTCGAAGAAGTTGTCGTGGATGCCCACGCTCCGCTCGTCCCCGAGCCCGAGAAGCTCCGCGCAGGTAGAGACGAGCCGCTCCTCGAGCGGTGTGCGGGGAGCGGCGTAGGGGGGCCGCGTCCGGGCGGAGCCCGCCCCCTCCCCGACCTCGGCCGCGAGAGCCCGGCGGTCGACTTTGCCGTTGGGGGTGAGCGGCAAGGCGTCCAGAACCGCCCAGGAGGCGGGGATCATGGGCTCGGGGAGACGTGTCCGGAGAGCGCGCTCGAGCTGGGCCGGGAGATCCGTCTCCCCCTCCCGGGGAACAATGCAGGCGAGGAGCCCCTTGCCGCCATCCACCTCACGGCGGACGAGCACCGCGGCCTGCCGCACAGAGGGGTGCTCCGCGAGCACCGCCTCCACCTCGCCGGGCTCCACCCGGAAGCCGCGGATCTTCACCTGGCCGTCGCTCCGGCCGAGGAATTCGATCCCGCCGTCCGGCAGATACCGCGCGAGGTCGCCGGTCCGGTAGAGGCGCGATCCCGGCCCCGTGAAGGGATCGGGGACGAAGCGCTCCTCCGTCAGGTCCGGCCGGCCGAGATAGCCCCGGGCGAGTCCGTCTCCCCCGGCGAAGAGCTCGCCCGTCACCCCCGGCGGCACGGGCTGAAGCTCCCGGTCCAGGATGTGGACCCGGGTGCCGGCGATCGGAGCACCGATCGGCACGGAGCCGTGGGGCGTCACCGCCTCCTCCGGTCCGGTCATGACGTGGCAGGCCGTGAAGGTCGTCCCCTCGGTGGGGCCGTAGCCGTTGACGAGGGTGAGCCCGGGAAGGGCCGCGAGCACGCGGCGGACGTGGGCCGGCGACAGAACGTCTCCCCCGGCGAGGAGCTGCGAGAGCGGGCGCAGCCCCTCCAGGCGGTGGTCCACCATCTGATGGAAGAGTCCGGCCGTGAGCCACAGCGAGGTCACCCCGTGGCGGGCGATCGCCTCGGCCAGCTCGTCGAGCGAGGCGCGCTGACCCGGGAAGAGCACGAGGCGCCCGCCGTTCAAGAGAGGGGCCCAGATCTCCAGGGTCGAAGCGTCGAAGGAGATAGGGGCGAGCTGGAGCCACGTCTGCCCCGGCCCCAGGTCGGCGAAACCGCCGCCGCGGACGAGCCGGACCACATTCCGGTGGGTCACCGCCACTCCCTTGGGAGAGCCGGTCGAGCCCGAGGTGTACATCACGTAGGCCAGGGCATCCGCCGGCACGTCCGGCAGGGGGAGGGCAATGGCCTCCGGCGCCGCCTCCAGATCCTCGAGGTTCCTCTGAACGAGCACGAGCGACGCTCCCGCGTCCGCGAGCAGGAAGGACAGCCGCTCGCCCGGATCGTTGACGTCGAGGGGCAGGTAGGCGCCCCCGGCCTCCAGGATGGCGAGCATCGCTACGATCAACTCCGGCGTGCGCTCCACGGAGAGCCCCACCCGCGTCTCGGGTCCCACACCCAGCCCGCGCAGACGGCGGGCGAGGCGTTCCGCCCGGCGGGCGAGCTCGCCGTAGGTCACCCGGGTTTCTCCATGGACCAGGGCCACGGCGTCCGGCGTCCGCTCGGCCTGCTCCCGGAGGAGCCCGTGGATCGTGGCCTCGCGGGGGTAGGAGGCCGCCACACGGTTCCAGTCCACCAGGATCTGCTCCCTCTCCTCCAACGTCAGCAGAGGGAGCTCCGCGAGGGGCGTCGCCGGCGCGGCCACGGCTCCGGCGAGGAGCGTCCGGAGGTGCCCGGCCAGGCGCCTTACCGTGGCGGTGTCGAACAGGTCCGTCGCGGACTCGATCGCGCCGGCCAGCTCCCCGCCGGTCTCCTGGAGGGTGAAGGTGAGGTCGAACTTGGTGGTGGCGCTGCCGAGATCCAGAGGCTCCAGAGACAGCCCGCCGGGGACCTCCACCCGTCCCAGGGGGACGTTCTGGAAGGCGAGGACCACCTGGAAGAGCGGATGTCGGGAGAGGTCGCGCCGGGTCTCCAGCTCCTCGACGAGCTTCTCGAAAGGCACGTCCTGGTGGGCGAAGGCGTCCAGGGCGAGGCTCCGCACCCGGTCCGTCAGGCCCGCGAAGGCGGGGTTGCCCGCGAGCGGCACGCGCAGGGCGAGCGTGTTGACGAACATCCCGACGAGGCCCGCGAGCTCCGGGCGCTGCCGGTTGGCGATCGGGGCGCCCAGGACCACGTCCTCCTGGCCGGCGAGGCGGCCGAGGAGGACCGCGAGGGCGGAGGTCAGCGTCATGAACAGCGTGGCCCCCCGGCTCCGGCCGAAATCGGCCAGGGCCGCGGTCAGCTCCGGGCCGGCCGAGAACGGCAGCGAGGCCCCGCGGAGGCTCTGCACGGGCGGACGCGGCCGGTCCGTGGGGAGGTCCAGGGCCGGCGGCGCTCCGGCGAGCCGCTCCCGCCAGAAGGCGAGCTGCCGTTCCAGGACCTCTCCCTGGAGCCAGCCGCGCTGCCAGACCGCGAAGTCGGCGTACTGGACCGGCAGCTCCGGCAGCCCGGCCGGCCGGCCGGTCGTCTCCGCGGCGTAGAAGGTCGCCACCTCGCGCACCAGGATCCCCAAAGCCCAGAGGTCCGCCGCGATGTGGTGCACGGTCAGGAGCAGGACGTGCTCCCCGGGCCCGAGGCGCAGCAGCTCCGTCCGGAGGAGCGGGCCGCGGGCGAGGTCGAAGGGCCGGGCGGCCTCGGCCGCGGCCAGGCGCCGCGCCTCGGACTCCGGATCGGGGGAGCCCGAAAGGTCGCGCACGGGGAGGCTCCAGCCGCTCGCGGGGGCGATCTTCTGGGCCGGCCTGCCTTCGAAGTCCACGAAGGTGGTGCGCAGCGCCTCGTGCCGTTCGACGACCGCCGTCACGGCCCGCGCGAGCGCGGTCAGGTCGAGCTCGCCGCGCACTCGGAGGGCGAGCGGGAGGTTGTAGGCCGGGCTCCCGGGAGTCAGCCGGTCGAGGAACCAGAGCCGCTCCTGGGCAAAGGAGAGGGGGATCCGCCCTTCCCGGGACACGGGGAGGATCGCCCCCGCGGCCGGGAAGCCGCCGCCCTCGGCGCGGGCCAGGGCCAGGGCCTCGGCCTGAGCCGCGACTGTGGGGGCCCGGAAGACCGCGCGCACGGGCAGGTCCACCCCGCAGGCCTCCCGGACCTCGACCACGAGCCGGGTGGCGAGGAGAGAGGGTCCCCCCAGGGCGAAGAAGTCCTCGGTCGCCCCCCCCTCGGGGACGCCCCGGACCCGGGCCCAGCTCGCGGCCAGCACCTCCTCCTCCGGAGTGCGCGGGGCGACCCGCTCCCC
>DATHUD010000972.1:0-15063 GCA_035462575.1 Thermoanaerobaculia bacterium | reverse complement strand
AGTCACCCGGCTTGAAGAATCTCGCCTCTCCGCCTTCCTTTCGCAGCACGGCAATTCGCTGCAGGTCGAACTGAAACAGGAAATAGGAAGCGTGCGTAGCGAGAAGAATCTGGGTCCGATCGGAAGTCTTCTCGAACAGGTCAGCGAAGAGCGGAAGAGTGCGAGGATGGACACCCTGGTCCGGCTCATCGATACAGATCAACGAAGGCGGATTCGGCTGGAGGCACAGAGCGACCCAGCAGAGGAGACGGAGGGTGCCATCCGAGAGATCCGCAAGGCTCAGATCTCCTTCGACGCCCTGCTCCTGCCAGAAGGCTATCACCTGTCCCGGTCCCCCACGCGCTTTCACAGAGAGGCTCTTGAATCCGGGGACCATGGCTTTCAAATGTTGCTGCAGCTCGTCGAACAACAGCGCGTGCTCCGTGTACATGTAGTGCAGGACAGAGCTCAAATTTCCCGCATCTTCCTGTAGGACGGGCTCCTGCTCGATCGGGACCGGCTGCCGGATTTTTTCGTGGGAAATGTTGAATGAGCTATAGAATCTCCAACTGTGAATATACTCCCGCAAGATGTAGGGGGTCTCAAAGCGGGGATTTGTCGCAATGCTCAAGGCCAACTGATTGGGACGCCGGAGAACGATCTCCTGCTTTTCAGATGCAGTTTGAAAGAATCCACTTCCTTCCTCGACACGCATCAAGGCCTCAGGAGCATAATTCCTCTCCGGCACCCACTCGATCCGCTCCAGGGATACCTGAACTCTCCCCACCGGCCCGGCAAGCTCACCCTCGTAAGAGCACAGAGGTCTCTCTCCCGTACCTATCATGAGCTTCCAACGGAAACGGTCCGGACCGGGCTTGTGGAAAATCTGCTTACCGATCGAGCCCGCCACGATCTCCGGAGGAATGTCCTGATGGAGGCTGTCTCGCAAGAAACGGAGGAACTCGAACAGGCAGGACTTGCCCGAGCCGTTGGCACCGGCCAGTACCTCCAGCGGTCCCAGCGGAGCGGTGAAGGACCCGAAGGGACGATATCCCTGGATGAGAATGGAGTCGAGCTTCATCCTGTCGCATCCAAGAATCGGGTCTATCCGTGCCGGAAGCGGGAGACGCCTATCGGCTACCTGGGACGGGAGGGGGGAGCTACAGGCCGCGGAATCCCAGGGACCGGGCGATGTCTCCCTGTTGCCGGTCGAGGGTGAGAAAGGAGAGACGGTCGACTTTCCTGCTCAGGAAAAGGGCACAAGCCAGATGCCAGAGATCAGCCCCCTTCAGATAACCGAAGTCGAGAATGCTCTGGATCTCTGGCGTCAGGGTCCGGTAAGGAAAGACCCACAGAAACCAGGACCATGGGTTCCTGAGCACCCCCTCACCTCCCTCTCGCACCAGAACGGATCGCAACTCGGCCTCCAGAAGATTTGAGGAGAAGAGCTGGTCGAAACGGGAAAGCCGAGCCATCAGCTCCCGATGCCCAGGCTCACCGACGGCAACAGACACCATGCAAGAGCTGTCGACGTAGGCGGATTTCACCGGCGCGATTCCAGGAACCGGGCCAGGGCCCCAGGCTTCTCGATGATCGGGCCCAACTCCCCTCTCGGCTCGACGGGCCGGCTGATGACCCCGTCTTCCTCCAGTTGCTGGAGCACGTCCTTTTCAGAGTCCCCTCTCGCCATGGACTTGAGCGGCCGGATCTCCGCGAAATCCCCCACCTCATCCACAAGCAGGACGCGATGGCCCGCCCGGATCTTCCGGAGGATCTCCTCGAAGTTCTTCTCGGCCTCCTCGATCGTGTAGGTCTCCATGAGACCAAATCTACCATATGGACACCGGAACCCGGTTATTTATCGCGCACCGGCGCGCCAGGAAACGCCCCCCGAAGCTCCGCCTCCCCCACCCTCCTCCATTTCCCCGGCGGCAGGTCCCCCAGCTCCAACCCTCCGAAGGAGGCTCTCTTCAAACGGGTCACCTCGCGGCCGGCGGCGGCGAGCATCCTTCTCCAGGAGCCGAGTATCCTATGCCCTCCCTATGACTCGCGATCGACAAAAACGTACGCTCCGGAAGATCACTTTCGCCGTGCTCCTGGTCGGCCTCGTCCTGGGGGTCTGGGCGTTCGCGGCGGAGCCGTCGTACCTCGTCGTGCGGGAGCACCGCCTCGCGATCCCCGGGTGGCCGGCGGACCGGGCCGGAATGAAGCTGGCGCTCCTTTCGGACCTCCACGTGGGCTCCCCCTATTACCACCTGGAGAAGCTCGACGAGGTCGTGCGCCGGACGAACGAGGCCCGGCCGGACCTCGTCCTGATCGCCGGCGATCTGGTGATCCAGGAGGTCGTGGGCGGCCGGTTCGTGGCCCCCGAGGACTTGGCTCCGGTCCTCGGGAAGCTCCGGGCGCCGCTCGGCGTCTACGCCGTCCTCGGCAACCACGACTGGTGGCTGGACGCTCCCCGCGTGCGCCGGGCTCTCGAACGGGCGGGCATCCCGGTTCTCGAGGACCGCGCGGTCCGCATCGAGCGGGGCGGCGCCCCGTTCTGGCTCGCCGGGTTCTCCGACTTCTGGGAGGGCGCCCACGACGTGGCGGGCACGCTTGCCCAGGTGCGCGACGGCTCCCCGGTGCTCGCCTTCACGCACAACCCCGACCTGTTCCCGGAGATCCCGGCCCGGGTCAACCTGACCCTCGCGGGGCACACCCACGGCGGCCAGGTCTTCTTCCCGCTCGTCGGCCGGCCGATCGTCCCCTCCCGCTACGGCGAGCGTTTCGCGATCGGCCACATCGTCGAGGGCGGGCGGCACCTGTTCGTCACCCCCGGGCTCGGGACGAGCATCATCCCCGTCCGTTTCCTCGTGCCGCCCGAGATCTCGATCGTCCGCCTGGCTCCTCTCGCGAATTGACACGGTCCCGGCGCGGGCTACAATGGGGGAAACGCCTCAAGGCACGACATTCAAGCGGAGGACCTCAATGCGCCCACGGGCCCGTCTGGTGCTGCTCCCCCTCGTCCTCGTCGCCCTCGCCGCGTGCGGGGGATCGGAGCCCAAGGAGTACAAGATCGGCTCGATCCTCGCCCTTTCAGGACGCGGCAAGACCTATTCCGAAGAGGCCAAGAAGGGGATGGAGCTCGCCGTCGAGCAGTTGAACGCCGGGGAGTTCAAGGAGACTCCGATCCGCCTGATCGAGGCGGACTCGGGCTCGGATTCCGCCAAGGCGGTCGAGGAGCTCCGCACGATGGCGGACCAGGAGCACGTCCCCGTGGTCGTCGGCATGATCATGTCGGACGAGATCCTGGCCGCGGCCCCGGAGTCGACCAAGAAGAAGGTCGTGATCCTCTCCCCCAACGCGAGCAGCGACGACATCAAGAACGCGGGCGACTACATCTTCCGCAACCGAGAGAGCGCGGCCCTGCAGAGCGAGGCCTTGGCCCGGGCCGCGGTGGAGCGCTTCGCCAGGAAGAAGATCGCGATCCTCCACTCGACCTCGGCCAACGCCATCTCCTACCGCGACGCGTTCGTGGACGCGGTCGTGAGCCTGGGCGCCCCGATCCCCTCCATGGTCTCCTACGAAGAGGGAAAGACGGACTATACGAAGGAGATCGCAGAGCTCCGGTCGCGGCAGCCCGACGCGGTCTATCTCGCGGGGCTCGACAAGGAGATGGGGCTGATCTTGAAGGAGGCCCAGGACGCGGGCTTCGCCCCCCAGTTCTTCGCCAGCGCCGGCGCCATCAGCGACACCCTTCTGGAAGCCGCCGGCCCTGCGGCCGAGGGGCTGGTCTCCGGAAGCGCCCCCTTCGACGCCGACTCCGAGGAGCCGCACATCCGCTCCTTCGTCGCGGCCTACGAGAAGCGCTACGGAGCCCGGCCCGGACGGATCGCGGCCAATGCCTACGACGCGGTGAACATCGTGGCGAGCGTTTTCAAGAAGGGGGCCGTGGATGCCGACGCGATCAAGGCGGGTCTCTACGCCGTGAAGGACTACCCGGGCGTGGGCGGCACCACGACGTTCGATTCGTTCGGCGAGGTGCAGAAGCCGATCGTTCTCTTCGAGGTGCAGAACGGCAAGTTCAGGCCGTTGACGTAGCCCCCGCCCAGGCCCTCACCTCCCCGGCCCTCCTCTCCCAGCCTCCCGTCCACCCCCGGGAGAGGAGGGAGCTTCAAACTTCACTTTGCAAGGGCTCCCTCTCCCGGTCGGGGGGCGGGAGGCTGGGAGAGGGTTGGGGTGAGGGCCGAGAGCGGCGCGCCCTACCGGACCATCCCTTCGGCCGGCGGGGCGCCCGGGCCTCTCTCCAGAACCTTTCTCATCAGCTCCATGACGACTTCGTTGCGGAAAGGTTTCTTGATGTAGGCGGAGGCCCCGGCGCGCAAGCCCCGGAGGGTGTCCTGCTCCTTGCCTTCGGTGCTCACGATGATGACCGGGATCCTCGCGAGCGCGTGGTCTTCCTTCACCTGGGCCAGAAACTCCAGGCCGTTCATGTTGGGCATGTTGATGTCCAGGAAGACCAGATCGACGTCCGGATGCTCGGACAGCCGCTGCAACGCTTCGCGGCCGTCGAAAGCGAAGACGAGCGTGCTCTTGGGCAGCATCACCTTGAACATCTTGTGGATCAACGACGAATCATCGATGACCAGCACTTTGCTCGGCTGCATGCGCTCTCCCAAAAGGTTTTGAACGGTTCAACCACGCTCTCCCGAATTCATGAAAAGTTGCCGCAGCCGGGCGCCGATGCCGGGCAGCGGCAGGGTCTCCTTGACCCCGCCGGCCGCCACGGCGGCGCGCGGCATGCCGTAGATTACGGAGGTGGCCTCGTCCTGGGCGATGGTGTAGGCCCCGGCCCGGGCGAGCTCCGCCATCCCTTGCGCCCCGTCGTGCCCCATGCCGGTCAACAGAACGGCCACCACCCTCCCCTGCGCCGCCTCTCCCGCCGAGGAGAAGAGCACGTCCACCGACGGACGGTGGAGCGCCCGCTCGGGCTCGGTCGAGAGAAAAGCGTGGAGCCGCCCGCTCCGCTCGCCGATCCGCAGATGGATGCCTCCGGGCGCGATCAACACCCGCCCCGGGAGCAACGGCTCGCCGTCGGCAGCCTCGTGGACCTCGAACGGCAGGTGACCGTTCAGGCGGTCGGCAAAGGCGCGGGTGAAGCCGGAGGGCATGTGCTGCACCACGACCATCGGAACGGGGAGGTCCTCCCCCAGGCCGCGCAGGATCGCCTCGATGGCCGGCGGGCCGCCGGTCGACGCCCCGATGAGCACCAGGGCCGGGCGCACGGCGGAGATCCCGGCGCCCCCGGCAGGCACTGCGGGCGGCGGCGGCGTGGGTATGTCGTCCGCACGAGGCACCGGAACGGGCCGGCCGGTGACCTCGCGGATCTTCTCCGTGAGCACGCTCCTCAGGCCGTCGAAATCCACCAGGGAGTACTGCTGCTTGTCGATGAAATCCATGGCCCCGCGGTGCAGGGCCTCGATCGTCTGCGGCGCCCCCTTCTTCGAGTGGGTCGAGAGGATGATCACGGGCGTGGGCCGGCGGGCCATGATCGCGTCCAGCGTCTCCAGCCCCGAAAGGCCGGGCATGGAGAGGTCGAGGATGATGGCGTCCGGGGCCCAGAGGTCGAGATTCCGGAGGAGCTCTTCGCCGCGGGCGGCGGAGCCCACGAGCTCGATGTCCGGCTCGGCCGCGAGCATGCGGGTCACGGCCTTGCGGATGAACGAGGAGTCGTCCGCCACGGCCACGCGCAGCACGCTCACGGCTCGACCCTCCGGTAGGCGATCGAGCGCGAGAGCCGCACGGTCTGGAAACGGTCGGAAAGGCCGATGATCGATTCTGACGCTCCCAGGAAGAGGAGCCCCCCCGGCCGCAGAACCTCGGCGAAGTTCTTGACCGCGCGGCGCACCGCCGCCTCGGAAAAATAGATCAGGACGTTGCGGCAGAAGACCGCGTCGTAGGGCGCCGCGGACCGGAAGGTCTCGAGGTCCAGGATGTTCCCCCAGGCGAAGCGGACCCTTTCGCGGAAGGGGACCTTCAAGGCCCAGCGCTCGGGGCCCGCCGCCGTGAAGTAGCGCTCCACCTGCTCGGGAGAGGCCGAGCGGAGAGAGCTCCGGCCGTACTCGGCGCGGCGCGCCGCCTCGACGCGGGAGGCGTCCAGATCGAAGGCGTCGACCGCCACCCCGGCGCCCCCGAGCCGGACGGCGTTCTGCCGCGCGTAGATCCCCAGCGTGTACGGCTCCTCCCCGGAGGAGCAGCCGGCGGAGAGCACCCGGAGCGCTCCCGGCCGCGGGACGGCCTCCTCGAAGAACGATTCGATCGGGTGCGTCTCGCGGAAGAAAAAGGTTTCGTTGTTGGTGACCAGCTCGGCCAGGCGCTCCCGCTCTCCCGCCGTATCGCACTGGAGCTGCAGGTAATAGTCCCAGTAGCGGTCGAGCGAGAGCGCACGCAGACGGGGGCGCAGGCGCGACTCCAGCACCTCGCGCTTGTGCTCCGGGAAGGAGATGCCGAACTGCCCCGAGATGAGCTCGTTGAGCAGCAGGTACTCCTCCTGCGTCATGGATGCGCCGGCCGGCTTCATCCGCTCCCCGTCAGCTCTCCAGCGCCGAGAGGGCGCGGTGGGCCACGGCCGGCACGGAATCGCCGGCCAGACGGGCGAGGACCGCCATGTTCTCCGGGTTCGTGCCGCGCCCGAGGACGTCGATCGAGGAGAGACGCACGTACCAGTCCGGGTGCGAGGCGGCCTCGCGGAACAGGGCCTCGTCCGCCGGGCCGGCGCAGGCCGCGAGCGCCTTGTAGGCGATCCGCACCTCCGGCCCCTCGCCGCGCACGGCCGCCTGGAGCACGGCCCGCGCCGAAGCTCCCCCGATCCGCCCCAGGCTTTCGAGAAGGATCGGCCGCAGGTCGGGCCGCGCCGTGAGGAGCGCCAGGAGCACCGGCACGGCCTGGCGGTCGCCGAGCTCTCCCAGGGCCCGCACGAGAGGGGCCGAAGGCGCCGCCGCCGTCCGCTCGCGCAGAGCCGGCAGCAGCTCCGTGAGCCCGTAGCGCGCGGCCGCCTCGGCCGCCGGGCCGGCGAAGAGCTCCGGCGCCTCGATGAGCCAGTCCTCCCAGGGGAGCGAGCGCATCAGCTCCTCGACCCGGGAGAGGCGCGCGACCGCCCCCGGGCGCAGCGGCGCTTCGAGGTCCAGGATCCCCCGCGCGACCTCCTCGACCGGCGTGCCCAGGAGAGCCCCGAGCACGAGGCGGTCGACCGGCTCCAGGCCGTCGCGGCCCGAGAGCGCCTCCGCCAGGTCGGCGCGGTGGCGTTCGAGCGCCGGCTCCAGGGTGGCGCGCAGCTCGACCGGCAGGCGGAGGAAGAGGTCGAGGAGCGCCGGGGCGAGGCCGGAGATGTGGACCGCGGCCACGGCCTGGGCCGCGGCCGGGAGCTGCTCCGGGGCCGCCGCCACCTCGGGAAGCACCGCCAGCAGCTCCGCCGCCGGCACCTCGCCGGGGAAGCGCGCGGCGAGGTGGAACCCCCAGATGCGCGACTCGCCGGAAGCGGCGAGGAGGCGGGCCATCAGATCGGGCCGCCGGCCGAGGGCCACGGGCAACCCGCCCGCGACCGGCGGAGCGGCGGCCAGCACCTCGAGCGCCGCGACGTCCCAGTCGGAGGGCCCCAGGATCAGCAGGCAGCGGGCCGCCGCCGTGCGCAGCTCCTGCGAGCGGTCGTGGAGCCGGGCCGAGAGCGCCTCGCGAAACCCCGCGGGCCGGGCCTTGGGCGGGTCGGGAAGTCCTTCCAGCACATGGGCGAGGAGGCCGAGCAGGTTCTCCTCTTCGATCTCCACGTCCCCGGCCGGCCAGTGGGACGACAGGGCCTCGAACGCCGAGGGGCCGCCGATCCGCGCCAGGGCCTCGGCCGCGAGCTGCCCCGCCAGGGGATCGGTCAGCCGGGGAGCCAGGAACGGCACGGCCTCGGGCGAGCGCAGATCCCCGAGCGCCTGCACGGCCGCCATCTGCACCCAGAAATCGGCTTCGAGAAACGGCAGGAGGTGCGGAATGGAGCGCGCGTCTCCCAGCCGGCCGATCGCGAGGAGCGCCTCCTGGACCACGTTGGGATCGGAGTGTCCGAGAGCGCCGTGAAGCGGCTCCAGGGCCCGGGGATCGCGCATCCGGTCGAGGATCAGGACGGCCTGGAGCACCACGTCCGGCTCGGGATCGGCAAGGAGCCCCACGACCACGGGGAGGCTCTTGCCGCCGCGCATCCGGAAAATCTCCGAGCCGGCGTTCCGGAGCACGGCGTCGGTGTCGTCCCGCAGGTACTCGGTCAGACGCGAGTCCGGGAGCACGGCCGCGCCGATGCGCAGCGCCTGCTCGCGGATGCCCGGGCTCGGGTTCCGGACCAGCCGCTCGAGCGCCTCGATCCGGGAGTCGAAGGGGAGCGTTGGGAGCCGCTCCAGGATCTCCACGCACTCGTCCCAGGAGGGAGCGGGGTTGCCAAAGAGCTCACTCGTCATCATGATGGGCCTCTCGATCAGTGGAGCGCACCGCTCCGGCTCAAACCTGGAACACTCCGGACATCGTCTTCAACCGCTCGGACTCCTGGGCCAGGCTCTGGGTGGCGGTCGACATCTGCTCGGTCGCGGCCAGGTACTGCTGGGCGACCTGGGCGATCTGGTCGACCGCCTTGACCACCTGGTCGCCGCCGCGCATCTGCTCGCTGGTGGCGTCGGCCACCAACTGGGTCATGCGGTTCATGGCCTCGACGGACTTCATGATCTGGCGCGCGCCGTCCGCCTGCTCGCGGGCCGCGGCGGCGAGCTGCTGGGTGACCCCCTGCATGGTGGAAGAGGTCTTCAGGATCTGCGCGGCTCCCGAGCTCTGCTCCTGCATGGCGGTGTTGACGTCGCGCACCAGGTCGGTCGTGCGGTTGACCGCCTCGACGATCTGGCGGAGCACCCCCTGGGAGAGCTGGACCGCCTCCTCGGTGTCCCGCTGCACGGACTCGACGAACGCCGTGATCTCCCGGGTCGAGCTCATCGAGCGCTCGGCCAGGCGCTTGACCTCGTCCGCCACCACGGCGAAGCCGCGGCCGGCGTCCCCGGCCCGGGCAGCCTCGATCGCGGCGTTCAAGGCCAGGAGGTTCGTCTGGTCGGCGAACTCGCCGATCATGCGGATGATCTTGCCGATGTCCTTGGTCGACGAGCCGATGCCGAGCACGATCTTCGACAGCCGCTCGCCCCCCTCGCTCGCCGAGCGGGCCGCCTCGCGGGAGACCTCGTCGACCACGCGCACCCGGTCGGCCACCGAGCGGGTCGACGCCGTCATCTGCTCGATCGTGGCGGAGGTCTCCCCCACGTAGGAGAGGAGGTTCTCCGAGTTGCGCGCCACCTCTTCGATCGAGGTCCCCATCTCCTCGATCGAGGCGGAGGTCTCCTCCACGTTCGCCGCGAGCGCCTGGGTGGACCGGTTCACGCTGTCGAGCTGCGACGCCATCTCGACCATGGTGGCCGAGGTCTCCTCGGTCGAAGAGGACTGGCTCTCGGCCCCGCGCTTGATCTGGAGCGCCGAAGCGGAGATCTCGTCGGAGGTCGACGCCACGAGGCTCGCCGCTTCCTTGACGTCTCCGATGATCTTGCGGAGGTTCCCCGTCATCCTCTGGAACGCGTTGCCGAAGAGGTCCGTCTCCGAGCGGGGCGTGATCTCCATGCGGAGGTCCCCGGCCGCGATCTGATCCGCCACACCCGCCATCTCCCGGAAGTAGGCGACCATCCGCTCCATGGAGCGCGACAGCTCCCCGATTTCGTCGTTCGCGCGCGCCTCGATCTTCACCGAGAGGTCCCCGTGGGCGAGCCGTCCGGCCACGCCGGCCGCATTCGCGAGGGGGCGGGTGAGCGAGCGGATGAGAAAGAACGAGAGCGCCGAGAGGACGAGGATGCTGAGGACGGTCACCAGGGCGATCTCCAGGATCGCCTTCCGCTGGCTCTCCCGGGCCGCCGTGAACGCCTCCGCCATCTGCTGGCGATTCTCGGCCGTTACGCTTTCGACCCGGGATAAAAGCTCCGCAAACCGCTCGTCAACCGCTCCTAACGAATTCGGCGAAGCCTCGCCCTGGATCAGCTCCGAGCTCGTCTGCCGAGCGAGGTCGTAATAGCTCCGCATCGCCGCGCCGAGCCCCCGAAGCTGCTCGGCCTCGATCGTCGTATTGGGGGTCGCCTCGTTGACGACCCTCTCGAAGGCGTCCGTCTCTTCCCCCATCTCGCGAAGGAGCCGTGGGTTCCTGGTAACCACCGTCTCCTGGAACTTCCGCTGGACCGCGGTCAGAGCCCGCTCGAGCTTCTGGCTGTCCTCGAACGCCCGGACGTAGCCTTGTTCGATCTCGTTCAGGAGCACCGTGTTCCTCGCCACCACGAGGCGCGCGATCCCCAGGATCAGGAGAAATCCGAGGGCCGCCAGCACCGGCAGCAGGACCACCTTGTGAGCGAATTTCAGGCGCTTCAGCATGAGATTTCCCGTTTCCTCCTCAAAACGCTTCTCAAGACGCCTCGGCCTCGAGATCGAGGCCCTCGTGAATCCAGAGCACACGGTCCACGTCCAACAGGACGAGCAGGGTCTCCTCCGCGTGATAAACCCCGCGGATGAAATCCGACCGCTCGGTCATGACATCGGGGGGCGGCGGCTGCATGCCGCTCGGCAGGAGCTTCACCACCTGGCGGGCCGCGTCCACCAGCAGGCCGATCGAGCGGTCGCGCGAGGAGACGACCACGATGCGGCTCTGCGGAGTGAGCTCCACCGCCTTGAGCCCCAGGCGCACCCGCAGATCCACCACCGCGAGCACCCGGCCGCGCAGATTGGTGATGCCGCGGATCGGCGCCGGCGCGTGCGGCACGCGGGTCACGCCGGCGACCCGCAGCACCTCCTGAACGCGGGTCACCGGCAGGGCGTAGTCCTCCCCCGCCAGCTCGAACGTCACCCACGTCTCCGGCTCCTCTTTCTTCTCCTCGGCCTGCTGCATCCCCCGGCGCTCCAGCCGGTCCACGAACGCGTAAAGCCGCTCGGGGCCCGCCACGGGCGGTTGCGGATCGTTCCCCTCTCCCGCAACATCCCTCCCCTCGAACGCCGCGAGGATGTCTTCCGCCAGCCCCGACTCGGGCAGCTCGAACGACCCTTGAGGCGCGCCGGGCTTCTTTTTCATGCCGCGCCTCCGGCCGCCCCCGCGAACGGTGAAAGCTCCATCAGGCCCGTGGGATCAAGGATCAGGACGGCTCGGCCATCCCCCAGAACCGTGGCCCCGGCAATCCCCGGCGGGTCGCCGGCCAACCGGTCCAGCCCCTTGACCACGACCTCGCGGATGCCGTGGAGACGGTCCGCCGCGAGGGCCCGGTGCGCGCCGGCCGCCTCGATCACCACCGCGAAACCCGAGCGCCGCCGGGTCAAAGCCGTGCCGAAGCTGGTGCCCAGATCGAGGAGAGGGATCAGGCCCCCCCGCCAGTCCAGAAGCGAAGCCCCGTTCACCTCGTGGACCCGGGGGGCCGTGAGCGGCACGCTCTCGACCACGGCGGAGAGCGGCAGGGCGTAGTCCTCCCCGTCGCTCGCGAGGAGGAGGGCGCGGGTGATCGACACGCTCAAGGGGAGCCGCAGGCGGAACAGGGTGCCGGCGCCCTCCTCCGAGAAGACCTCGATCCGGCCGCCCCGCCGGTTGACCGCCTTCTGCACGGCGGCGAGGCCGATCCCCCGGCCCGACGAGAGGTCCGCCCCCTCGCGGGTCGAAAAGCCGGGCAGGAAGAGGAGCGACAGCGGATCCTCGCCCGGGGCGAGCCGGTGGCCCTGCCGCTCGGCCGCCGCCACCACCTCGGCGCGACGGATGCCGCCGCCGTCGTCCAGCACGTCGATGCGCACCTCCCGCGCGTCCGTCTCGGCCGAGAGGCGCACGAAGCCCCGCGCCGGCTTCCCCGCCCGCCGCCGCTCCTCCGTGTCTTCCAGGCCGTGGATCACCGCGTTCCGCACGAGATGCCCCAGCGCCTCGCTCGAAAGCTCCAGGAGCGCCTTGTCGAGCGGCGTCTCCCCGCCCGCCGTCTCGAAGCGCACCTCCTTGCCCTCCCGCGCGCTCTCGTCGTGAGCGATGCGGGCGAGCGGGCCGAACAGGGTCTTGAGCGGCACCATGCGGAGCCGGAGCACGCCGTCTCGCAACTGGTCCAGGGTCTTGCCGAGGAGCTCGTGGGACTCGCCCACCCCCGCCCACTCGTCGGAGCCGGGGACTCCGCCCGACTCCCGGCACCGCGTCAGGGAGTCGGCCAGACGGTTCCTCAGGATCACCATCTCTCCGAGAAGATCCACGAGGCCGTCCAGGGTCTGGAACGGGACCCGCACCCCCTCGCGCGTGAGGTCCGAGGGAGCCGCGCCCCTTTCGAGGACGCTCTCCCCCTCCTCCGGGACCCCTTCGATCCGGCCGAGCTCCCGGCGGAAGAGGTCGACGCCCGCGAGCATCCCGTCCACCTGCGGGCGACGCGGATCGAGCTCCTCGATCCGGTCCTCCAGATCGTGGGCGATCTCCTGGAGACGGGCGAAGCCCATCATCCCCGAGTTGCCTTTGAGGGTGTGGAGCTGCAGCCGGGACTCTTCCAGCCAGGGGGACACGTCCGCCCCGCCGGCCGACGCCGCGGCGAGGAGGACCTCCTCCAGCCGGTTCAGCCGCTCTCCCGCATCGAGCAGGAAATCGGCGGCAAGCTCCTCATAGGGATTGTGCGTCATGGGCCGAGAAGGCACTCCCTGGATGAACGAGCTTTGGCGGATCGAGCAACGTGCGGCAAGTCCATTCCGCCCGGATGCCTCCTCTCGAAAGACTTCTCGGATCGCCCGCGCCCTCGAGGGCCCGGACCGCTCCAACATCGACTGCTTGACTGTGGCGCCTAGTATAGACCGGTTCGTAGGCCGGCCCAACTCTTTCGGGGAGAGCAACCGCTCCCCTTCAGGAGAGAAGTCTTCTAGGAGATACTGGAGCCGTCATGCCTTTTCACGTCGTTCGACTGGGAACCCCGCGCAATCCGGACGAAGGATTGCGCGTCGGCACCGTCCGCAGGCCGCCGCGCGGGGTCCGCAAAGAGGACTATGCCGCGCGCGATTACTTCGACGTGTGGCTGCCGGAGTTGGCCCCGACCGCCCCGCTCGTGTCTTGGCTGCTCTCGGAGCCGGTGACACCGGAGCGCTGGGCCGTCTTCGAGCGGCGGTACCGGCAGGAGATGCGCCAGCCGGCGGCTCAGCGCCTCCTCGCGTTGCTCGCCGCGCTGTCGGCCCAGACGAACTTTTCAGTGGGCTGCTACTGCGAGGACGAGACTCACTGCCACCGGTCGATCCTGAGGCGGCTTCTGCTCGAGCAGGGCGCCACGGCCGCCTGACCCAAGCGCTATTCAGCATATCTACGTTGACGCAACTGTTCCCCAGGCGTACCATCCCAAACGGGGTGTTGTTCTGGCGTCCTATCCGGTCGAGCCAGGGTCTGCGAACAGATAAAGCAGGAGACGAGCTCGGGCCTTTCGGGGCGGGGTCGTCCGTCCCGTCGATGGCATAAGGAGGTTCAGGATGAGACACGTTGTGCTTGTTGCCGCGGTCGTCCTACTCATGACGGCCGGCGCGTCCGGGGCTGCGGCGGACTCGGGGTCCGACGCGGCGTTCCTGGATTGGCTGGCCCAGCAGCCGGCAGACCCGCTCCCGGGGGTCGGCACCCCCGAGCCGGTCCCCATGGCCTGCAGCGTCTCGCGGGACTGCGGGGACGGCAACACCGTCGGATGCACCGGGAATTACTCCTGCGTGTATTCCTATCGAGGGGTCCGCTGCGACAACGGGTCGGAAATCGCGTGCCCCAACTTCTGCCAGATCACGTTCCCCAGTTGCTGCGGGGGCGGCATCTCGTGCTCGAGCACGAGCGGTGACTGCCACTACATCGACGATGGGGTCTCCTGCAACGGCTACGACGCGCGTTGTGATCCGCCGCCGCCCTGGGGCTGCGGGCCGCCGCCTCAATGACGGTCCCTCCCCCCTCCTTCCGAAGCCCTGGGAGGAGGGGGTTCCGCCTCTATGGTACAATCCCATTCACCCCATGATTTCACAGCTTCACCCCGCAGCCATCCGGCAGTTCTATGAGGACGGATTCCTCATCCTGGAGAACCTCTTCTCCCGGGAGGAGGTCGCGGCCATGGCCGAGGCTACGGAGCGGCTGCGCGCGGTGGGGCGAGAGATCGCCGCGGCGCTTCCTGCAAGCGGCAACGCGGAGGGCGAGCGCAAGATCGAGCACGCCGGCAGCCAGTTCGTCTTCGGGGGCAGCAACGGGGCGACCCGGCTCCTGCGGGTCGTCTGGGCGGGAGGGTGCGAGCCGGCGTTCCTGGATTGCGGGCGCGACGCCCGGCTCACCTCGATCGTCGGCCAGCTCTTCGGCTCGGGCACGGCGGTCCACCTGCTCAACCAGCTCCACGCCAAGTACCCGAACGACGGGCTGGAATTCGAGCCCCACCAGGACAGCGAGCACCGCCGCTACGGCACCCCCGAGTGGCGCGACGTGGACGGCCGCGGAAGCTACATCCAGACCGTGGTCGCGATCGACGATTCGACACCCGACAACGGTCCGCTGATCTTCTATCCCGGAAGCGGGCGGCAGGGCCACCTCGATCCCGCCGCGGTCCGGCGGGATTTCCAGGACCGTCCCGGAGTCCCCGCGCTCTTGAAGGCAGGGAGCGCCGCTTTCTTCGGGCCCTACGTGGTCCACCGCAGCGCCGAAAACCGCGGCCTCTCCCCGCGGCGCATCGCCATCAACGGCTTCGCGCTCCCCGGAGCCAACTCGCGCTTCTACTTCGGCTCGGGCACCGGCGTGCCGGTCGAGCTGTTCCGCGGCTGACACGGACGAACACGGACAAAAACACGGACGAACAGGGACGCCCGAGGCTCGAGCGTCCTTGAGGGTCCCTGTTCGTCCGTGCTCGTCCGTGTGTCCGTGTCCTCCTATGGCCGCGCCACGCTGTCCGTGGGAAGCGGCGGCGTGCTCGCGGGCGGCACGCGGTGGCGGGTCGCCTGCTCGTACGCGTAGGCCAGAGCGATCAAAGTCGGCTCGGAGAACGCCGGGCCCGAGAAGGTCAC
>DATHUD010000971.1:0-2965 GCA_035462575.1 Thermoanaerobaculia bacterium | reverse complement strand
GCATCCATGGCTACGGTTACCCATACCGGGGCAGGTCCGAGACTGGAAATGCGTCCTCCTGAACTCCTAGACGTGCCACCTCGGGAGTTTACCCTTAGATCAGAACACTCAGGCACCATCTTCCTCCTACCCTATTCAGGGGAGATCAAGGACGTCCTCTCGGTTCATATGCCCATCCGGACTGTGAATCGACACCATACTCTAGCTCGCATCGTACTGGACGCGCGTTGGCTGGAAGAAAAAACGACTCTCCAGGATTTTGCAGACAAGATCATCTGGCGGCTATCCAACCCTGAGCCGTTTAGTCACACGGCTTTCCAGTATCAGCAGAAAAGGATCGGCCATCTCTACCGGAATCTGGACTGGGAGAGCATTGACCGCGAGATTCACCCACCCTACAGGATCTACACTGGCGAAGGCCATATGATCGAGGTGACAAGCGCGATGCTCGACGAGTGGGCCGATGTCGAGGTAAATCTCGGCTTTTGAGTGGCGTACCGCAGTGCTTCCAGACCGTATACGCCGCCGAGAAGCAACTCGGCTCGCTGGCGTACATGCACCGGGTCAGGTTCATCATCGCTGATCCTCTCTATGTTGTCTGTAGGTCTTTCAACGCAAAGTGAAAAAGACACGCGCCGAGGGGCGCAGCGGTAGCGGGCCGAGGAGGCACGGCAGGCCGAGGAAAGGGCCACCGCAGAGGCGAAGACCCGGTGTGAAGCCGAGGAGAAGCTCCGAGCCCTGGAGCACGAGCTCCAACGGCTTCGAGACCTGCGATAGCCCTTCGCCTTCGTTCCCGATTCCTCCAGACGGCCTCGCGGAGCCTATCGCTCCCCATCGATGGCACACGATCTGCTATCCCTCCAGGTGGTTTCGTGTGTCCGGTGAAGCTCTAGGAGAGAAGAGGCACCACCCTGTCTAGATCGCGCGTACTCGTCGTCGCTCCGCAGCCGTTCTACGAAGATCGTGGGACGCCGATCGCCGTGTGCCAGCTCCTCCAGGCGCTGTCGCAGCTCTCCTACGAGGTCGACGTGCTCACCTTCCCGGTGGGGCGCACGGTCGAGATCCCCGGGGTGCGCTATCTCCGGTCGGCGAACCCGTTCCGGTTCCGGAAGGTGCCGGTGGGGTTCTCGATGGCCAAGGTGCTCCTCGACCTGACGATGATGCCCAAGCTCGCCCAGCTTCTCGCGAGCGGTCTTTACTCCTGCGTCCACGCGGTCGAGGAGGCGGCCTTCCCCGCGGTCGCCCTCGGCCACCGGTTCGGGGTGCCGGTGATCTACGACATGCAGTCGAGCCTGCCCGAGCAGCTCATGAAGCACCTGGCCTTCCGGAACGCCATGGCGCAGTCCGGGCTCAAGCGGGCGGAGCGCTGGCTGCTGCGGCACGCCGACTCGATCGTGAGCAGCGCAGGGCTCGCTCAGAAGGTGCGGTCGCTGGTGCCCAACGCGCGCCTGCGGGAGTGGCGCTTCGCGAGCGGGCTGCCGCCGGCTCCGGCCGATCAGGCGGAGGCTCTGCGGCGCGACCTGGCCATCGCCCCGGGCCGGCCGGTCGTCCTCTACAGCGGCACGTTCGAGACCTACCAGGGACTGCCGGAGCTCCTGGCCGCCATCCCCCACGTACGGGCGGAGGTGCCGGAGGTGACGTTCGTCCTCGTGGGGGCCGAGGAGTCGGGAGGGACGACGATCGAGCGCGGGCACGTGGACCTCGTTCGCAGCGGCGCCCTCCGGGTGGTCCGGCGCCAGCCCCGGGAGAGGATCCCGCTCTTCCTCGCGCTCGCGGACGTGGTCGTCTCCCCCCGCGCCTACGGGGACAACCTGCCGCTCAAGATCTTCGACTACCTCGCGGCGGGCAGGCCGATCGTGGCGACCGACATCCCTGCCCACCGGGCGCTCCTGGACGAGAGCCGCGCCCTCTTGACCCGCCCCTGGTCTCCGGAGATCGCGAGCGCCATCGTGCGGCTGCTCCGGGACAAGCCGCTCGCCGCCCGGCTGGCCGCCGCCGGGCAGGCCTACGCGGCGGAGCGGTTCGGGTGGTTCGAGTTCGTCCGCTCGGTGGGTGACCTCTACCGGGAGGTGAACGGTAATGGCGTTGCGGCCTGAGGAGGACCGCAAGCCGCAACGGGCCGCGCTCGCCGCGCCTGCCCTCGTCCTGGTCGCGGGAACGGTCGCGCTCCTCTGGTGGAAGCCCGCGGTCGAGTCCCCCAACGCCCACCTCCTGGCCGATGTCGCCGCCAGCTACCTGCTCGCCTGGGGAGGGGTCCTCCTGGTGAGCCGGCGGAGCCCGGGCGAGACCGCCAAGGGCTTCGCCGTCACCACGGCCACGCTGGTGCTCCTGGTCGGGCTTCTGGAGGCCGCCGCGCTCGCCGGCCTCGTCGATTTCCGGGAGGTCTTCGCGCGGCAGTTCCTCGATCCGTGGGACAACCCCGGCAACGTGACCGACCCGGTGCTCCTCCACATCCGCAAGCCGGACTCGGACTTCGTCTGGAACGGCGTGCGCTATCAATACGACGACAACGGCTTCCGCAACCGGGAGAGCTCCCGGACGGCCGACGTGGTGGTGGTGGTGGGCGACTCGTTCGTAGAGGGTTGGGAGGTTCCGCAGGACGAGATCGTCACCTCCCGCCTGGGCCGGGCGCTCGGGCGCCGGGTGGTGAACCTCGCCCAGTCCGGCTACGGGCCGCAGCAGGAGCTCGAGGTGCTCCGGCGCTTCGGGCTGCCGCTCGCGCCCAAGGTCTGCATCTGGGGTTTTTTCGAGGGCAACGACCTGAGGGACGTCCACCGCTATGAAAAGGTGCGCCGGAGCTGGGGGGCGCTCGTCGGGAGCGCGTTTTCCCAGCGTTCGTTTGCGGCGAACGCCCTCCCCGCGATCCGCCGCCTGACTGGGCTGGACGAGGGAGCGCGGGAATCCATGGAGCGGATGAAGAACCGGTCGTGCCTCGTTCGCGGAGGCGATGGGCGGAAGGCCCGGA
>DATHUD010000970.1:0-4125 GCA_035462575.1 Thermoanaerobaculia bacterium | reverse complement strand
CCCTCTCCCAGCCCCCTCCCATCCGCCGGGAGAGGGAGCCCTTACAAGGAGATGTCTGAAGCTCCCTCCTCTCCCGGAAGGTGGGAGGGGGCTGGGAGAGGAGGGCTGGGGTGGTGAGGGCCTGGGCGGGCTCGGCCGCGCCCTCCGGAGAAGGCACATCACGACAGCAACAGCTCCAGATCCTCGCGGCTGAGGGCGGCGAGCACGCTTCCGTCGGCCTGGATGACGGCGTCGGCCAGGCCGCGCTTGCTCTTCTGGAGCTCCAGGATTTTTTCCTCGACGGTGTTGCGCGCGACGATGCGGCAGGCGAAGACCGGGCGGTTTTGGCCGATGCGGTGGGCGCGGTCGATGGCCTGGGATTCGACGGCCGGGTTCCACCAGGGATCGAGGAGGAAGACGTAGTCGGCGGCCGTGAGGTTGAGCCCGGTCCCTCCTGCCTTGAGGCTGATCAGGAAGAGCTGGCAGTCAGGGTCGGACTGGAAGGTTTCCACTTTTTCCTGACGGTCGCGGGTCCGGCCGTCGAGGTAGAGGTAGGTCATGCCTTCGCGGTCGAGGTGCTGTTTCAGGAGGCCCAAGAAGCTCGTGAACTGGGAGAAGACGAGGGCCTTGTGGCCTTCGGCGAGGATCTCCTTGAGCTGGGGGAGGAGGACGTCGAGCTTGGCGCTCGGCTCGTCCGCGCGGTCGCGGTCCAGGAGGCCCGGGTGGCAGGCGGCCTGGCGCAGGCGGAGCAACGCTTCAAGGACGAGGATCTTGGTGCGCCCGAGCCCCTGCTCGGTGATGCGGGTGCCGAGCGAGGTGCGGTAGTGGTCCCGCAGCTCGTCATAGAGCCGGCGCTGTTTGGGCGGCAGCTCGCAGAAGAGGGTCTGCTCGGTCTTGGCGGGGAGCTCCGGGGCGACCTGCTCTTTGGTACGCCTCAGGATGAAGGGGCGGAGAGCGCGGGCGAGGAGCCCCCGGGTTCCGGTGTCCGGGTTTCTCAGCTCGTCGGCGTGCGAGCCCAGGAGCGGGGAGGCTCCGAGGAGGCCGGGGTTCAGGAATTCGAGCAGGCTCCACAGCTCGCCCAGGTGGTTCTCGACCGGCGTTCCCGAGAGCGCCAGGCGATGGTGACCGCGCAGCAGGCGGGCGGCCTTGGCGGTCTGGCTGTCGGCGTTCTTGATCGCCTGCGCTTCGTCCAGAATGACGTAGTCGAAGTCCATCTGCCGCAGCACGCCGATGTCCCGGCGCAGGGTGCCGTAGGTGGTGATTACCAGGTCGCAGCCGGCGAACGGGTCGCCTTCCCGGGTGCGGCCGATTCCGGTGTGGTCGAGGACGCGCAGCTCCGGCGTGAAGTGGGCGGCTTCGGCGAGCCAGTTGAAGACGAGCGACCGCGGCACGACGACGAGAGAGGGAGGCAGCCCCTCCTCGGCGCGCAGCCGGCGGCGGTCCTCCAGGAGGGCGAGCACCTGGACGGTCTTGCCGAGGCCCATGTCGTCCGCCAGGCAGCCGCCGAAGCCGAAGTCGCGCAGGAAGTGGAGCCAGCCCAGCCCGGCGTGCTGGTAGCCGCGAAGCTCGCCGCGGAACCCGGGCGGCGCGGGGGCCGGCGCGATGCCTGAAAAGCCGCGGAGGCGCTCCCGGGCGCGCTCGAAGGCCTCGTCGCAGGTGAGCCCAGGCTCCTGGGCGAGCCAGACGTCCAGAAGGGCGGCCTGGGCGGGTTGGAAGCGCAGGTGGCCGCCTTCGGGCTCGCCGAGCCGGGCCATGGGCGCGAGCTTTTTCAGCCACTCTTCGGGGAGCACTCCGAGGCTGCCGTCGCTCAAGGCCACGAAGCCCTCGCCCCGGCGCAGGGCGGCGAGCAGCTCGGGGAGGCGGACGGTCTCGCCTTCGAACTCCGCGCCGCCGTGCAGCTCGAACCAGTCGACGCCCGAGGAGACGGACAGGCGGAAGTTGCCGGCGGAGCGGTAGAGCTTTCCCTCGGCTTCGACGGACCAGCCCTCGGCCAGGAGAGCGCGCACGGTTTTGGGGACCCGGGTCGTGGCGATCTGCATCGCGGGCGCCTGGCCCGGGGCGTGGGCCGCGAAACGGAAGCCGAGCTCCTGCAGGCGGTCCGTGCTCCGCCGCTCGGTCTCGAGGTCGCGCACGAGGAAGACCCGCGTCTCGGGATCGTAAAGGCCGCGGTCCGGAGCGCCGGCCGCCACCTCTCGGCCGTCGTAGAGGAAGGAGAGCTCCGCGCGCGGCCAGTCGTTGGGCTGCCGCTTGTCGGGGGACAGCAGGCGGAGCTTGGGCCGGGGCTCCGGGCGGACCTCTTCGACCCGCATCGATTCCGGCAGGTCGAGCCGGGGGAGGCCGGGCGCGGCGAGGAGACGGGCGAGCATCTCTTCCCGCTCTTTGGCAGGGACTGCGAGCGGGCGGTGCAGGAGGGGGAGCCAGCGGTGGGCGTCCTCCGGAAGAAGTTGTGAAATCTGCCCGGCGGCGTAGAGGAATCCGCCGGGCAGGAGGAGAGCGGGCTGGCTGGGCGGCAGGAGCTCTTCCCCGCGAAGGATCGAGCCGCCCACCGCGCAGCCGCCCCCTTTCGCTTCGGCCACCTCCAGCCGGATCTCCCACGGAAGGTCGCTCCAGGTCACGGGCTCGAGCTCGTCCGCTCTTTTCGCATCGAAGCGCAGGCGGCAGCGTCCGGTGGCGCAGACTTGAGGAAGCAGCACTCCCGCCACCTCGGTCGGGATGACGCAGGAGGTGGGGACCTGGGAGCTGACGCCAGGGTAGTACCACATCCTGGACCCTCCCTGCGTCGCCCCGGCGAGCAGGGAGAGGATCTTCCGGTCGGCGGGGTCCGGAAGCCGGGGGATGTCGCTGCGGAAGAGGCTTAGCTGGTAGAGCTTCCCCCAGGAGCCGTCCCGTTTCTTCCGGCCGGTGAGCACCTGGAGCGTGAGCTGCTGGCTTTCGAGAGTGGCCGGCGCGTCGATCACGTACAGGAGGCTGCTCGCCGGTGCCGGTGCCGGAGCCGCGGGCGGACGGCCGAGCTGGTCCAGGACGGCGCGCCAGGCCGGAGCCGAAGGAGCCGCGCGGGCCTCCCGCCGCGGCGGTCCTGGTTTTCCGGAAACGGGGCTCGGGCTGGGCTTGGGAGACTCGCCGGAAGCCTGCGACGTGAGCGTGGCCGGCAGGGTGCCGCCGGAGCCCCGCAGGCCGCTCTTCGCATCCACGGCGAGGATCGCCGCCCAGAGGTGTTTGCAGGGCTCGCCGCGCCCGGCGAACGGACAGGAGCAGGAGCCTCGGAGCCGGGTCCCCTCGCGGGTCAGGTGGACGCGGTACACGCTGGAGCCGGTGACCTCCGCCTGGGCCCTTTCCGGTCCGCAGGCGGTGAGAGTCACCCGCCGGCCCCGGAAGTAGTGCAATCCCCGTTTGCGGACCTTCGGGTTGACGAAGCGCGCGAGAGTCGAGGCGAGATCCATCGGCGCCTCCGCTGGAGAGTTTTGCGGCATGGCGCGATTTTTACCACAAGACGAGCCGGGAAGAGCAGACGGAAATCGTTTGGGCGGTACGAAGAGTTCTTGAAACTCGGATCGGATTGCCTCCGCCGAGGCCCTCACCACCCCGGCCCTCCTCTCCCACCACCCCCTTCCCCCTCCCTGGGAGAGGAGGGAGAAAAGCAAGACGCTCGCAGGCGTTCCCCCTCTCCCGGGGAGGGCGGGGTGGAGTGGCGGGAGAGGGGGACAGGGGGTGAGGGCCGGGCGGGGGAGGCTCCGAATGCAGTCTGCCAAAGTAGAAGTAGGCGCTTGGGGCAGATCCTTGAGCCGCGAGTACTTCTCGCTTCGAAAGTTGCGGATAGGAGCTCGATCGGGCATGGAGGTGGCGGAATGGCCTGCGGTCAACCCGCCACCGCCGCCACCGCCGCCCCGGCATCCACCGCCACCCCCGACTCCCGAAGCGCCCCCGCGACCGCCTCGACCGTCCTTTCCAGCATGTCCGGCCGCGTCACGGCGTAGCCCATGTGGCCGACACGGAAATACTGGGTACGGATGGCCGGGTGGAGGCCTCCGGCGACGGTGACGCCGCGGGCGGCGATCTTTGCGACCAGCGTGGCGTCTACGCCTTCGGGGAAGTAGAGGGCGCTCAGGGTGTTGGCGGCCAGGTCCCCGGGGACGGGGCGGAGGCCCA
>DATHUD010000969.1:0-2919 GCA_035462575.1 Thermoanaerobaculia bacterium | reverse complement strand
GACCCCCTCGAGGATCTCCTGCGTCTGCTCCGGCGTCGGCGGATTGACCTGGATCGCCTGGAAGCGCCGCAGGAGCGAGCGGTCCTTCTCGATGTACTTGCGGTATTCCTTGAGCGTCGTCGCGCCGATGCAGGAGATCTCCCCCCGCGACAGCGCCGGCTTCAGGATGTTGGCCGCATCGAGCGAGCCCTCGGCCGAGCCCGCGCCGATCAGCGAGTGGATCTCGTCGATGAAGACGATGAGCTCCTTGCTCTCCTTGAGCTCCTTCAGGATCCCCTTCAGGCGCTCCTCGAACTGGCCCCGGTACTTGGTGCCGGCCACGATGAGCGACAGGTCGAGCGCCATGATCCGCTTGTTGGCGAGGAAGATCGGCACCCGGCCCTCGATGATCCGCTGGGCGAGGCCCTCGACGATGGCCGTCTTGCCCACGCCCGGCTCCCCCAGGAGGATCGGGTTGTTCTTGGTCCGGCGGGAGAGGATCTGGATGATCCGGTCGACCTCCTCGTCGCGCCCGATGAGAGGGTCGAACGACTGTTCGGCGGCGAGCGAGGTCAGGTCCCGGCCGTACTCGGAGAGGAACGGAAGCTCCTTCTTCTGCTGGGAGGCCTCGCGCTCCTTGGCGATCGCGAGCACCTCCTCACGGACGGTGTAGACATCGAACCCATGCTGCGCAAGGATCCGCATGGCCGTGCACCCCTCGACGCGGAGGATGCCGATCAGCAGGTGCTCGGACCCGACGGTCGCGTGCAGCATGCTCTCGGCCTCGTGCGAGGCGTAGGCGAGGATCTTCTTGGACTCTTCGGACAGCGGAAGCTCGGCGGTCGAGGAGATCCTCTCGACAAACACCCTCTCCCCCTCGATCTCCCGGCGGATGTCCTCCGGCTTCACCTGGAAGCGGCGGAAGATCTCGCTGACCGTCTCCTCCCCTTCGCGCAGGATTCCTAGCAGGATGTGTTCGGACTCGATGACCCGGCTACCAAGCTTGCTGGCCTCGTAGCGGGCGAAGAAGAGGGCGCGGCGGGCTTTTTCGTTGTACTTCTCAAACATTGGGTTCGACTCTCCTGGCACTCGACGGGCGCACCATGGCCCCCAAACACCACGTCCAGAGCAGCGATACTCCCGTCTTCAATCTATCGAAGTCTACCATGCCGCGCCTTCTCCCGGGAGGCGGACCGGTCCGCAAGACCTCGGGAACTTCAACAATTGGAATCCGCAAGACCGGTGCCAAAATTCCCCACGAGGGCAAGGCCGGGACACCCCCCCGCTGCCAAGGGAGGTTTTCCGGACCCTGCGGATGGTTTTGTGAACAGTCGAAGAAGCCCCAAGGACTGCAAGAACAAAAACTCCCCTCCCTGTCCGTCCGTGTCAGTCCGTGCCCGTCCGTGTTCGTCCCTGTTCGTCCCTGTCTTCCCTACGCCCCCTGCAGCACCCCGCCCTCCAACCGGAGAATCCGCGTGCACCGCTCCGCGATCTCGGGGTTGTGGGTGACCAGAATCCCGGTCGTCCGGTGGCGGGCCTGGAGCTCCAGGAGGAGGTCGAAGACGTGCTCGCCGGAGGCGGGATCGAGGTTCCCCGTCGGCTCGTCCGCCAGGAGGAGCGGCGGCTCGAGGACCAGGGCGCGGCAGAGGGCCACCCGCTGGCGCTCGCCCCCGGAGAGCTGGTTCGGGAAGTGGTCCAGGCGGTCCACGAGCCCCACCTCCAGAAGGAGACGGCGGGCGCTCTCCAGAACCTCTCCCGGCTCGCGGCCGGCAATCCTCCCGGGGAGCATGACGTTCTCCAGGGCCGTGAAGTCCGGCAGGAGCTGGTGGAACTGGAAGACGAAACCGATCATCCGGTTGCGGAACCCGGCGAGCCGCGCTCCGGACAGGGCGGCGAGCGACTGCCCGCCGATCTCGATCGCGCCGCTGTCCGGACGGTCCAGCGCCCCCAGCAGGTGGAGCAGCGTCGACTTGCCCGACCCCGACGGCCCCACGATGGCGATCATCTCCCCCGGCTCGACCGCGAAGTCGATCCCCCGGAGCACCTCGACCCGCCGGACGCCGTCCTGGTAGGTCTTGGAGAGGTTGGTGGCGCGCACGGTGACGCTCATCGTCTCAGAGCCTCCACGGGATCGAGCGCCGCGGCCCGCTGGGCGGCGTAAAAGGCCGAGACGAGGGCGAGGCCGAAGGTCAGGAGCAGCACCACGATCAGATCCTCCGGCTGGACCAGGAAGGGGACGTAGTCGAGGAAGTAGACCCGCCCCGGAACCTGGAGGAGCCGGTAGTGGTCCATCACCCAGGCGCCGCCCACGCCCAGAATCGTCCCCACCAGGATGCCCAGACCCGCGACGAAGCCGCCCAGGAGCACGAAGGCCTGGCGCAGCGCCGCGGGGGTCGCTCCCATCGTGCCCAGCATCCCGATCTCCGGCCGCTTGCTGGAGATGATGAGGGCGAGGTCCGCCACCAGAGCCAGGGCCGCCACGAGCACGATCAGCGAGACGGCGACGAACATGACGAGCTTTTCGAGCCGCAGCGCGAAAAGGAGGGGGCGGTTCAGCTCCTTCCAGGTGCGGACCACGCTCCCGGCCGGCAGCACCTCGGGCAGCCGCTCCGCCACGTCCACGGCCGCGTCCAGATCCCCGGCCGCCACCTCCAGGCGACGGTGGGTGTTGCCGAGGAGCGTCTCGGCCACCTTGCGCGGCAGGGCAGCCCGCTCCCGGTCCTCCTGGGTCTTTCCCGCCTCGTACGTCCCTGCCAGGGGGACGCTGCGCACCCGCGGCTGCGGCCCCCCGAACGGCATGAGCGTGGGGCGGGGCGACACCACCTCCAGCGTGTCCCCCGGCCGCAGCCCCCAGCGGGTCGCGAGGGCGGACGTTACGTAGAGCCCCTCGGGCTTCCCCGCCGCCGCGGGGAAAGACGGCGGCACCTGGCCGTCGAACCC
>DATHUD010000968.1:0-5929 GCA_035462575.1 Thermoanaerobaculia bacterium | reverse complement strand
CGGCTGGAACGCGGAGTCCGTGGGCACGCCCCGGGTCAGGACGCTGAAGAAGGCGGCGCCCTGCTGGAAGCCCGGATTCATCCGGATCTGCACCGGCCCCTCGCCGCGGACGTTCGCGAAGGTCGCCGTCTGGTTGGTGAAGGTGCCGACCTTCTTGCCGCCTACGAGCACGGTGCCCGAGTACGGCGGGAAGCTCGTCTGCCGCTTGATGAACTGGCCGAGGGCGAGGAGCGTGAAGCCCTCTTCCTGGGTGGTCCACTGCGGGATCTCGCGGGCGTCCCTCGCCAGCCGGTCCACGAGCTGCGGGATGCGCGGGCTCTGGGGCTGGGCGTCCAGGAGCGCGAGCAGCAGGATCGCCCGGTTGCGGATCGCCGAGTTGAAGTTGCCGCCCGTCTCCCGCGGCACCTCGGCCACCTGCCCGGCGTTCGCGAGGAGCGCCTGCATGGCCCGCGGGTTGCCCGCCGTGGCGTAGCCGCCGGCGAGGAGCGCCCGCGACTCGGGCCGGAGGTCTTTCAGGTGCTTCTCGCGCAGGAAGTCCATGGTCCCCAGGTCCGCCCGGCCGGCCCGGGAGAGGACGTAGAGGCCGTAGGCCACGCGCTGCAGCTCGTCGCTCCCATAGGCCGACTTCGCCTTCACGTGGCCGGCGAGCCAGCCGAGGGCGTTGCGGTAGAGGCCGTCCTCCACCGGGTGGCCCGCCCGCTTCGCCTCCACGAGGAAGTGGGTGGCGTAGACGCTCCCCCACGGGTGCGTCGTGTCGTCCCCCGGCCAGAGGGAGAAGCCGCCGCCGGGGAGCTGCATCGTGGCGATCCGCCGCAGGCCCGCCTGCACCATGTCGGCCGGGTCGCCCCGTCCCTTTTCGGGATCGAGGAGGTCGGGATCGAGGGCCTTCGCGATGTCCCCGATGTAGATCAGCGGGAAGGCGCCGGACGTCGTCTGCTCCAGGCAGCCGTAGGGGTAGTGAAGCACGTGCTGGAGCTTGCCCGCGAACTGGACGAGCGGCACGGGGCCGACGCGGATCGTCCGCCGGAGCGTCTCCGGCCGGAACCGATCGGAGTCCGGGCCGGCGACGTCGATCGAGGCCTTGGCGATCCCCCCGGCGTCTTCGACCGTGATCTCGGGGAGGTCCGGCCGCACGCCCACGTTCGTTGTGGAGCGCGACCGCTCGCCGTTGCCCGCGGCCGTGACCGTGAAGCGGACGTTGCCGGAAGCGCCGCCGGTCTTGACCGTGAAGTAGACCGTCTTCTCCCGGCCGTTCGGGATCTCGACCGATTGCGTCGCGGGCTTCTCCACCTCGACCGGCCCCTCGGCCGCGAGCGAGACCTGGATGTTGCCGGGCTTGCCCGTGTCGTTGCGCACCGTGACCGGCACCTGGAGCGTCTCCTCGAACGACAGGATGCGCGGCAGGGTGGGGAGGAGGACGATCGGCTCGCGCACCCGGGTCATCTGCTGCGACGAGCCGAAGCGGTCGACGTCGATCGCGACCGCCATGATGCGGAGCGCCCCCTGGAACTCCGGCACCTTGAAGGTCACCTTGACGTTGCCGTCGCTATCCGCCATGAGCGGGCCGGACCAGAACGCCACCGGCTCCACGCGGCGGATGCCCTCCGTCCGCACGTACTGGGCCATGCCGTCCGCCCCCTCGCCGCCGCCCGCGGGCGCCGCCTTCACCTCCGGGAGCATCAGGCTGAAGGTGTCGTAGGAGGACACCCCCAGCGCCAGCCGCCGGTAGAAGTACTCGAAGGGATCGGCCGTCTTCTGGGCGATGAGCTGGAGGATGCCCTCGTCCACCGCCGCCACGGTGACCACCGCGCCGGGCGCGGCCTTGACCGTGATCGGGAGATCCCGGTTGGGACGGATCTCCTGAGGCGCCGTGATCGCGGGGGCGAGGCGGTTCGCCGTCCGGTCGACGGGCAACGGCACCGCTCCGTAGGCGCGGCCGGCGGAGCCGGGCTCCAGGTCCCCCACCTTCCGCACGAGGGTCGCCGTGATGTAGGAGTTCGGCCGGAACTCGGAGCGGATCGGCACCTCGATCTTCGCCGTGTTGCCGGTGAGCGTGTGGACCTGGGTCTCGAGCACCTTGTCGCGCTCGACGGTCAACAGGAGCTTGCCCGAGAACGGGGCCCGCACCTGCACGATCGCCGTGTCTCCGGGGGCGTACTCCTCCTTGTCGAGGTCGAGCTCCAGCCGCGCCGGGTTCTTGATCGCCCAGGGCGACGTGCCCCAGCCCGAAGCGTAGAGCTCCACCTCGGAAGAGGCCTGGGTCGCCGGATCGGTGATCACGGCGCGGAAGCTGCCGTAGGTCCGCGGCCGCACCCGGAACGTGCCGCGCCCCTTGCCGCCGGGCACCGCCTGGGTCGAGACGAGCACCGGATCGCGCGTCGTCTCATACCGCCAGCCGCCGCCCGGAGTCCGCCGGAGCACGGTGTTCCAGCGGTCCTGGAAGAAGTCGGCGCGCAGCCCCCCCGCGGGGACCTCCTTGCCGTCGGGGGAGACCGCCACATATTCGATCTCCACCTCCTGGCCCGGCTCGGGGTACGCCTCGTCCAGGCGCTTCAGGCCCAGGTAGTACGGATAGGGATGGACTTCCAGCCGCTGGAGCGCCGCGACACCGCGCCCGCCCTGCTCCTGCACCCGGGCCGTGATGATGGCTTCGAGCGACGACGGCACGGGCGAGCCTTCGGGCATCGTCACCTCGAAGGCGCTCCGCCCCTCGTCATCGAGCTTGCCGTCGGCCGAGAGCACCTCGCGGGCTTCGAGGTTCCGCTCGTTGTTCCGGAAGGTATACGCCTCGTACCCCTTGGGCGCGAAGGTCGAGTCCACCAGGCGCACCCGGGTCTCGACCGGCAGCCCGGCCGCGGGCGCGCCGAAGAGGTAGCTCCCCTGGACCTGGTACTTCAGATCCTGGCCCGGGCCGACCTTCTCCCTGGGGGCTTCGATCGCCACCGCGATGCGGTCCGGAACGAACTCCTCCACCTGGAAGCGGTACTGGCCGATCACCTTCTCGGCCACCTCCAGCTCCAGGGTATGGGCGCCGGTCAACGAATAGGCCGGAAGGTCCAGGCTCCACTCGGCGAAGCCCTGGTCTCCGGTCGACAGCCGCTTGGTTTCGAGCTCCCGCCCCTGGGGGTCTCTGTGGCGCAGCAGCGCCGGCATGGAGGCCGGGATGCGCAAGGTTCCGTCCCGCACCAGCGCCAGGCCCTTGGCCTTCTCGCCGGGGCGGTAGAGGTCGCGCTCGCCGTAGAGGAAGGTCGTATAGCCGTCCCCCACGGGCGGGGCGCCGTCCACGTCGAGCCCCGTGGTGTCGATCCCCATGGTGTCCAGCAGGAGGAACGTGAAGTCGCCCCCCCGCTCGACCGTGAGCATGTAGGGCGTCCCCTTCGCGAGCGCCTTGGCGTCGTCCACCCGGAAGAGGCCCGCGCCGTCCGTCCGCCCCTCGGCCATCGTCTGGTTCTGGTTCGAGATCAGCGTCACCTTGGCGCCGTCGACGGGCGAGAGGTCCCGCAGCGACGAGACCCAGACGAGCATCTCCCCCTGCCCCTTCTTCGTCACGACACCCAGGTCGGTCAGAAGGATCCAGCGCTGCTTCGCCTCCCAGTCGCCGGGCTTGCCCACCGAGATCCGGTAGAGCCCAGGCTCCTTGACATTCACGAAGCGGTCGAGCGTCACGGGGTAGACCCGCCGCTTGTTCTTCGCGCCGCCCACGTCGAGCGTCTCTTCCTTCAGGCGGTTGCCCAGGGCGTTCGAGAGCTCGCCGAAGTAGCCGTAGTCGTAGTCGAAGAACCCGCCGTACTGGAAGGTGAAGAAGAGGTTGTTCAGGTACACCCGGTCGATCGTCATCCGCACCTTGGGCACGTTCACGCTCTCGATCGCGACCGTCCGGTTGCCCGAGGCGGAGAGGAACATCCCCTGGCTCTGGAAGTCGACCGTGGGGTCGAGGTCGGGCAGGAGCACGTCCTGGGAGTGCTCCTCCTGGAGAGTCGCGTCGTCCGTCGCGGGCATGCCTTTGCCGACCGTGACCTTGTAGGTGGTCCCCGGCACCAACTCGCCCGTCGCCATCAGCTCGTTCCGTTCGGCTGAGAACCGCACCTGGGCCGCGGGCTCGATCCGCACGTACTTCTCGGCCACGGCCGCCGAGATGGGGGAGGAGAACCGGATCTTGAGCGACGACTCCCGCGGCCCGGGGATCGCCTCGATCGCCCATACCGCGAGCTTGGCGGACGAGCCCACCTGGATCTTCTGGACGAAGTCCTTGCCCAGCGGGGAGTTGCCCTCGGCCGGCGTGAGCTCCTTGGCGATCACGAGCTGGACGGTCCGCTCGTCCTTCTTCTTTTCGATGGGAGCCGTGCGGAAGCCGATGACGTTGTTCTGCCAGTCCGTCTCGAGCATCACCTCGATCGGCTCGGCCACGTCCGGGTCCACCACCTTGACGAGGGGGGCGAGCACCTCGGGCTTGACCGCGTAGTTGAACCGCAGGTCGCCCCGGAAGATCACCTTGGCCTTGCCTTCGAGGGCCGGCTCCTCGGTGACGTCGACCCCTTCGACCAGGAACGGATCGGTCTTGATCGTGACCTCGTGGTCCCCGGTCAGGACCTGGTTTTCCTTCAGGATCTTTTCCGGCTCGAGCGTCACCTTGTATTCGCTCGCCACCGGGAACCCGCCGTTCGGCTGGAAGCGCAGGGCGTTCGTGTCCTGCCACTTCCACGAGCCGCCCAGGGCGGGGAAGATCGTGGCGGGCGCCGGGTCCAGGACCTCGCCGACCTTCCCCTCGCCCAGCGGGTGGTCGAACAGGATGTCCGCGTACTGCCGGTTCTCCCGATCCACCGCCACGTCGAACACCGCCACCTCTTCGCCGCTCCCGCCAGCCTTCCACTTCGCGAACACCGCCTGGAGGGGCGCCCGGAAGGCATAGGCCGAGACGGAGCAGACGAGCAGGGCGAGGACGGCGATGACCACGTCCTTCCACTGCCACCGGCGGGTGAACGCAAGGAATCTGGGCGGGACCTTGTCCCGAAGGTTCGGCGACGGATCAGACATTTGAGATCTCTCCTGGGATCGGGGGAAAACGGCAGGAAGATGCTACGCCAAGTTGCGGCGTCTGTCTCTATCCGGGAGGTGCGCGGAGCGAAGGAATCGTTTCGGGGGACCGTTCCCGGCTACAAAAACGGATTCTCCACCCGGATCCCCTCGTACACCCGCCCGTCCGGCAGCGCTTCCGAAAACACGCGCATGCAGTCCGCCCGGCGGGCGGCTTCGAGGATGGCGGCGTCCCAGGGGGAGATCTCTTCGCGGGCGGCGAGGGTGAGGGCCGCGGTCACCAGGTCGGTGTCCACCTCCACGACGTACCACTCGCGCAGGGCGCGGAGGTAGTCGGTCGCCTGCGGGTGGGGGAGGGGGACCGCGGCCCGGCGGGTCAGGACGTCGTAGAGCTCCAGGAGGCACTGCGTGCTGGTCGCGAAGCACCCCTCGACGAACCCGCGCTCCACGATCTCCCGGGCCTTCTTCTGCTTGGCCGGCGGATCGGCGCACACCGCGTAGACCAGCACGCTCGTGTCCACGAACCCGGCCAGCTCACCGCGCATGGAGATCCTCCCGGCCGGGGAAGCTCCCCAGGCGCACCTGCGGCTTCTCCATCAGCCGCTTCACGTCCCCCCACGCCTCCAGGCGCTGCCGGTCCTGCCGGACGAGCTGTTTCAGAAACTGCCGGACCATCTCGTTGACCGACGTGTGCCGCCTCACCGCGACCATGTGCGCCTCTTCCAGCAACTCCTGCTCGATCATCAGGGTCATGTTCTGCCGGTGCATGGAGACCTCCAGGGGTAAAGCGGAAGATAACATACCGCCCTCCCGAGCCCTCACCTCCCCGGCCCTCCTCTCCCAGCCTCCTCCCACCCGCCGGGAGAGGAGGGAGCTTCAGACATCTCTTACAGGG
>DATHUD010000967.1:0-11742 GCA_035462575.1 Thermoanaerobaculia bacterium | reverse complement strand
AGGACAGCATGGAGATATTGGCGTGACTCGGGATCGCTATCCAGACGCTCCGGGTCTCGTTCGACTCTGTCGATCAGTGCCGCCTGGAGGCGCCGAGACGGGTCGAGCTCTGGTGCCTCTCGGTCAAGGACCGCAGCCAAGTCCAGAGCTGCCTCAGTGTATGTGGCTTCGAGGTTCCAGGCTGCGGCGTAGCGCTGTGCTGCCAGGTCTGGCCGGCCGGCAGTAAAGTGATCATCGCCCACGCGACGCAAAAAGCGGGAGAACAGTTGTGCCTCCGCCGACTCTCCTTGCCAGCCCCGGGATTCAACGCCGGGGGTCTCCTGGGACACTCTCAGCGGATACGAAGCGTCGAGGGCACCAACTAGGGAATCCGCCTTGTCCCGTGCTCGGGCTTCGAGCCGCGGCCGCTGCCGTATCAGCACAGGTCGTACACGCTCAAGGAACTCGGCGGGGTCTCGGCCAGAGAGGTCGAGCCAGCGTACTAACTCGGTGAGCAGCTCTTGATAACCTGGGAGCCCTGCCCAGCGCTCGTCGGCGAGGCTCTGCAGGAACGCTTCGTCCGCGGCCGGCGCGTTGCGTTGATCGACCAGCAACCGCACCAGAGCAAGCGCCTGAGCGAGACCCGCCGCGTCACCGGGTAGAGAGCGTGCAGTCCGTAGCGCCACGTCGGCGGCGTCCGTAAAGGCTCTCTCATGCGCGAGGACCTCCCGGTAAAGCGGCAAGGCCTCAGCGGGCCGGCCCGCTTCTTCCAGAGCGCGACCGAGATTGTAGAAAAGGGCAGGCCCACCCTCGCTCCTAGGGTTTACCTTCCCCCGCAGACGCCCGAGCACCTCTGCCGCCTTCTGCGGCGCGTCTCGCTCAAGCAGCAGAACCCCTAGGTTGTTGACTGCGATCAGTTGTAGTTCAGCGTCCAGGTCTCTGGCCCCAACTTCTTGTAGTAAGGATTCGGCGCGGTCGAGGAGCTTCTCCCGCTGCGCCGGGGAAGCTTGCGCGCTCTTGGCGATTAGGCGATCGGCTAATGCAATGTCAGCCTCGGCTCGCGTAACCTGTGAGTTAGCTGACCCGGTCGGCGCGGAGCTGCACCCGGTAACAGCAAGGGCTACTACAGCCAACGTGAGGGTACCCTTCACAGCTTCCCCTTGGGGGCGATCTTCTGCTTCGCCTCTCCTGAATATGCGCAAATATCGTACTCTTCAAGAAAGAGAAACTCTGGCTTGAGTCCCTTGCCCTTGACCACGACTGCGGTCTCCACGACCAGAGCATTGTAGTCCTCCCTAGGGTAGGGCTCGGTCTTACCGTTCCATGCTGCTGGGTACTTGCCGGTAGGGCTATACTCGACTTGGAACTTCGAAGCTGCCAGTCGATCGTAGGCGGGAGAGTCGAGGGGGAGAACGATGCCCGAAGAGTGCTTTGCCCAGTGGAGGTCCCCGGCCAGTGGCACATTATCCTTAAGCACCTTTAACAGGTCTAACCAGCGGTCTTCCAGGAACTTCATTGTCGTATCACGGATTCTTTCCGGCGCTTCATCAGAGCCTGGAAAGCCCACTTTTTTAAGTTGCACTCTCCATGGGGCGTCAAGGAAGGGACGTCCCTCTTCGCGAACTGAGATCTCCAACTCGGTTCCATCGGGGTGCAAGGAATTCGCATTCGCCCTTACCAGCTTAACGACAAGTGCGTATCTGGCACGTGAAGTGGTAAAGTTCCAGAAGGCGACTGGATAAGGTACGGGTACGTCTTGGCTGACTTGCTGACTGCCTGGGGAGAGTCGGAGGCTATCGAGGAGCAACTGGCCTCCATCCGCTCTGACGCGTTCGGTTGTTTGCGGACCCCAGTACTTGGGATCGATTTCAATTCGTACCTCGATCGGTATTGGTCCCTTTGCATGTAGAGGGATAGGGAGGATCCAAGGCAGGAATGCCAGAACCAGCAACGAATATCGACGATTACGGTTCATCTAGAATAATCTCCTTGAACATACGACCTTGACTGGGAAGATCGGGCTCCTGATGAGTCTTCAATTCCCACCTTGTGTTCTCGGCCGTAATCAACTCGGCCTTTATTACGCTGCCTGCTTCGAGCGAGATGTCAGCCAGAGGCACCGGCGTCTTCCAGAGAGCTATGGCGTCGACGTCCAAACCGAGACTTTGCCAGCGCTGCTCCAGTTCTGGCGGCACGTCCTCCGCATCGGAGCCTATCCAGACTGCTTGCCCTCTATAGTTGATCACCGGCTTGAGTTCACGATTGTCAATCCAGATCTTTAGCGTGTAAGGGTTTCCCTTTGCCGTCATCGCCACAAAGGGACTTGGCCGGAGTAGGATTCGGCGCCGGTTAAGAAAGGAATTCGGGACGGCAACGTCAACACGCTGAAACGGTTTAACCCTCACCGTCTGGGAGGGGAGGCCGTCAGAAGGATCGAGCCGCACGCGGAAGGCCCGTCCCGGCCAGAGAGTAAACTGCGGGAACTTACGCGGGACCCCACTCGACGCGGGAATCGACGATGCCGAGTCATCTACGACATGAAATTGAGGGGATCGAACCTGTGTCGGCTCGATCCAGATATCCCGCTTCTCCCAGTTGGGACGGAACACGACACGCACGCTCCCCCAAAATGAGGTCGTAAGGAGTGCAGCAAGGTAGGCTGCTGCCACCACTTTCCAGGTGCTGGGAGAGCCTAGGACTCGGACAAGGAAGAGTTGCTGAATGCGCTCCTTAAAGGCTTTGGGGAGCAGGGCCACGACCACGCCGGCTACGCCGAACATCCCCCCAAGGCTAAGCAGGGTCACCATAACGGGCAACCAGTCGGTGAAGTAGCCTACCCAAAGTCCGACAAGCACGGCGAGAACCGTGATGAAAGCGAGATTGCTCAGGACGACGCGTAAGGGTGGATCAGCGAAGGTGGTACTCCCTTGCGCTCCTGCGTCTCCCATGGTTGTGACTGTTTGGATTGGGCTTCCCGAAACAGCTTGGTTGCTCACGCCAACTGCGGGAGGTTGCTCTGGTGGAGCAACGTTTGGCTCAATGGGAGCGGTGCCCTCGGAGCCCGGATGCGGAGGAGAACCTGGTGGTACCCGCATAGTCATCGGAAGCTTTATCTAGCCTAGTTTAGCACAATTTAGGTATCCCCTTACTTGGGGCACCCGCCGGATAAGGTCGGTCGGCGGATGAGCGCGGTGGCTATCGGTAAAGCAAGGAAGTCGCAATTGCCAGCGGCTTTCGCCTGCTACCGGTGCCTCAGTCTCGACCGTGGCTCCGTTTCTTACCGTCCCTCATCATCGGACTTGCGGATCCGTATCCGGCTAATGGCAACTCGCGATATGGCTCTAGGCCTCGTCGTACTCGGCCACAGCCGTCGGTTCCGGGATCGCCTCGCCAGCTTCTCGCATCCTTCGAGGTGGAAATCGATAGCCCCCCGGATCAGGTCGAGGAGCTCTTCCTTGATCTCGGCCGCAGCCACGCAGCCTGGAAGATCGGGCACGTAGGCGCTGTAGTTATTCTCTGCTCTCTCGACGACCATGGCATACCGCATGAGGATCTCCTGCTATTTGAGCCCGGCTTGTCTCAAGATACTGTTCAGCGTTCCCGGACGCAAGTCCACGCTGGGCTTGCCTGCCACAGTCACCGTCCCAGGCTTGCTGGGATGCTGGAACTGTCGGTGACTGCCACGGGTTCGGACAAGACTCCAGCCATCCCGCTCGAGAGGAGCCGGGGCGCCCTCTCCCCGGTGGAGGAGAGTTTGGGCATAGGCGCCAACTGTGGCTCAGCTCGCCGCAGGAGCCCCCGGCCCAACGGGTCGGCAGAACAGAGCCCAGGGCTGAGGCCGCAGGCCGATGCCCTGGGAAAAACACCCACACAGCAAGGCGGCCTGAAAGGCCGCGAGAGTTGGGGGAAACGCCTCGCAGATAGAGCTCTCGCGGCCTTTCAGGCCGCGCCGCCTTGTCGTCTTTATTTCCTCAGGGCGTCGGCCTGCGGCCTCAGATGCTATGTAGGGGGGTACAAAAGCGGGTCGCCGGTTGTATGTTTCGGGGAACTTAGCGCTAGAAAGGGGAACCCCGATGAACCAGACGACCCGCATTGCAGAGTCTACGCGACCGGAGGCGGTATTGCACATGGGCCTGGAGCTCGGCGCCAGCGAGTGGAAGTTGGGGTTTGGCGTGGAGGCTGGACGCAAAGCCAGTCAGCGCAAGGTTGTAGCCAGCGACCTGAACGGGTTGATGCTGGAGATCGCTCGGGCCAAGCATCGCCTCGGCGTGCCGGAGTCGGCTCGCGTGGTGAGTTGCTACGAGGCAGGTCGGGAAGGATTCTGGCTCCACCGGTTCCTGCTGTCGGAGGGAGTGGAAAGCCTCGTGGTGGACTCCTCGAGCATCGAGGTCAATCGGCGCAATCGCCGGGCCAAGACGGACGGGCTGGATGTGGAGAAGTTGTTGTCGTTGTTGATCCGTTACGAGCGCGGGGAGAAGAAGGTGTTCGGGGTGGCGCAGGCACCGACGCCCAAGCAGGAGGATGAGCGGCACCTGGCTCGGGAGCTTGAGTCTCTGAAGCAGGAACGGACGGCCCACACCAATCGGATCAAGGGCCTGCTGGCCAGCGTAGGGGCTCGGGCGAAGGTCGGCAAGAGTTTCTTGCAGCAGTTGGATCAGGTGAAGCAGTGGAACGGCGAGAGGCTGCTTCCAAGCTTGCAAGAGCGTCTGAGGCGAGAAGGCGAACGTCTGGCGCTGTTGGAGAGCCAGATAGCAGAGATCGAGAAGTTTCGCCGGAAGACCCAAGTGGAAGCGACGGAAAAGGTGCAGCGGCTGCAAGAGCTCAAGGGGATTGGGGAGAACAGTAGTTGGCTGTTCGTGACGGAGTTCTTCGGTTGGCGGCAGTTCCGCAATCGTCGTGAGGTGGGTGGTTTGGCGGGTCTGACGCCGATGCCTTATCAGAGTGGTGACACGATAAATCACGAGCAAGGGATCAGCAAGGCGGGGAATCGTCGGGTCCGGGCGATGGCGATCGAGATCGCGTGGGCGTGGTTGCGCTTCCAACCCCAAAGCCGCTTGAGCTTGTGGTTTCAGGAGCGTTATGGACCTGGAAGCCGCCGTTCTCGACGGGTGGGGATCGTGGCCCTGGCGCGCAAGCTGCTGATCGCGCTGTGGCGCTATCTGGACCATGGAGTGATTCCTGATGGCGCTGTGCTGAAGACGAAGTAATCTGGGAAAGAAGGAAGGATGTCTATAGAGGGATTTCACCACCTAGAGGCGGTTTGGCTCTGAGAGAAACGCTGGTGGAGCGTGCCCGGCCCAGGGCTTGGTTCGGCTTCCGAACCGTTCCCTCAGATGGGGCCGCTCCGAGAGCTTGCCTGAAGTCGCCCGCAGCGCATGCTGCATTTGGTGCCTGACCCGAAGGGTCAAGGACGGATAGAAGCTGGAAAGGACGACCAGGTCCTGCACGCCCGGCAAGCGCCAGACGCGGACTGAGAGCCAAGAGCGCCGAAGCGGTGAGGAAACCTCGGCGACCGGAGGAAACCACAGGGAGAAGAGGAGAAAAACGCCCGAGACGCTTGACACCGGTGGCCCACATAGAAGCCCTGGGCTCCGTTCTCTCGGCCCGTTGGGCCGAATCGGCCGACCACGTCTCTTCGATCTCGACCGATGGCGAGCGACCGAACCGGCGGGCCACGGCCAGCGCTCCTCAAAAGAGATCTGACCCGTTCAACGTAGGGACGTGGCGTGTCCCCGCCCGGGTGGCCGGCCTGAAGGTCGGACCCGCGAAAAGCGGGCTTGCTCCGCCGCGTTCAAGCTTGAGACGGCGCGCAACGAGCTCACTCGGTCGCGTCGAAGCCTGCCGTGCGGCGATCAAGCTTGCCGCGGCCCGTTGAAGCCTGGCCGCCCAGGCACAAGCTCGTGGCGAGGGGGATCAGGCTTGTGTCGGCCCCTCCCAAGCTTCGCTCCGGCGGCTCAAGCTCGAACCGCGACGCGCAAGCTCGAGCCGCCGCGTGCCAGCTTCGACGGGCCGGGACAAGCTTGCTCGGGGCCGTTCAAGCCTGGCTCGGCGCAAGCCAGGCTTGCTCCGGGGCGGACCGGGCTTGAGCTCGCCGGGCGAAGCTTTCGTCCGGGTGGTGCAAGCTTGAATTTGCCGGACCAAGCTTGAGGTCAGCTCCTCTGGGCCTCCGTCGCGAAACATTCCCGGAAAGGAGGCGACGGAGCGACTCCGTCGGCTCCTTTGGGACTCCGTCGCGGGACATTTCCGCAAAGGAGGCGACGGAGCCACTCCGTCGACTCCTTTGGGACTCCATCGCGGGACATTTCCGGACAGGAGGCGACGGAGTCACTCCGTCGGCTCCTCTGGGACTCCGTCGCGAGACATTTCCGGAAAGGAGGCGACGGAGCCACTCCGTCGGCTCCTTTGGGACTCCGTCGCGGGAAGTTTCCGGATATAAGCCGACGGGCTGACTCCGTCGACTTATATGGGACTCCGTCGCCTTATTTTTGCTTCACTCCTCGATCGACCTCGGAGCGGGCGCGGGGGGGTGGCGGAGGCGGCGGCCGGCGAACCAGACGAGGGCGGCCACGGCCAGGACGAGGCCGAACATGAGGAAGGCGTTGTCGAGGCGGGCGGCGGTGGCTCCCGTGGCGGCGTAGAGGGCGCAGGCGGGGAGATTGCCGAGGAAGGCGGCTCCCAGGAAGCGCCACCAGCCCAGGGGCGAGGTGCCGGCCAGGATGGACACGCTTTCGGCCAGGATGGGCACCGGACGGGTGACGAGGATGGCGAGGTCGCCCCATTGCCGGAGGAGCTCGTCGGCCCGGCGCCGCTCGTCCGCGGGCACCCAGCGGTTCAGGGAGGCGCTTCCCCACCGGCCCACGGCGAAGCCCAGGGCCGCTCCTCCCATGGACCCGGCGAGCGAGACGAGGGTGCCGCCCACGAGGCCGAAAAAGGCTCCGTTCGCCACCATCAACAGGCTCGCCGGCACGGGCAGGAAGACGTCCGCGATCAGAAGCCCGGCGCCGATCGCCGCGGCTCCCCACAGGCCGGCCCGGTCGAGAAAAGGCTGGGGATTCGTGAGCAGGGGCACGTGGAGCGCCTCGACGAGGCCGAAAAGAGCGAGGAAGGCCAGGCCCATTCCCAGCATCAGGAGCCAGTAGGTCCTCAACGGTCTCCCCCCGCCGTCCAGCGCAGGCCGAGGCGCCCCGAGCGGCCGGCGCCGGGGAAGCCGATGAGGGTCTCGTAGGACTCGTCCGTAAGATTGTCGGCGCGGGCGGTGAGGCGCCAGCGCCGGCCCAGGCGCCAGTTGGCGGCGCCGCCTAAGAGGGCGTAGCCCTCGACTTCGCGGCGCTCGGGGACGGGGATCTGCTCGTCCACGCTCGAAGAGACGAAGCGCAGGTCGGCGGCGAGGTCGAAGCCCGCCTTCCCCTGCCAGCCGGCGCGCACGCTCCCGGACCAGCGCGGGCGGTGGCGCAGCGGCTGGCCGGTGTCCGTGTCCTCCACCTCCTGCCAGGTCAGATTGGCCGCCGCGTTGAGCGCGGTCCGCGGGCGCCAGGTGAGGGCCATCTCGGCTCCGTGGGCGCGCACCCGCGAGCGGTTGACGTGGGAAAAGGTTTCGAAATCGAAATCCACCAGATCTTTGTAGCGCTGGAGGAAGACGGTGACGTCGAGCTCGGCCGTGGGGAAACGGTGGGAGATTCCGAGATCGCCTCCCCACGCCTCCTCGGGCCGGAGATCCGGATTGCCGCCCAGGGCGGGCGGGCTCGCCAGGGCAAAGAAGCTCGGCAGCTTGAACGCCAGGGCCAGCGACGCCCGGAGCCTCGGGCCGCCCGATCCCAGGCGGTAGCCGAGCCCCAGCCGCGGGCTCAGCTCTTCGCCGGCATCCTCGGGGAAGTCGGCGCGGAGCCCCATCTCCAGGCTCAAGCGGTTCTTGAGCGCGGTCAGCTCGGAGTAGACGCCGGGAGTGGTGCGCGTCCGCGCGTAGTCCCCGGCCACGGCGCCGCCGAAAAGGTCGGGCAGGAAGAGGGTGCTCCGGTTTTCTCCCTCCTCCCGCTCGACGTCCGCTCCTACGTTGAGCTGAGTATCCCCCGCCATTTGCAGGGGCCAGCTCGAAACCCACCCCGCGCGGCTGCGGGTGAAGCGGGTCGCCTCCACCGAGGCCGGCACCTCGAACCCGATGGCCGGGCTGCCGCGGTCGAGGTCGTGCCGGTAGACGGAGAGAGAGAGCTGGTGGAGCCGCCCCGCGGTGCGGTCGAGGACGAATTGAGCGCCGAGGCTCGCTTCCTCGTGGTCCGCCCGCCGCAGCTCGCCCGAGCCGTAGACAGGGCCGCCCGAGGCGTCGGGGTAGTCGTCGCCCTCCCAGGAGGCGAAGCGGCCGGTGAGGCGCAGGTTGGCGCCGTCGGCGAGCCGCGCCCGGGCTTGCCCCTGGAAGTGCGCGAGCCGGTAGCGCTCGGCGGCGATGCGCTCGCTCTCTTCCTCGCCCAGGAGGCTCGCGAAGCCCCCGGCCCGCTCGCCGCCACCGCCGAGCGAGGCCCCAGCCCGCCGGTAGCCGGCGTTCCCCGCGGCGGCCTCGATCTCGCCCTCAAGCGGGCCGTCGCCGCGGCGGGTGATCACCTGGATCGCGCCGGAGAGCCCGGTCGAGCCGTAATAAGCCGAGAGCGGCCCCCGCACGACCTCCACGCGCTCCACGGCCGAGGCCGGCAGGGCCTCCAGATCGAATACCTCGCCGATCTGGTAGGTGCCGTCGTTCACCGGCACGCCGTCGATCAGCACGCGGGTGAAGTTGGGGTCGCCGCCGCGGATCTGGGCGGCCGTGAGCCCGCCCCGGGTCGCGCCGGAGACCAGGGTCACCCCCGGCACGAAGGCCAGGGCTTCCTGGACCGTCGCAACGCCCGAGGCCTCGATCTCCTCGCGTTCGAGCACCGTAACCGCCGCGGTGGCCGATTCCACGGGCCGCTCGCGGACGGTGGTGGTGGCATAGACGGTGGCCGCGGGCTCTTCAGCGGGCTCGGGGGGCGCGGCCGGAGGATCGGCCGCGCCCGTCATCGAGAGCCACAGGGCGAGCAGGAGCGAAGGACTCATAGGGGAAAGGGTAGTTGAAAGCTGGGCCCCGCGGTGGTGCCGTCGTTGCGGCCGGAGGGCGTCTGCATCAGCTCCTGGGCCTGCAGCTCCAGCGAGTACATCAGGCCCAGGGTGGCGCTGAAGTGGTCCGGATTGCCGTTGAAGGTGCCATGGAGCGCGTTCAAGAGCGCCTGATAGGTCGCATTGAACTGCCGGGAGAGGGTCTGCGCCCGCGAGCCCGCGGGCAGAGTCGAGGTATCGGGATCGTCCATCATCGGAAAGACTCCGTCGGGATCGAAGGGTACCCGCGGGCCGGTGTAGGAGAAACCGTCTTTCTCGATCACGATCTGGTGACCGTTCACGATCTCGGCGAACTTGTAATAGTGGGCCAGATCCTCCCGGCCCTTGACCTGCGCGGGATCGACCGGCGACGCGCCTTCTCCCTGCTCCTTGATCTCGCGGATGGCGCGGCGGGCGTCCTCGAGCGAATTGATTCTATAGAGGCGGTGCGGGCCGATGCGCGCCGCGACCTGGCGGTCCTCGTTGCCGAACGTGATCTCTCCCTGGGCTGCGAGGCGGTCCAGGGACCGCTCGATCCGGTCGTAGAACCAGCCGATGGTGAAGAGCGACGCCTGCTCCGGATCATCCGGATCCACTTCGCCATGGACCGGCTCGTAGGTCTCCTCGGGCTGCTCCACCGCCATGAAGACGTCGCGGATCTGGTTGATGGAGCACCGGCGCAGGCGCACCGTCAAATCCGCGGCGAGCCCGCCGGGCAGGGGGCCGGGATAGCGGGGCACGAAGCCCGGGGAGTCGATCGACGGAGCGCCGCCGATCGAGATCATGAGGTTCGAGACCAGCGCCATGTGAAGCATCTCTTCGAGCACAACGCTCTTGATGAGCGCCGCCACCTCGACGTTCGCCCCCGGCCGGATCGAGTAGAGGGCGGTGAGATAGAGGGGGATCGTGGCGTGCTCCAGCTCCACGGCCTGCTGCAGGGCGCGCAGCAGATCCTCCTTGGAATCGTTTCTCATGTAGCGCGGGCGCTTGAGCCAGCGCAGAAGCATCTCGCGCTTGGGCCCGGAAAGATCGCGCGTCACCGGCATGTAGTTGGGATCGGAGACCGGTGCTTTGAAAACGTTTTTCAGGATGCCGAGCTTCTCCACCAGGCTGCCGAAATTGGCGAGGTCGACGATGGGCTTCATCACCGGATAAAGGTTCGCGTACTGCTGGAAGATGGGCCCCACGTCGTCGAGCCAGGTGGGACGCTCGGGGACCGCGTAGGGGCTCCAGACGAGCGGGCTCAGGATGTCCGAGAGGCCGCGGCTGCCGGGCGCGGGCGGTACCGTGCCGAGGCCGTAGGTCACGCCGTAGACCTGGCCGTCGATGTACTGCCGCGGATTGCTGTCGAGGTTGCCGGTCAAGGTCACCGTGATCGTGCCGTCCGCATCGGTGACTCCCGGCGCCTCGAAGCGGAGCCCCGAAGCGGGCACGCCCACGGGCGGGCCGGCGACCGGCCCCTGGAGGACCTGCTGCTCGACGTAGGTGTTGTCGAAGGCGAGGGCCACCGGCTGCCCGGGAAGCGGCCGGCCGAACTCCGTGGCCCACAGGCGCGTGGTGGCCGAGGCGTGGGAGTCCAGCCGGAAGACGAACTGGTCGGCGCGGACCCATTGACCGTTGGCATTCTCCTCCAGGAGCGTCACCAGCCCGTTGGCGGTCGACTGGAGCAGGAGCAACGGTGCGTTCGCCGCCGCCTTCGCCTGCTTGCCGGTGAGCTCGAAGGCCACGAGGCCGGCCCGCCGCTCGTACCACCCCGGGCAGCGGTAGTCCACCTCTCCCAGGGCCACCGGCGTTCCGCTGGCCGGGAGGAGCCCGATGTGGAGGATCCCGAGATCCTGGAGCGGTCCGCCGGCGGAAGCGGTCGGCAGGCTGTTGCCCAGGTCCACGGTGAGGCGGTTGCCGTCGAGCCAGCCCATGGCATTCTGCACCGCGGCCGGCTGCCCGGCGGCGTTGGTCACGGAGCCGCCCGCGGGGTTGAGGCGGCGGCCGGGCACGAACCGCTTCGGCTGTCCCGGAGTGGCACGGCCGAGGGCGCCCACGATCCGTCCGAAGGTGAACCATGGCGAGGTGGAGTCGTCCTGGTAGCCGTCGACATTGAACTTGAGGCTCAGCTTGCCGGGATCGCCGATCTCCTTCAGGAAGCGCGAGCCTTTCAGGGACTGCCACTGGACTCCGGCGAGGATCGACTGGTAGTAGGCGCCGAAGAAGGAGTCCGGCTGTCCCGCGGGGAAGCGGGTCCAGATGTCGGCGAAAGGCGACTCCACGAAGCTGCCGCGCAGCACGACTCCGGCGGCCGCGCTCTGCACCAGCACCTGCAGGCCCCAGACCTCCGACACCATCTGCTGCTCAGGGTCCAGGTCCACGAGCTTGGCCTCCACCCGGGCGTCCGCTCCGGTGACGGAAAGGCCCACCACCGGATCGATCAGCGGATCGTCACACCAGGTGCCGTCCTCGTAGGCGACCGACTGGACGGTGCAGTCGAAGAGCCGCCAGGCGCCCGTCCCCCGTGGATTCCACCAGCCGTTGGTAGCCCCGGGCCCGCTCACCTGGTAGTTGGAGCGGAAGTCCTCGGAGTCGAAATGCTCGGGATCGTTGTTGATCGTGGACGGATCGGCCTGGAACTTGCCGGCAAAAACCAGACGGGGAACGTCGAGATACGACATG
>DATHUD010000966.1:0-13370 GCA_035462575.1 Thermoanaerobaculia bacterium | reverse complement strand
CTCCGGCGTCCTCCCCCTGATCGCCTCCGGGCATCTGATGGATGGGGAGCCGCCCGTCATGGTCTTCGACAAGTTCTGCCACTTCTCCATGAACCACATGAAGCCGGTCTGCGCCGACGAGACCGTGGTGCTCACCGCGCCCCACAACGACCTGGGCTACCTGGAGGACGTCTGCCGGAAGCACCCGAGGGTGGCGTACGTCGCCGACGGCGTCTACTCGACCGGCGGCGCCGCGCCCGTCCCGGAGCTCCTGGAGCTGCAGGACCGCTACGGCCTTTTCCTCTTCTTCGACGACTCCCACTCGCTCGCCGCCTGGGGTGAGCACGGGGAAGGGTACGTGCGCACCCACCTCCCCGAGATGAACCCGCGGACGGTCGTCGTCTGCTCTCTGAACAAGGGTTTCGGCGGCAGCGGCGGCGTCGTCATGGTGGATACGGAGGAGCAGGGGACCCTCCTCGCCCGCTTCGGCGGCCCCATGCTCTGGTCGCAGCACCTCCCCGTGCCCTCGATCGGGGCGGACCTGGCCTCGGCGCGCCTCCAGAGGACCCCGGAGCTCGCCCTGCGCCAGAAGCGGCTGCGGGAGAACGTGGCCCTCTTCGACAGCCGGATCGACACCGAGGAGAAGGGGGACGGCTTCGCCATCCGCCTCGTCCGCACCGGCTCCGAGGAGGGGGCGGTCGAGGGCGCGAAGGAGATGATGGAGCGGGGCTTCTACACCTCGGCCGTCTTCTTCCCCACGGTCGAGCGCGGCCGGGCGGGCCTGCGGATCATGCTCCGGGCCGACCACGATCCCGCCGACGTCCTGGCCTTCTGCGAGGCCGTCCGCGAGGTCCGGGAGACTGTCGTGGTGAGATGATAGGGACGGGAGGAGCCATGAGCCTCGAAACCATCCGCGCCTACAAGAAGGTCGGCGAGCGCCGCTTCAGGGAGTGTCACGGCCTCTATTACGAGGACGTCGTCGTGGGCGAGATCGTCGAGCACCGCCCCGGCCGCACGGTCACCGAGGCGGACAACATCTGGCAGTCGCTCCTCGCCGTGAACCTCCATCCGCTCCACATCGACGCGGCCTACGCGGAGAAGAGCGAGTGGGGGAAGCCGCTCGTCTCGAGCCTCGTCACCCTCTCGATCGTCACCGGCATGAGCGTCGCCTCCACCTCCGCCCGCGGCGTCGCGAACCTCGGCTGGGAGGAGATCCGCCTCCTCGAGCCCGTCTTCGTGGGCGACACCCTCTACGCCGAGAGCGAGTTCCTGGAAAAGCGCCTCTCCCGCTCCCGCCCGCACCTCGGGCTCGTCACCTGCGCCACCCGCGGCAGCAAGGCGGACGGCACCGTGTTCCTCTCCTGCCGGCGCACCTTCCTGCTGCCTACGCGGGAGGCCTCGATGGACGAGGCCGCGGGGTATTGAAAGGACACCAAGGACACCAAGGACTGCAAGGACAAGGATTCTGCCTGTCCGTGCCGGTCCGTGTTTCGTCCGTGCTCGTCCGCTTGACGCCCTCCCGCCGCCCGTCTACGATCACGCCAGAACCTCTCAGGAAAAAGCGTTGTGCCCAGCTTTTCGTCGTGAAATGAAAAGCAGGTGGCCGACAACTCCTTGGTTAATGGAGGATCGCCGGCATGATCTGTCCCAAGTGCGGCTTCGAGCAGCCCGACAATCTCGATTGCGCCCGATGCGGCATCGTCATCAGCCGCTATAAGGGACCGGTCCTCGGCAGCCCTTCTCCGCGGCCGGCCGCTCCCGTGCCGCCGCCGCCGGCGCCGCCGTCCCCACCACCGCCGCCCTTGCCGGGGATGACGTACGCCGAGCAGTCGGTCTGGCGCGAGGCGACCGCGCCCCCGCCGTCTTCCGCCGCGATGTACGGCGGCGAGGCGACGGCGGACGGAACCCTGTTCAACGGCACCATTCCGCCGCCCCGGCCGCCGGGCGCGGGCACCGTCTACACCGGCGCGGCCCTCCCGGGCACCCGGGGCATCCAGACCGGGGCGAGCGCGACGTTCACCAGCGGGCGCCTCGTGGGCGAGATGTTCAAGATCTACTTCGTGAACATCATCCCGTTCGTGATTCTCACGATGTTCGCCCTGGCGCCCGTCTTCGTATTCTCCGCCTGGGTGTCGACCCTCGATCCCCGGGCTCCCCTGGCCATGATGGGGGAAGGGCTGGCGCAGATTCTGACCTTCCTGCTCGCCCCCATCGCGACCGCGGGCATCAACTATGGCGTCTTCCAGCAGATGCGCGGGGGCAACCCCTCGCTCGGCGACTGTCTGCGCGTGGGGTTCGCCTCGCTCCTGCCGGTGCTCGGGCTGGCTGTCATCCAGGGCCTGGGGATTGGCTGCGCCACCCTCTTCTTCGTCATTCCGGGGCTGATCCTCGCGGCGCGGTGGGCCGTCGCGGTGCCCGCCGCGGTCGAGGAGAGGTCTGGCATCGGCGAGGCGCTCGCGAGGAGCTCGTACCTGACCGACGGCTACCGCTGGCCGGTCTTCGGTGTCCAGGCCGTCCTCTACCTCCTGAGCTTCGGGATCGCGTTCGCCCTGGCCTCCGCATTCGGTTTGGAAGGGGAGGGGGCCGTCGAGGCCGCCCAGTCCGGAGGGTACCGCTTGGCCGAGACCGTCCTGAGCATTCTCACGACCGGCCTCGCGGCGACGTCGGCCTCTGTCATGTACTACCGCCTGCGCAGCGTCAAAGAATCGATCGACGTTGATCAGATCTCTTCGGTCTTCGACTGACGGGCGGGCCGCCCGGCCCCTCCGCGTGCTCCTGGCGGCGCTCTTCCTCTGGGCGGCGCTTCTGGCTCCGGCGCGTCCGGCCCGGGCCGCCGCCACGCCGGCCGAGGCCAAGGAGAGGGCCCGCTCCGTGCTCGAAGACCCCGAATTCCAGGGCTCGCTCCCCGAGCAGGCGAGGACCGAGGGGGAGGAGGACGACGAGCCGGTCGAGCCGTCCTCCCGCGCCGTCTCCGGCCGCGAGCGGTCCGACCGCGAGGAGCCCGAGGCCCCCGCGGGCGGAGCGTCGTCCCTCGCCTCGCTCATGGTCTACCTCCTCGTCGGCGCCGCCGTGATCCTCCTGGTCGTCTGGATCCTCATGGAGAGCGCGGACCGGCGGGCGAAGGAGGAGCCCGGCCCAAAGAAGACGGACGGCGGGGGAGAGGGAGAGCCGGCCCTGGACGGCCGGGACTTCGCCCTGGACGATGCCACGCGTCTCGCCGCCCAGGGGCTCTACGCCGAGGCCATGCACGTGCTCCTCCTGGTCGCCATCCACCAGGTGGCGGAGCGCTCCCGCGCCAACCTCCCGGCGTCGCGGACCAGCCGCGAGCTCGTCCGCCTCCTCCCCCTGGGAGCGGACAGCCGGGAGTCGTTCGGCGAGATGGTCCGCGCGGTCGAGCTCACCCTCTTCGGCGGCGCTCCCGCGGGCGCCCAGGACTACGAGCGGAGCCTCGAGCGCTTCCGCCACGTTACCGGGAGGCCCGCGTGACGGCTCCGCCGCCCCCGCTTCCCGAAGAGGACGAGCCGCAGGAGCTCGAGGGCGGCTTTTCGAAGCGCCTCCTCGCCTGGGTCGTCGGCCTTTCGGTCGTCTCCTTCGTCGTCGCCATCCTCCTCGTCACCTATGGAGACGAGCTCGAGGCGAGGAAGCCCAACCCCCACGCCAATACCTTCAGCAAGAGCGCCCTGGGGCACATGGCCGCGGCCCGCTACCTGCGGACGATGGGCCTGGGCGTCGTCTCCCGGCAGAATCCGGGCGCTTCCGGCGCCGGCCCCAGCCGCCCGCTGATCCTGGCCGAGCCGGACGCCGGCTGGCTCGCGGGCGATCCCGCCGCCAGGATCGAAGGGCTCGTCAAGGAGGCGGCCCGCCGCAAGGCGCCCCTCGTCCTCGTGCTCCCCAAGTGGGCCGGCCAGTCCAAGCGGGGGAGGCCCGAGTGGATCGGCAAGGTGGGCCTCCTGCCGGAGGACCACGTCCTGGGCGTCCTCGCGGCTTTCGACGACGACGTGCTCGCGGACCAGGAGCTGGTCCGCGGCGGCGACACCTCCTTCCGCTGCCAGGCCCCCTGGCGCTCGCCGGACTGGACGAAGCAGATCCGGGTCGAAACCTCGCCGCCCCAGCTCCTCGCCCCCCACCCGGACCTCTTCCCCGTGGTCCGCTGCCCCGAGGGGATCCTGGTCGCCCGCCACAAGCTCGAAGGCGGCTCCGAGGTCTGGGTGATCTCCGATCCGGACATCCTGAACAACCAGGGGCTCTCCCGGGCGGACAACGCCGTGCTCCTCTACGAGCTCCTGACCCGCGACCTCGCGGCGACCGGCGTCGTCTTCGACGAGACGATCCACGGCTTCAACCGCACCCCGGGCCTCTTGACCGAGCTGCGCAGCTTCCCGCTCGTCCTCGCCGTGTTCCAGGGGCTCCTCCTCGCGGGGATCGTGCTCTGGGCCGGGATCGGCCGTTTCGGCAAGCCCCTCCCGGCCGGCTTGGGGTTGGCGCCCGGCAAAGAGGTTCTGATCGACAACACGGCGAGGCTTCTGGCGAGCGGCGGGCACGCCTCCGACAGCCTCGCCCGCTACTTCCGGCAGACGACGCGCGCCGTCGCCGCCGCCCACTTCCTGCCTCCCGACCTGCCGGACCCCGAGATGCTCGCGCGGCTCCAGCACATCACCCTCGCCCGCCGGATCGGCATGGACCTGGGCGCCCTGGAGCGCCAGATCCACCAGCTTCCGGACGGCGCGGGGGAACGGGCGGTGAAACTCGCCAGGGCGCTCCACACCTGGCGTCTGGAGATGACGAATGTCCATCGACAAGGTTCGTGAGCTCTCCCGGGTCCTGCGCGACCGGATCGGCCGGGTCATCATCGGGCAGGAGGAGGCGGTCCACCTGCTCCTCGTGGCCCTGATCTCCGAAGGGCACGTGCTCTTCGAAGGCCCGCCGGGCACGGGAAAGACCCTCCTCGCCCGTTCGTTCTCCTCGTGCTTGAAGCTCGAGTTCAAGCGCGTCCAGTTCACGCCGGACCTGATGCCCGGCGACCTCCTGGGCACCAACCTCTTCAATTTCCAGACGAACACCTTCACCCTCACCAAGGGCCCGCTGTTCACCGAGTTCCTGCTGGCCGACGAGATCAATCGCACGCCGCCCAAGACCCAGGCGGCTCTTCTCGAAGCCATGCAGGAGCGCACCGTCACGATCGACGGCACCTCCCACACGCTCTCGGCCGGCTTCATGGTGGTCGCCACCCAGAACCCGATCGAGCAGGAGGGCACCTATCCGCTCCCCGAGGCGCAGCTCGACCGCTTCCTCTTCAAGGCCCTGATCGGCTATCCGGGGCGGGACGAGGAGGTCACGATGGTCAAGACCCACGGCCACCAGACCGCCATGCCGAGCCTCGACAAGATGGGCGTGAACGCCGTCTGCGACCTCCGTTTCATCGTCTGGGTGCGCCAGGTCGTCTCGGCGCTTCGCCTGTCGGACGAGATCGCCGCCTACATCGTGGACCTCGTGCGCGGCACCCGGAACCATCCCGCGCTCCAGTACGGAGGCTCGCCCCGGGCCGCGAACATGCTCGCCGCCGCCTCCCGGGCCGCCGCCGTTCTGGAAGGGCGCGAGTTCGTGATCCCGGACGACGTCAAGTTCCTCTGGAAGCCGCTCATGCGCCACAGAGTCGTCCTCGCCCCCAGCGCCGAGGTGGACGGCATCTCCGTCGACCAGGCCCTGGATCAGGTCCTCGCCCAGATCCCGGCGCCGAGGTAGCAAGAGGTTGCGACCGACCCGCCGAGCGATCGTCCTCGCCGCCCTGGGCCTTCCCGTGGCGCTGCTGCCGACGATCGTCCACCCGCGGCTGTGGCCGCTCTGGCCGGGCTACCTGGGGCTCCTCGTGCTCCTCGTAGGCCTCGACGCCGTGCTCTCCCCCCGCCGCTCCAAGGTGGACTGCACCGTGGACGTCCCCGGCACGCTCTACATCGGCGAGCCGGCGGAGGCGGTGCTCACGGTCAGGATCCGGTCGCTGCGCCGCGTGCCCGTCACGGTCGCCGTGGACCTTTCGGACAAGCTCCTCCCGCAGCCGCCGATCAAAGGCCGGGCCTCGCGCAAGGGCGAGCCGCTGCGCCTTCCGCTCGCCCCCACCCGGCGCGGCCGGGTCGTCATCGAGCGCGCCTCGATCCGCTCGACCGGCCCCTTCGGCCTGATCGCCCGCATCGCCAAGGTGGACTTGAAAAAGCAGGTCGCCGTGGTGCCCAACATCCTCCCCGTGCGCACGACCGCTCTGCGCTTCCTGACCGACCGGGAGTTCCGGGCGGGCTTGAAGATCGAGCGCTACCGGGGGGACGGCACCGAGTTCGAATCGCTGCGCGAGCACTCGGAGGGGGACGACAACCGCTCGATCGACTGGAAGGCGACCGCGCGCCACCGGAAGCTCCTCACCCGCCAGTTCCGGGCCGAGCGCAACCACCAGGTGGTGATCGTGATCGACACCGGCCGCCTGATGTGCGAGCCGCTCGACGGCATCCCCAAGGTGGATCACGCCGTCAACACCGCGCTCCTCCTGGCCTACGTGTCGCTCCACGCCGGAGACCAGGTCGGGCTCGCCACCTTCGACGCGGCCATGGGCCTCTTCGTCGAGCCCAAGGGGGGCACGCGCGGCTTCCGCATCCTCTCCCACATGGCGAGCCAGGTGGACTACTCGGACCGGGAGACCAACTTCACCCTGGGATTCACGAGCCTCGCCCAGAAGCTCTCCCGGCGCTCGCTCGTCATCGTGCTCACCGACTTCGTGGACACCGTCTCCGCCGAGCTGATGCTCGAAAACCTGGGGCGGCTCTCGAAGCGCCACGTCGTCGTCTTCGTAGCGCTTCAAGACCCGGGGCTCGCCGCCGCCGCCGCCCAGCCGCCGCTCGACTTCCTGCGCTTGAACCGCGCCGTGGTGGCGGGCTCGCTGCTCCGAGACCGCGAGGTCGTGCTCCTGCGCCTGCGGCGCCAGGGGATCTATCCCATCGACGCCTCGCCCACGCACATCACCCCGCGGCTCATCAACACGTACCTGGACATCAAACGGCGTGAGAGAATCTGAACAATGTCCTTCGCACTGAAGTCGGCCCAGTTCAGGAAGGAGCGGGAGGGAGCCTGGCGGGAGCTCGAGGAGCTTTTGGATCGCGTCGAGAAGAAAGGCCTCCGGAGCCTGACCGCGGCCGAGCTCAACCGCCTGCCGATCCTCTACCGGAGCGCCACCTCCTCGCTCTCCGTGGCCCAGGCCATCAGCCTGGACAAGAACCTCCTCGACTACCTGAACGCCCTGGTGGGCCGGGCCTACCTCTCCGTCTACAGCACCAAGCGCAAGGCCGTCACCGCCCTGGTCGAGTTCTTCACCTACTGGTTCCCCCACACGTTCCGCCGCTACTTCGTCTTCATGGCGGCCTCGACCGCCCTCCTCCTTCTCGGCGTCCTCACCGGCTACCAGATGACCGTGGCCGACCCCGAGCGCTACTACAGCTTCGTGGGCGAGGACATGGCCTCGGGGAGGAACCCCGCGGCCTCGACCGAAGAGCTGCGCGAGGTCCTCTACTTCGAAGAAGAGGACGGCTGGCTCGGCGCCTTCGCCACCTACCTCTTCACCCACAACTCCAAGGTGGGCATGCTCTGCTTCGCCACCGGGTTCGCCGCGGGGCTCCCGGTCATCTACCTGCTGTTCACGAACGGCCTGCTCCTGGGGGCCATGGCCGCCCTTTACGACTCCCGGGGGCTGGGATTCGAGTTCTGGGGCTGGGTGCTCCCCCATGGAGTCACGGAGCTGGGCGCCGTCTGCCTGTGCGGAGCGGCCGGCATGGTGCTCGGCTCCTCCCTGGTCTTCCCCGGCCGCCACACGCGCCTCCAGAACCTCGCGATCCGCGGCCGCGAGGCCGCCGTCCTCGCCGTGGGGGCCGTGGCCCTCTTCTTCCTGGCCGGCCTGATCGAGGGCATCTTCCGCCAGCTCGTCCACAACCTCGCCGTCCGCTGGACCGTGGTCGGTGCCACCACCGTCTTCTGGACCTGGTACTTCCTTTTCCTGGGCAGGAACCGTGAGCGCCGCCTCGTCGACTGAAACCGCCAGGCTCCACCGGGTGACGACGCCCGAGGGGATCTCCCTCCCGTTCGTCGTGGCGTCCGTGGGAGACCGCATCGCCGCGTTCGTGATCGACTTCTTCGTCATCCTCCTCGTCTCGATCCTGGCCACCCTGGCGACCGGCTTCCTCATGGCGCTCGGGGCGGAGGAGGCGGGGACCTCGCTCGCGATCCTGATCGGGTTCCTGCTCTGGAACTTCTACTTCGTCTTCTGCGAGGTGCAGTGGGGCGGGATGACGATCGGCAAGCGCAAGGTGGGCCTCCGCGTGATCTCGCGAGACGGCGGACCGCTCACGGCCGAGGCGATCTTCGCCCGCAACCTCATGCGCAACCTGGAGCTCTACCTCCCGCTCGGGGCCGTGGTCGCGCCCACCGCGCTGTTCCCCGGCGCGCCGGGCTGGGGAGCGCTCTTCGCCATCGCGTGGATCCTCGTCTTCGCCTTCATGCCCCTGTTCAACAAGGACCGCCTGCGCTGCGGCGACCTGGTGGCGGGCACCCTGGTCGTCCGCGCGCCCAGGACCGTCCTCCTCCCCGACCTCGCGGAGCGCCCCGTCCTCCAGCGCCCCGTGGCCACCGGTCGCGTGGCGGCCCCGGCCCCCGTGGACGAGTACCCCTTCACCCGCGAGCAGCTCGACATCTACGGCATCCACGAGCTGCAGGTCCTCGAAGACCTTCTGAGAAGGGATGAGCAGGGAACGCTCGACGGCCGCGTGCTGGACGACGTCGCCGAGAAGATCAAATTGAAGATCGCCTGGCCCCACGACCGCTGGCACGTCCCCTCCCGCCCCTTCCTCCAGGCGTTCTACCGCGCCCAGAGGGCCCTCCTGGAGCAGAAGATGCTCTTCGGCCAGCGCAGGGAGAGGAAGCGGGCTTAGCCGCCCCTTTTGATTTCCTCGCCGGATTGCTCTAGAGTCCGCCGATCCCTGGTTGCGGAATACTGAAAACCTGTTACGGAAAACGATGACCGAGCCCGAATCCGAATCCTCTACCCCTGCCCGGATCACCATCTACACCGACGGCGGAGCCGACCCCAACCCGGGGACCGGCGGCTGGGCCGCCATCCTCGTCGACGAAGCGACCGGCAGGGTCAAGGAGCTCTCCGGCGGAGAGCCGCGCACGACCAACAACCGAATGGAGCTCACCGCCGCCATCCGGGGCCTCGAAGCGCTGAAGCTCCCCTGCAAGGTGAAGCTCTACACCGACTCCCAGTACTTGAAAAAGGGGGTCACCGAATGGCTCCCCGGCTGGATCGCCCGCGGCTGGAAGAGGAAGGAGGGCGTGCTTCAGAACGAAGACCTCTGGCGCCGCCTGGCCGAGCTCATCAAGGAGCACGAGATCCACTGGGGCTGGGTCAAAGGCCACGCCGGCCATCGCTGGAACGAAAAGGCGGACCAGCTCGCCACCGCCGCCATCCGCGCCCAGCGCGGAGCGGACAAGGCGTCCGCGCCATCCACCCCGGCCATCCGGCCGGACGTCGACATCTTCCTCCGCATCTCCTGCGCCGGAAGAAAGGGCGGCTGGGCGGCCCTCCTGCGCAGCGTGGACGGCGAACAGGTCGTGACCGGAAACCAGACCGGGGTCACCCCCAACCAGGTGGATCTCTTGGCCGCCATCGACGCCCTGGACCGCCTCCCGCCGGGGATCACCGTCGCCGTCCACACCGGCTCGGACTACCTGAGAAACGGCGCCGCGAGCTGGATCTCCGGCTGGAAGAAGCGCGGCTGGAAGACCCAGGAAGGCCAGCCCGTCTCCAATCGCGACCTCTGGCAGCGCCTGGACGAAGCCATGTCCCGCCGCCGCGTCCTCTGGCCGCCGGTGAAGGACCGGGACATCCCCGAGCTCGAAGCCCTGGGCAAGACCGCGAAAGAGGCTGCCCAGGGCTCGGCCTGACTCAGACGTCGTCCAGCGACACCACCCGGATCCCCTCGATCCCCCGGATCCGCCGGTCCTCGCTGACGAAGGCCTCCGCCCCGGCGTGGAGCGCCGTCGCGAGATGGAGCGCGTCCGGTGTGCGCACGCCGAGCGCCGCCCGCAGGTCCGACGCGATCTCCGCGATCGGCGTCTCGACGGGCACGACGGCCAGGTTGGGGAACGACTCGAAGAAATCCCGGTACATCCGGCAGAGCTCGCTGCGCCCATGCCGCTTGGGCACGACCAGCACCTCGAGCAGCGCGAGGACCGACGACACGAGCCGGCACCGCCCCTCCTCCGCGGCTTTGAGAAGCCGCCCCGCCGCCGGACCGAACCGCTCGTTGCTCTCGAAGTGGTAGACGAAGAGCATCGTATCCACGCCGTAAAGCGGCGGCGCGATCCGCTCCTCCCGCCCCCTCATTCCCACGACTCCCGCTCGCGTTCGATGGCCGCCGCCCCACCCTCCGCCTGCCAAAGGTCGGCTCCCAGGCCGCGCGACGCCTCGGTCCATCCTCCCCGCACTCCCCGGACCACCACCTGGTCCCCCTCCAGGGCCAGGTAGACGAGGTCCCCCGCCTGGAGCCCCAGCCGGCGCCGGACCTCGGTCGGGATGGTGATCTGGTACTTCTCGGTCAGCTTGGCGGTCGCGAGGATCATGGCGGCTCTCCTTCGATGTCTTACATCATACATCAGAAGTAAGGGTTCCCGCAAGTCGCTACCGCTTCGGGCCAAAGTCACGGCTCTCCGTCTCATAGACTCCTCCTTGGAAAACTGCTCTCTCTAAGAAGAAGACGGAAAAGCGCCTCCGCATCGCTCACTTTTTTGGGGGGGAGGGGGGACAGGGGGGACGGAGCGGGCGGGGACGGAGCCCCGCCCGGGTTTACTACTTCGCCGCCGGCTCGAACTTGAGCGACACCCCGTTCATGCAGTACCGCTGCCCCGTCGGAGGCGGCCCGTCCGGGAACACGTGCCCCAGGTGCCCGCCGCAGCGCGCGCAGTGGACCTCGGTGCGCACCGAGAAGAAGCTGCGGTCGACCTCGGTGCCGACGTGGGTGGGATCGATGGGCCTCCAGAAGCTCGGCCAGCCGGTGCCCGATTCGAACTTGGCGTCGGAGGAGAAGAGGGGGAGGCCGCAGGCGGCGCAGACGTAGGTCCCCTTCTCCTTGTTCTTGTTGAGCGGGCTCGTTCCGGCCCTTTCCGTGCCCTGCTCGCGCAGGACGCGGTACTGCTCGGGGGTCAGGATCTTCTTCCACTCGGCGTCGGACTTCTCGATCTTTCCGACCTTCTCGGCGGCTTCCACGGGCTTGGCTCCTTTCCGTTCGGCGGACACGGCGCTCGGGGCGGCGGTGACGTTGTACGCGGCCGCGAGGGTGGCGGCGAGCGCGAACGGGATCAGCAGGGATCTGGTTTTCACGGCGCTGTCCTTTCCTGATCGACTTTTTCCGGTCGAGCCGGGGCGCTCGGTCCGGCCCCTGCCGGGGACAACGGGTCAGACTTCGATCCCATTCCCCCGGAGGAAGGCCAGGAGCTCGGCCTCGTCCATGGTCTTGACTCCGAGCCTCTTTGCGTCTTCCGCCTTGGAGCCGGCGTCTTCGCCGACCACCACGACGTCGGTCGCCTTCGAAACGGAGCCGGTGACTCGCGCGCCCAGGCGCTCGACCAGGGCCTGGGCGTCGCGGCGGGAGAGGGCGGTCAATCCTCCGGTGAAGACCCACTTCTGTCCCGCCAACGGTTGTACGGTCCCCGAGGCTGCGGCGGATGGCTCGGTTTCCTGAAGGTTCATCTTGGTCAGCAGCTCGTCCAGGATCTTCGCGTTCTTCCCGTCCCGGAAGAAGGTGGTGATGGCCTCGGCCATGCGGGGGCCGACGCCGGGGACCTCCTGGAGGGCGGCTTCGTCCGCGTTGCGCAGCCTTTCGAAGGTCCCGAAGTGGCGGGAGAGGTCGCGGGCCACGGCGACTCCGACCTCGGGAATCCCCAGGCCGTGGAGGAAGCGGGGGAGCTCGGTGTGGGAGGCTTTTTCGAGGGCGGCCACGAGCTTCCCGGCGGATTTCTGGGCGAAGCCTTCGAGCTTCATGAGCTCTCCGGGGCGGATCTCGAAGAGGTCCGGAAGCTGGCGCACGAGCCCCTCGGCCACGAAGAGCTTGGCGCTCTCGTCCCCCAGGCCCTCGACATCCAGGGCGTCTCTGGAGGCGAAGTGGACGATCCTCCCGGTGAGCTGGGCCGGGCATTCGAAGCCGTTGGGGCAGACGGTGAAGGGGCCGCGCTCGACGAGCTTCGTGCCGCAGGAGGGGCAGCGCTCGGGCATCCGCCACTCGGGGCCGCGCTCGCGGTCGGGCTCTTCGATCCGTTCGATCACCTGGGGGATGACGTCGCCCGCGCGCTGGACGCGGACGCGGTCCCCCTCGCGGACGTCTTTCCTCGCCACCTCTTCGCGGTTGTGGAGGGGGGCCCGGGCCACGGTGACGCCGCCGATCTCGACGGGGAGCATCATGGCGACGGGGGTGACGACGCCGCTCCGGCCGACGGAGGGGACGATCGACAGGATGCGGGTGACCTCTTTTCTCGGCGGGAACTTGAAGGCGAAGGCCCAGCGCGGGTGGCGCGAGGTCCAGCCCAGGTCCCCGCGGGCGTCCAGATCGTTCAGCTTGATGACGACGCCGTCGATCTCGTAGCCAAGGTCGTCCCGCTCCGCTTCGAGCCCGCCGTGGTAGGCGAGGATGTCCTCCACGGTCTTGCCCTTCTTCGACCGCTCGTTGACGGAGAGCCCCCAGGCGCGGAGGGCCTGAAGCACGTCCCACTGAGTCTCGGCCTCGACGCCTTCCGAGGCGAGGATGTCGTAGGCGTAGAGGTAGAGCGGGCGCGACGCGGTGATGCGGGGATCGAGCTGGCGAACGGCCCCGGCCGAGGCGTTCCGCGGGTTGGCGAACGGCTCCTTGCCTTCGGCCAGAAGGGTTTCGTTCAGCTTCTCGAAGTCGTCCGCGTGCATGATGACCTCGCCGCGGACGGCGAGGAAGGGGGGCACCGCGTGGTCCTTCTCCCGCAGGCGCAGCGGGACGTTCGCGATGGTGCGGACGTTTTCCGTGATCCCCTCGCCCTTCCGGCCGTCCCCTCGGGTCGAGGCCTGGACGAGGACGCCGTCGCGATAGACGAGCTCGACCGAGAGGCCGTCGAGCTTGGGCTCGAGCATGTACTCCACGGGGAAGCCGGCGCCGAGGCCCTTTCTCAGGCGCTCGTCAAAGCGGCGCAGCGACGCTTCCGACTGGTCCGATTCGAGCGACAGCATGGGGGCCGCGTGCTCGATCGTGGGGAAGCTGTCGAGCGGCGCGCCGGCCACGCGCTGGGTGGGGGAGTCGGGGGTGACGAGCTCCGGGTGCTTCTCTTCGAGCGCGACGAGC
>DATHUD010000965.1:0-11712 GCA_035462575.1 Thermoanaerobaculia bacterium | reverse complement strand
CGACGCCCTGGAGGCCAACCGCCAGGTCGTCTTCCGCTACGTGGCCCCGGACGGGAGCCGCGCGGATGACGACGCGGAGCACAATCCGAACGGCTCGGCGCGGGCGATCGCGGGCATCTGCAACGCGGGCGGCAACGTGCTCGGCATGATGCCCCACCCCGAGCGCTGCTCCGAGCAGATCCTGGGCAACACGGACGGCCTCGGCATCCTCGCGAGCGCGGTCCAGGCGGGGAGCCGCCTGGTGGGGGCGATGCGATGACGGTAGCCCAGGAACCGGCGATCACCCCCGAGGTCGCCCGCTCGATCGGCCTGACCGGGGAGGAGTTCGAGCGCTTGAAGAAGATCCTCGGCCGGGACCCCAACTGGACCGAGCTGGGGATCACCTCCGCGCTCTGGAGCGAGCACTGCTCCTACAAGTCCTCCAAGATCTATCTGAAGGAGTTCCCCACCGAGGGGCCGCACGTGCTCCAGGGGCCGGGCGAGAACGCGGGCGTCGTGGACATCGGCCACGGCTGGGTCGCGGTCTTCAAGATGGAGTCGCACAACCACCCGAGCTACATCGAGCCCTACCAGGGGTCGATGACCGGCGTGGGCGGCATCCTGCGCGACATCTTCACCATGGGCGCGCGGCCGATCGCCTGCATGGACGCCCTGCGCTTCGGCGAGATCGACGCCCCGCGCATGCGCTTCCTGATCGACGGCGTCGTGCGCGGCATCGGCGACTACGGCAACTGCGTGGGCATCCCGACCGTCGGGGGCGAGACCGGGTTCCACCGCTCCTACAACGGCAACATCCTGGTCAACGCCTTCGCTTTAGGGATCGCCCGGCGCGACAGGATCTTCCACGCCCGGGCGAGCGGCGCGGGCAACCCGGTCATCTATGCCGGCAGCCGCACGGGCCGGGATGGCATTCACGGCGCGACCATGGCGTCGGAGTCGTTCGACAAGGAGAGCGAGGCCAAGCGCCCCACGGTCCAGGTGGGCGACCCGTTCACCGAGAAGATCCTCCTCGAAGCCACCCTCGAAGCCATGCGGACGGGCGCCCTCGTGGCCGTCCAGGACATGGGTGCCGCGGGCCTGACCAGCTCGACCTTCGAGATGGCCGGGCGCGGCGGCACGGGCCTCCACCTGGACCTCGACAAGGTGCCGCTGCGCCAGCCGGGGCTCACCCCCTACGAGATGATGCTCTCCGAGTCCCAGGAGCGGATGGTCCTGGTGGCCAGGAAGGGGCGCGAGGAGGAGGTGGAGAAGGTCTTCCGCCGCTGGGGGCTCGAGGTGGCGGTGATCGGCGAGATCACCACGACCGGCCGCGCCGTCCTCACCTGGCGGGGCGAGACGGCGGCGGACATCCCCATCCAGCCGTTGACCGAAGAGGCTCCCGTCTACCGCCGTCCGGTCGAGGAGCCGGCGGACCTCGCGAAGCGCTGGCGCGCCCCCGAGGTGCCGCAGCCGGAGGATCTCCGCGGCTCGCTCGAGCGCCTGCTCGCCACCCCCGAATTCGCCAGCAAGGCCTGGATCTGGCAGCAGTACGACCACTCCGTGCGCACCAACACGGTCCAGGGCCCCGGGGGCGACGCCGCGGTGATGCTCCTGAAAGGCACCCCGTCGGGGCTCGCCATGACCTGCGACGTCAACCCGGTCTACTGCTACTTCGATCCCCGGCGGGGCGGCGCCCAGGCCGTGGCCGAAGCGGTGCGCAACCTCGCCTGCACCGGGGCGGAGCCGGTGGGGCTCACCGACTGCCTGAACTTCGGCAATCCCGAGAACCCCGAGGTCTCCTGGCAGTTCCGCGAGGCGGTCCGCGGCATGTCCGACGCCTGCCGGGCGCTGGGCGTCCCGGTCATCTCCGGCAACGTCTCGTTCTACAACGAGACCGAGGGGCAGTCGATCTATCCGACCCCGGCGGTCGCCATGGTCGGCGTCATCCCGAACCTCGCCGGGGTGCCCGAGCCCTGGTTCCAGCGCGAGGGGGACCGGATCGTGCTGCTGGGCGAGGACCGCTCGGAATTCGGCGGGGCGGCATACCTGCGCCTCCTCTACGACATCGAGCAGGGCCGTCCGCCCGAGGTGGACCTGGACCGGGAGCTGCGTCTCGCAAAGCTCCTGCGCGCGCTGGCCGTCAAGGGGCTGGTCCGCACGGCGCACGACCTCTCCGAGGGCGGGTTCCTGATCGCGCTCGCCGAGGCCTGCTTCGGGCCGCGCCGACTGGGCGCCCGGGTGGAGGTCCCCCTCGCCGGGGCCGACCTCTTCTCGGAGACGCAAGGCCGGGCGATCGTCGCCTGCCAGCCGCCGCTCCTCGAGCGGGTGCTCCGGGCCGCCGAGGAGGCGGGCGTGCCGGCGCGGGAGATCGGCGAGGTGGGCGGCGAAGAGCTCGACGTGCGCTCCGGAGGCGGGATCCTCCGCGCGCCGGTCGCGGATCTCCACGGGATCTGGTCGACGGCGCTGCCCAAGGCCTTGGGGCTGTAGGAGAATTTCACAACCGGCCCTGACGTTTCAGGGTGACGTGGGGCACCGGCTGGAGGTCCGGCCGGGCCCTTTTCCCTTTTGGACCGGACAAGAAGGCGGGACGGCTCTCATGTGCGGAATCTTCGGCATCGACGGTTGTGACGACGCGTCCAACCTGACCTACCTGGGGCTCTACGCCCTCCAGCACCGGGGTCAGGAGAGCGCCGGCATCGTGTCGTGGAACGGCTCGCAGCTCCACCTGGAGCGGGGCATGGGCGGCGTCCGGGAGATCTTCAAGGAGAAGGTCATCGCCCGCCTGCCCGGCAGCCGGGCCATCGGCCACACCCGCTACTCCACGGCGGGCTCCTCCGTCATCGCCAACGCCCAGCCGATCGTGGTCAAGACCTCCCTGGGGCCGCTCGGCATCGTCCACAACGGCAACCTGGTCAATCCGAACGAGATCCGGGAGCGGCTGGAGGAGTCGGGCTCGATCTTCCAGACGACCTCCGACACCGAGGTCATCCTCCACTTGATGGCGCGCAACCCGAGCCGGGACGTCGTCGAGTCCTTCATGCTGGCGCTCACCGAGATCCGCGGCGCCTACTCGCTCCTCCTCATCACCGACTCCTGCCTGATCGCGGCGCGCGACCCGAACGGCTTCCGCCCGCTCGTCCTGGGCGATTTGAACGGCGTTCCCTGCTTCGCCTCCGAGACCTGCGCCTTCGACCTCCTGGAAGCGCGGTACGTGCGCGAGCTCGCCCCCGGCGAGGTCGTCGTGGCGCGCAACGGACAGATCGAGAGCTACCGCCTCCCCCAGCCCGCGGAGCCCACCCGCTGCATCTTCGAGCAGGTCTACTTCGCCCGGCCCGACAGCAAGGTCTTCGGCGACTCGGTGGCCCAGGCGCGCCTGCGCATGGGGGCCCAGCTCTCCCGCGAGGCCCCGGTGCCGGCGGACATCGTGGTCCCGGTGCCCGACAGCGGCCTCTACGCCGCCATGGGCTACAGCCGGGAATCGGGCCTGCCCTTGGAGTTCGGCCTCACCCGAAACCACTATGTGGGGCGGACCTTCATCCAGCCCCGGCAGTCGATCCGCAACTTCGGCGTGCGGGTGAAGCTCAACCCCATCCGCGAGCTTCTGGAAGGCAAGCGCGTGGTCCTGGTGGACGACTCGATCGTCCGCGGCACCACCTCGAAGAAGATCGTCGGCATGGTGCGCGAGGGAGGGGCCGCCGAGATCCACGTCCGCATCTCCGCCCCGCCAACCCAGTGGCCCTGCCGCTACGGCATCGACACCCCGACCCGGGACGAGCTGATCGCCGCCCACCACAGCATCGACGAGATCCGCCAGTTCATCGGAGCCGACAGCCTCGCCTACCTCTCTCTGGAAGGCATGCTCGCCTCCGTCTCCGGCCCCAAGGACACCTACTGCACCGCCTGCTGGACCGGCGAGTACCGGGTCCCCCTCTCCCCCTACGACACCCGCCAGGCCGAGCTGTTCCCGATTCGGGTGGAGGGGGAGTAGCGGAGGGCGGGCCACGTGTCGTAAACTAGGAACGTGGCGACCGTACCGGCACGACCCCGATATCCCCTAAACGATCCTGCGGCGGATCCTCCCCGGATCACGAAGAGTCCGGCGAAGGATGTCGACCGCACCCCCGAGTTCCGTTGGCTCCGGCAGAGGGGCTAAGACTACCTGGGGGAGTGGGTGGCCCTTTCGGGGGATGAACTGGTGGCCCACTCAAAAACTCTTAAAGAGCTTCTGGCGGAATTGGACACGAAGGATCTGCCTCGGAAGCCCTTGATCTATAAGATAGATCGACAAAACGAGAGCTGAGATATGTCCAGCTATACCGACGAAGAGATTGCCCGCCGCGGCGACGAGATCTACGATCGAGACCTCTCTCCTCATCTGAAGAAAGAGGACGAGGGTAAGTTCGTCCTTATCGATATCGAAAGCGGCGATTGCGAAGTCGACGCCGACATGCTTGCAGCATCGGACCGTCTACGCGCTCGCCGTCCGGATGCAGAAGTCTGGATCCGGCGCATTGGTTACCGATATGTCTATCGCATTGGACGAAGCCTCGGATCCAGAGTGGCCTAGCAGAGATGATTACTGGCACCGTCAATTCTCATCGGGAACCGGTCATTCGTGTGTTCCTTCAAGGGCCTCAGGGAAGAGAACGAGAAGCGGAAGTTCTCGTGGATACCGGCTTTTCGGGTGCTCTCCTTCTCCCCTTGGACCTCATTGCCGAGCTTCGTCTTCCGTCGGTCGGTTCTCTGCCTGCGGTTCTTGGGGATGGTAGTACCTCTCGCCTCAAGCTGTATAAAGGGACCATCCTGTGGGAAGGCCGGCTACGTCGTATCTTGGTTGGCGCTACGACTTCTGTCCCCCTCCTCGGCATGGAGTTGCTCTACGGCTCTGAGTTGACCATTGAGGTCGTGGAGGGCGGCGGGGTCGTCATCCGAGAGTTGCCTCTCTCCTAGTTCTATTTGCTGGCCTCATTGCACTGGTCCCGTCTGGGCTAGACTTCCTCTGCCTTGGCTGACCGACCCGACACCGCCGCCGTCCGCGCCTATCTCCTCGATCTCCAGGACCGCATCTGCGCGGCGCTGGAGGCGGAGGACGGGGCGGGGCGCTTCGAGGAGGATTCGTGGGAGCGGCCGGAGGGGGGCGGCGGGCGGTCGCGGGTGATGACGGGCGGGGCGTTGCTGGAGCAGGGGGGCGTGGGCTTCTCGCACGTGCACGGCCCGGGGCTCCCGGCGTCGGCGACCGCGCACCGGCCGGAGTTCGCGGGGCGGGGCTTCGAGGCCCTGGGAGTCTCGCTCGTGCTCCATCCGCGGAACCCGTACGCTCCCACGACCCACATGAACGTCCGCTTCTTCATCGCGGAGAAGGCGGGGGAGGAGCCGGTCTGGTGGTTCGGCGGGGGCTTCGACCTCACGCCCTACTACGGCTTCGAGGAGGACGCCGTCCACTGGCACCGCACGGCCCGCGCCGCGTGCGCGCCGTTCGGCGAGGAGGTCTACCCGAAGTACAAGCGGTGGTGCGACGAGTACTTCTTCCTCCGCCATCGAAGCGAGCCGCGGGGGATCGGCGGGATCTTCTTCGACGACCTCTCCGAAGGAGGCTTCGGGCGCTCTTTCGCGTTCCAGAGGAGCGTGGGCGACCACTTCCTCCCGGCGTATCTCCCGATCCTCCGCCGCAGGAAGGACATGCCCTACGGCGAACGGGAGCGGGACTTCCAGCTCTACCGGCGCGGCCGGTACGTCGAGTTCAACCTCGTGTGGGACCGGGGCACGCTCTTCGGCCTGCAGACGGGGGGGCGGACGGAGTCGATCCTGATGTCTCTCCCGCCTCTCGTGCGCTGGCGCTACAACTGGCGCCCCGAGCCCGGCACTCCCGAGGCGCGGCTCTACGAGGAGTTCCTCCGCCCTCGCGCTTGGGCGGAGGAGGGCGGCTAGTCCCCGATTCCCTCGACTTCCCGCGTTGCGATTTCAATCGTTCCCGGCTTGCAGAAGTCCATCTCCTCGAGCCTTCGGTGCATCTCGAGGATTCCCGGGAGGCCACCGTGGAAGGAGCCGCTCGCGCGGTAGGTGAAGTCGTGGGCCGGGGCGTAGAGCTCGACTCCCTTGGCTTCCGGGTCGACCTCGCCGGATTCGTGGATGTCCAGGAGGGAGATCCCGGGAGGCAGGTTGGAATGGAGCGCGCTCCGGATCTCCTGCGCCTTGGGGCGGGAGAAGGTCTCCACCTCGAAGGAAAAGTCGGCGTCCTCGACCTCCCGCAGGTGCTCCAGGCGGAGATCTGCGTGTTTCTTGAGACCCCGCACCAGCACGCGGGCGCTTCCGGTGGGCGCGAAGACCAGGTGATGGGTCCGCGCTCCGAGAAAGCCCAGGACGCGCGCGGTGAGCGACTCCTTCTTCAACGGGAGCTCCGAGCCGCGCACGGCCTGCCAGTCTTCCGCTCCCTGGTCCTTGTCGAGGAAGCTCTGCAGCGCATCCTCCGACCCTTCGATCAGCAGCTCGTACCACAGGCTCATCGGCCGCTCTCCTAGAAGAAGATCCAGGTGACCAGGACGAACACCGGGATCAGCACGGCCACAGAGTAAATCATGTAGCCGAAGAACGACGGCATCTCGATACCCGACTCCTCGGCGATCGACTTCACCATGAAGTTCGGGGCGTTGCCGATGTAGGTGTTGGCCCCCATGAACACGGCGCCGGTCGCGATCGCTTTCAGATACGCCTCGTGGCTCGCGATCAACTGGAGGATGGCCTCGCGCTCGGGCATCCCGGGGGAGAGGCGGCCGAGGGCGGTCGAGAGGAAGGTCAGGTAGGTGGGGGCGTTGTCCAGGAACGAGGAGAGCAGGCCCGTCGCCCAGAAGAAGTGGGCGGGCGTCCGCACGGCCTGGATCAGCCCGGCCATGGCTCCGCGCTCGCCCGCCTGGAGGATGGCGAGCGCGGGGATGATCGTGGCGAAGATCGCTGCAAAGAGGATCGCCACCTCCTTGATGGGGGCCCAGGAGTAGCCGTTCTCCTTGCGGATCCTCTGCGAGGTCGTGTACCAGGAGCCCGCGAGCATGAGCAGCAGGAACGCGTCGCGCGCGAGGTTCTGGATCCCCTGGTGGACTCCCAGGACCTCCACCTCGCCGGGGTGCCAGATGCCGGAGACGATCACGGCCGCGAGCACTCCCAGGAGGAAGAGGAAGTTGTGCGACCCCTCGATGCGCAGGGGCTCGCCCCGGGTCGCCGGCCGCTCGCGGACGACCGCGTCCTCCCGCTTCCAGAGGAAGAAGTCCACCGCCACGTAAGCGAGGAGCACGAGCGTGGCGACGAGCACGAATTCGTTGAAGAGGCGGAAGGTCCAGAAGAACGGCACGCCGTGCAGGAAGCCCAGGAAGAGCGGCGGGTCTCCGAGCGGCGTGAGCGAGCCTCCGATGTTGGCGACCAGGAAGATGAAGAAGACCACGCTGTGCGCCTTGTAGCGCCTCCCCGCGTTGGCGCGCAGCAGCGGGCGGATGAGCAGCATGGCGGCGCCGGTCGTCCCCACCCAGGAGGCGAGGAGGGTGCCGATGGCCAGGATCGCCGCGTTGACCGCCGGCGTGCCGCGCAGCGATCCCCGGATGAAGATGCCCCCGCCGATCGTGAAGAGGGCGGAGAGGAGGATGATGAACGGGATGTAGTCGATCACTGCCACGTGCGCGATCTCGTGGAGCGCTTGGCCGCGGTAGGCCCACACAAAGGGGACCACCAGGGCGAGGCCCCAGAAGAGCGCCACCTTGGGATAGTTGTGGTGCCAGAACCGCGGAGCGAGCAGCGGGAAGAGCGCGATCGACAGCAGGATGCCCGCGAACGGGACGGCGCTCCACGCCGGCAGGATCGTGCCGAGCTCGGGGCCGGCGGCGCCCGCCGCTTCGGCCGCCCGGGCCAGGGCCGGAAATGTGAGCGCGATCGATCCCCCCGCCAGCAGGGTCTGCCTGAGCCGCATCGAGACCTCCTCCGGAAAGCGCCTGCCGGCCGCTATTCTAGTCGGGGATCTCGAAAAACGGCTGCGGACGGCCCGGGAAAGCGCCGTCCGCTATGGAACAAAGGTTGGCCCCATATGGGGCGGCCTTCCTGTGTGTAAAAGAAGATTGGAAGAGGGGGCGGCCAGTCTCCGATCCCAGGTTACTGCCGGGAAGCAGCGCGATCCTACGATCGCCCCGGGCGGCCCCGTCACTTTGGCGCCGGTGGTCTTCGCCCGGTCTGTTGCCTTGGGTTGGCGTCGAACCCGGTGGGTCCGGCCCTCCCCCTCTCGGTAGGACCATAATGGTCGATCCAGCCTCCGGAACCGCCACCCGCGCGGGTGGCGCGGCGCCCGCCGCGGGGTGGGGACGGCACGGTATGCGTGGACCCATGATCCCTGTCCGCTGGCCCGTCGGGCTCGCCCTGGCCCTCTGTCTCACCCAGGGCTGCCGCCCCGCTTCGGATTCCCGCCGGCCCGCCGCCGACTCCCCCGTTCACCTGGAGGAGCAGTTGGAGCTCCTGCGGATCGAGGGCTCCGAGGTGCCGGAGGAGCCGCCGGCCCCCGTCGAGTGGCGTTTCGACGAGCCCCGCCCGGAGTGGAAGACGGTCGTGCCTCTGGTCCCCGGCCGCCAGCCCGCGGAGCTCTCCCGGGTGGACGGCGCCCTGCGGATCACGATCCTCGAAAGCGCGGTGCTGCGCCGGGATTTTACGGGCGGGATCTTCCTCGACCTGCCCGCGGGGTGGAGCCGGCACGACTGGGCCTGGGTCGTGGTGCGCGCCCGCGCTTCGGACGAGGCGGGGAACCTCCGGCTCGGGATCAACCTGAGGAAGACCGCGGGGGAGACCACGTTCGACCTGCAGCCGTTCGAGGCGATGGGGGAGTCCGCCCACCTCGTGAGCGACGGCGCGGTCCACCAGTACCTCCTCCGGCCCGACTGGGGCGAGGAGGGAGAGAGCGAATGGCGGCAGCTCGGCCTCATGGTCCATGCGCCCCGGCCGGCGAGCGTCGACATCCTCTCGGTCTCCCTCCTTCCCAAGGAGGCCGGCTTCTCGAAGGAGAAGGCGGGGGTCGTCACCGAGGCGCGCGGGCAGGTCTACCGGCGCGCCCTCTACACCCATGCTCCGGGAACGATCTCCCTGCGGGTGAAGGTGCCGCAGAAAGGGCGGCTGGACTTCGGGATGGGAGTGCTCCGGCGGGACGTGCCGGTGACCTTCCGGGTCACCGCGGAGGACAGAGGGGAGACGGTGCGCCTCTTCGAGGAGGCCTGGGCGGACAAGGACCGCTGGGGCCAGCGCTCGGTCGACCTCGCCCGCTTTGCGGGAAAGACGATCGATCTCGCCCTGGAGGCCGCCGCCCCGGGCCGGCCGGGCACCGTCGCCCTCTGGGCGGCGCCCACGCTCTCCGGCGCGCGAAAGTCCAGCCGGCCCAACGTCATCCTCTACGTGATCGACGCCGGGGGCGCCCTCTACACCAGCGCTTACGGCTACAACCGGCGCACCACTCCGAATCTGGAGCGCCTGGCGGCCGAGGGGGCCCTCTTCGAGCGCGCCTACAGCAACTCCACCTGGTCGAAGCCGTCCACCACCTCGTTCATGACCGGGCTCCAGCACAGTGTGCTCGGCGGCTACGAGAACCCGTCCGACCCGCTGCCGGACCAGGCGGTCACCCTGGCCCAGTATCTCCACGGGGCCGGCTACCAGACCGGGGTGTTCACGTCGAACACCTGGTGCGGCACCATGAGCAGCCTCGACCGCGGGGTGGATTCGCTGCGCGAGACGGTCGAAGGCTCCAATTCCGCGTCGTCGGAGGTGCTCCAGGAGGACTTCTTCCGCTGGCGGGATGCCTACCCCGGCGAGCCCTACTGGGTGCACTTCCAGACGACCGACGTCCACTGGCCCTGGGAGCCGGTGGCGCCGTTCGCGGGGACGTTCATCAGCCGCGGGGACCGGGAGGCCTTCTACGACATGGAGCGGCGTCTCGGTGCGGCCCGGGGGCTCACCGGCCGCGACTGGGCCCTGCGCGCCTCTCCCGAGGCGTTCGAGAAGGCCGGGGTCGACTGGAAGGCCTACTTCGACTCGGTCCGCGGCGTGTTCGACGAGGCCATGCTCCACGCCGACTTCCAGCTCGGCCGCCTCGTCCAGCAGCTCAAGGACCGCGGGGAGTGGGAGAACACGATCCTGATCGTCACCGCCGACCACGGCGACTGGCCGGGACTCGGGTATTTCGATTCGATCAACCCCGCGGAGAGGATCCCCAACTTCAACCCGTACGTCACCCAAGTGCCGCTCGTCGTCACCTGGCCGCGCCACATCGATCCCGGCCAGCGCTTCGCCGATCCGGTGTCGTTGATCGATCTCCTCCCGACGATCCTGGACCTGACCGGGGAGCCGGTTCCGGACATGCTCCAGGGGCAGTCGCTCGCCCCCCTGCTCCTGGGCCGTCCGGGCTGGAAGCCGCGTCCGGTGATCCTGGACGAGTTCAACGTCGATCCGAAGACGAAGCAGCTCCGCGGCCTGATCGAGATCGTCGACGGCCGCTGGGGGGCCTCGCTCGCCGTCAACCACGAAGGAGATTGGGGTCCGGACGTGCCGCCTCTGGTGCTCTACGACCTGTGGAACGATCCCTACTGCCGGCGGAGCCTTCACAAGGAGCGGCCGGAGCTGGTGAAGAAATACACCGCCGTGCTGCAACGGCAGCTCCGGGAGCACCTGGCCCTCGCGAAGAAATTCACCCACTCGGGGGAGGGGGCGATGAACGCGGAGCAGATCGAGAATCTGCGGTCGCTGGGGTATATCCAGTAGGGTGCGCTGCGCGCACCTAACCAAACGGTTTGATGGTGCGCACAATACCCGCCGGGCTGTCTGGGATAGCCCTAGGGAGCCCCCGGGGGGCCCGTCTGGGATTGGTCCGCTCCTCTTACGGGAACGGAAGTAACTTCTCCGAAGTTGTAAGTGACTTGAACGACCATCTTCCCAAGATGTCCTCGCTCGCGTATCTTTAGCTACTCCTCAAACCCAGGAGGAAAGCTTTGGAGGAAGATTTAGAAAGTTTGCTCAGGCGGATGCGCGGGCCGTCCTCCTGGCGTCCCCTTCTCGCCGGGCAGGATCTCCGTCGGGCCGCCCTGACGGCGGTCGAGGCCATCGCTACCGACTTGCGAACGCTCCTCCTGCCGTCCGAGTCGGTCTGGGACCTGGCGTCCGCAGCTCTGTTCCTGACCTACCTGACGCGAGCGACAGGCGAGACCGGCGATGCCCTGGCGGCGCAGACCCTGCTCGAAACCGCCATCGACCTCGTCGGCGGCGCCGAGCGGCTGCCGATGAGCCTCCATCGCGGCGCCGCCGGGCTCGCCTGGATCCTCCATCACACAACGAGGGTTCTCGGGATCCAGGGCGCCGCGGAAGCCACTCAGTCCCTCGACGAAGAGCTGCTTGGATACCTGCAGGGCCCCGGGAACATCGATGAGCCGTACGATCTGCTCGACGGGCTTCTCGGGCTGGGGGTCTACGGCTTCGAATCCGGAAACCGCCCTCTGGTGGAGAGGGTCGTCCATCGGCTGGCGGCACGCAAGCGGGTCGACGCCGAGAGCCTTGTCTGGGATGCCCCTCCGGAGAGCTGGGAGCGGAGCTGGTCACCCGGAGGCGATACCAATCTGGGGCTCGCGCACGGCGTCGCGGGCCTGATCGCCTTTCTGGCCGGCGCCATGGAGGAGGGGATCGAACCCGGCACGGTTCACCCACTGCTGCTCGACGCGGTCCACTGGCTCC
>DATHUD010000964.1:0-6921 GCA_035462575.1 Thermoanaerobaculia bacterium | reverse complement strand
CCCTCTCCCTTTAGGAGAGGGAGACAGAGGGTGAGGTTTCGAAGGGCAGGTCGCCCGGCAGGCAAGACCGCTCTCTACTTCTTCATCGACATGGCCGAGATGAAGAGCGAGGAGAACACCACGTCGAAGCCGAGGATCAGGAGCGTGGCTCCGAAGATGGCGCGCTCGGGGTGGGGGAGGGGGAGGAGGTCGGTGCGCAGCCAGTGGACGACCTGCGCGAGGAGGATGCCGCCGCCCGCGAGGATCAGGGCGCCCCCGGTGGCCAGGCCCCCCTCGAAGTTGAAGACCGAGTAGAACCTCCGGAGAAACGGGTTGTCCTCGTCGAACCGGCGGCTCCAGGAGTAGGTCTTGGCGTGGAGCCCCAGGTTCAGGATCTCGAAGCCCACGACGCTCGCGACGAGCGCGGCGAGGGCGGTGACCGCGCTCGCGTTCCTCCCGCCCCACTGGAGGAGCCCGAAGAGCACGAGGAGATGGGTGAGGAGGCCGAGGCCGAGCAGCAGGCCGCCGGGCCAGAAGAAGACCTTGTTCGGGCAGTAGAGGAGCATCATCCGCAGGCTCCGCCAGCCGTCGCGCAGGGTGCGGAGCTTCGACTCCCCCTTGCGGGGGGCGAGGACGATGGGGATCTCGGCCGATTTGAGCCCGGCGAGCCCCGCGTTGATGGCGAGCTCCAGGTTGAACTCCATGCCCGGGCTCACCGGGCGGATCCTCTCCCACGCACGGCGGCTGAAGCCGCGGAAGCCGCAGTAGACGTCCGTGTAGGAGGTCCCGAACATCATATTCAAAAGCGCCGTGAGCCCCGGGTTGCCGACGATCCGGTGGAGGAGCGGGCCCTGGTAGCCGTTGGTGAGATACCGGCTTCCGGTCACGAAGTCGTAGCCTTCGGAAAGCTTTTCGAGGATCTGGGGGATGAGCCGGAAGTCGTAGGTCGCGTCCGCGTCCCCCATCACCAGGTAGGTCCCCCGGGCGTGGGCGAAGCCCATCAGATAGGCGTTGCCGTAGCCGCGGACGGGCTGGTGCACCACGCGCACGCCTTTCGCTTCGGCGATTTCGACCGAGCGGTCCGTCGAGCCGTTGTCGCAGACGACGATCTCGCCGTCGATCCCCGCCTCCTCGAGCGTCGCGAGGATCTGGTCGATGCACTCGCCGAGCCCTTCCTCTTCGTTCAGGACGGGCATGACGATCGAGACCAGGGGGGCTGTCTCGGAGCGGCGGGCTTCGCGCAGGATCGGCTGGGCCATGTCAGGCAACCTCCCGGCGGAGCCGCTGGGCCTCCCGGCGGGCGGCGGGATAGGCCGCGAGCCCGGACCAGCAGCTCCACCACATGCGGAGCAGCACGGCCGCGGGGAGCGGATCCCGGCCGGCCGCCCGGCGCGCGAGGCGCACCCCGGGCTTGACCAGCCGCCACGCGAGGAAGGCGAGGACGGGCAGCCGCCCTCCGCCTTCCCTCCCCAGGACGTGCTTGGTGAGGAAGGCCACCAGCGCGTGCTGGTGGCCGACGATCTGGTCGTAGGCCGCCTGCTTCTCGGCCCGGTGCTCGTGCCACACCATGGCGTCGGGCCGGTAGACGACCTCGTGGCCGGCGGCGAGCAGGCGCCAGAGCATGTCGTGGTCTCCGCCGCCGGGGAGGCGCGGTCCCATGTCCAGGGCCTCGTCGAAACCTCCCGCGGTCAGGGCGGCACTGCGCCGCACGGCGAGGCTCGCCCCGCAGCCCATGCTCACGGCCCAGGCGATGGCCGGCGCGGCCCGGCCGTGGAGCGGCCGGCCGGTGTCGCGGGGGAGGCGGATCTCGAGCGTCCCCCGCGAGAAGCCGCCGTTCTCTTCGAACAGGCGCCGCCCCTCGGTGTCGAGCGCGAGCGGCTCGATGCGGCCGGTCGCCACTCCCACCCGGCCGTCCTCGAAGGCGGCTGCCAGGCACCGGCACCAGTCGCGGTGGGCGACCGCGTCGTCGTCCAGGAAGGCCACGACCTCGGAGCCCGCCTCGCAGAGGGCGCGGTTGCGCGCGAAATCGAGCCCGGGCAAGGGCTCCTGGACGTAGCGGACGTCCGGAAACTCGCGCGCCACGAGCTCCCGGGTCTCGCGGGAGGATGGGGCGTTGTCGATCACCAGAACCTCGTCCGGAGGTCTCGACTGGGCGGCGAGGGAGGTCAGGGCCCGCGCGAGCTGGATCGGCCGGTTCCGGGTGCAGAGGGCGGCGGCGAGGCTAGGCATACCCCACCCGCGGGAGCTTCCGCCGGTCGAAGATCCGCGCGTACCCTTCCCGGTCCGCGAGCACAGCCTGCGCCGCGTCCAGCCCCGATTCGAGGGCCGTGCCCGTCGAGGCGATCGAGGGGAAGGTCCGGTAGTTGCCGGCGAAGTAGACGTTCGCCCAGGTCTCGCTCCGCGCGGGCGGGTTTTCGTAATTCGGGTGGAAGATGGGCGAGTAGGAGGCGAGCCGCGCCACGTGGATCCAGGACGTCTCGAGGTCGAAGCCGAAGAGCTCGCGGAAGTCCTCGCGGTAGCCTTCGAGCAGCTCGTCGTCCGTGCGCTTGAAGAACGGGTCGTCCCGCCGCCTCAGGTGGGTGACGAAGTTGAGGCAGGTCTCGCCGGGCGCCCCGATCGTGGGGTTCAGCGCGCTCAACTGGAAGAGGCCGCAGGCGTTGAAGTCGAGGGACGACAGGTTCGCCCAGTAGAAGTCCGGCCGCACCTTCTGAGGGGTCGCGCAGACGAGCGAGATCAAGGCCGTCGAGCGGATCGAGGCGAGGTGCGGGGTCTTGTCTCCCGGTACGACCCGCCGGTAGACCTCGGGCGGGAGCGCGCTCACGAAGAGGTCGCCTCGCACCCGCTCGCCGTCGGTGAGCTCGGCTTCGGTGATCCGGTCGCCCCAGGCGTGGAGCCGCACGGCCGGGGCGCGCAGGCGCACCCGGACCTTCTTTTCCGCCAGCAGGCGGGCGAGGCCGTCGCAGAGCACGCGGGTCCAGTTGTCGTGGGGGATGTAGCCCAGCGCGGAGCTCCCCTCGCGGAAGTGGAGCCGGGCGCCCAGCCAGGCCGCGGAGACGTCGCGGCACGGCAGCTCGAACTTGAGCTGGCAGAGCGGCTCGAAGATTGCCTCGCGCACGCCCGGGGAGGCCCAGGAATCGATCAGCTCGTCGGCGCTCTTCCCCTGCCAGTCCGACCAGTCGCTTTTGCGGAACGACCGCGCCATGAGCGCCACGAAGCGCGCCTTGTCCGCGAGGCTCATGGGGAAGCGGAGGAATCCCACCGGGCTCCCCAGGTTGTAGAAACGGCGCTGTGTGTAGAAGAGCATGGGGACTTTGCGGCAACTGACGGATGGCAAAGCGCCGATCCGTCCGAGGAAGTGGAGCAGCGTGCGGTCCCGCTTCAGGATGTGGTGATAGCCGAGCGGATAGAACCGGCCCTCGCGCTCGAAGCTGCCGGCCAGGCCCCCGACGCGCGGCCCCCTTTCGAGGATCGTGATCTCCTCGAAACCGCTCTCCGCGAGCGTCAGGGCGGTGGCGATGCCCGCGAGGCCGCCACCCAGAACCACGACCGAAGGACTTCTCATGACCTCTTTTCTATGACTCCTGACACACTGATCCAGGCAGAAAGCCAGTGCGGATTCCGTGCCAGAGGCGGAGGTGAGGAGGGTATAGAATTGATGTGGATGGGAGAGCCGGTCTGAGCTTGCGGATCGTGGAGCGCCTCGTCAGGCCGCGGCGGCTCGCGCGCGCCGTGTACCACGTGGCGGGTCCCGAGAGCGTGGACTACGGCGAGGACGAGGTGCTGGCGATCTGCGTTGTCCGAAACGGGGAGGCGTACGTCCGCTCCTTCCTCGAGCACCACCTGGGCCTCGGCGTTTCGCACGTCGTTTTCCTGGACAACGGATCGACCGACGGCACGGTGGACCGCGCCCGCGAGTCCGACCGCGTCACGATCCTCTCGTGCGATCTCCCTTATGCAAAATACGAGAACGTGATGAAGCGGTACCTGGCGCGCCGGTTCTCCCCCGGTCGGTGGAACCTCTGTGTGGATGTCGACGAGCTGTTCGAATATCCGTTCTCGAATGTCCTGCCCTTGAGGTCCTTTCTCGAATACCTGAATCGCCATGCGTACACGGCGGTCGTGGCGCAGATGCTCGACATGCTCCCGGAAGGGCCGCTCCGGGAGGCGCGGATCGCGCCCGGCCGGGGGCTCCGGGAGACGTTCCCCTTCTACGACGTGGCGGACGTCCGCCGCACGGACTACCCGTTCGGAAACCTTTCCAATCCCGCCGTGAAGATGCACTGGGGGGGCGTCCGCAAAGCGATCTTCGGTACGGACAACGGCCTCACCAAGGCGGCGCTCGTGAGGGTCGACGATTCCGTCGGCCTGTTCGTGAAGTATCACCACGCGGAGAACGTGCGGATCGCCGACCTGACCTCTGTGCTCCTGCACTTTCCGTTCACCGACGCGTTCGCCGGCAAGGTGGCCGACGCCGTGGCCACCGGGCGCTATGGCCCTCTGACCACCCGCGAGTACGAGGGGTACGCGAAGGCGCTGGCCGCGGGCGGCGGCCTCGGCCTCCGGCGGCCCTCCGCGCGCCGCCTCGGGCGGATCGAGGAGCTGGTCGACGCTGGCTTCCTGGTCGTCTCCGAGGACTACCTGCGTTGGGTGGACGCCCACCGCAAGGCGGGCGCCGCTTCGTGAGCCGCCTCTCCGACCGGTCTGTCCTGGGGCTCCTGCTGATCCTCGCGGCCTTGCCCCGGCTCGCCCTGCTCGACCGGCAGGGGCTCTGGGTGGACGAGGTGTTTTCGCTCGCGATCGCCACCGGCCACAGCCTGGAGCACCCCGCGGCCGAGGCCCGGCCCGAGTTGGGGGACTACGCCGAGCCGGCCGGACCCGCGAGACCGGCCGCATTCCGGCGCTACCTCCAGCACGACGATCCCCCGGCGGGGCCGGCCCGGGTGGTCCGGGCCGTGTTCCTGTCGGACACGAGCCCTCCGCTCTACTATCTGCTCCTCTGGGCCTGGACCCTGGCCGTCGGCACGGGCGATGCCGCCCTGCGCCTTTTCTCGGCCGCCTGGAGCCTCGCGTGCGTCCCTCTCCTCTGGGCCATCGGCCGGGAGGTGGGAGGGCGCCCGGCCGCGATCGCCGCGGGCCTCCTGTTCGCGGCGGCACCGGTCTCCCTCTACTACTCGACGGAGGGGAGGATGTACTCCCTCCTCTGGTTTTGCGCTTGTCTCTTTGCCTGGGCCACGCTCCGCCTCGCCCGGGAGGGGCCGCGGGTTCCGTTCCTGCTCGTATGGATCGTCGCGGCGGCGGCGGGCGTCCTCACGCACTACTTTTTCGCTTTCGTCGCGGCGGCCTGTGCCGGCTGGCTCCTTTTCCGGCCGGTGCGGCTCCCCCGAATCTGGCCCCTGGCGGGAGGGGGCGCGGCGGCGCTTCTCGCGTCTCCCTGGCTCCTGCGGGTGCCGGACAGCCTCTTCCGCTGGCGCGTGACCCAGGGATGGCTCGACGGCCTGGCTCCCTCGGGAGTGATCCTCCTCGCGCCCGCGAAGCTCGCCTGGAGCTTCGTTTCAACGCGGGGGCACTGGGGGAACCCGCCGTATACGGAGGTCCCTGTCATCGGGGTCCTGGCGGCCCTCGCTCTGGCCGTCCTCGTCGCCGGCGCCTGGCGGCGGCTTTTCGAGGGGCCGGCCGCCCTCCTCTGGCTCTGGCTCGTGGCGTCCTGCCTGGGGCCGGTCGTCTTCGACCTCCTCCTCACGACCCACACGGTGGAGGTGGACCGGTATGCCCTGGCGGGGTTCCCCGCCGCGATCCTGCTCGTGGCGGCCGCGGTGGCCGCGCTGCGGCCCCCCGCCCTCCGCCTGGCCTTTCCCGCGTTGATCCTGATCGCCTGGCTCCCCGGCGCCTGGGACGTCTTCCACAACACCGCCCGGCACGGGAACTCCTTCCGGGAGGTGGCGGCCCTCCTCGAGAGACGGACCCGCCCGGGGGACCTCGCGATCGTGAGCTCCATCCCCTCGGGCGTCCTGGGGATCGCGCGGTATCTCGGAGACGGCCCCGAGATCCTCTCGTGGGTGGAGCAGCTCGGGAGGCGCTCGGTGCCGGGCGGCGTGGCGAAGGCGACCGCCGGCCGGCCGGCGGTCGTCCTGGTCGTGGTTCACACCGTGGGGGCGCCGGTCCCGGAGGAGGCGTGGCTCCGGGACCACGCGGAGCTCAAGGAGGAGAGTCAGATGCACGCGGCGCGGCTGCTGTTCCTCGGGCCTCCGGAACCCGCCGGTAGATCCTTGTCCCTCCCTGGGGAGAGGAGGCGAGCGGCTCCCAGCGCTCCGGGAAGGCCCGCGCCACCGGCTCGGCGTAGCGCGCACTGATATCCAGGAATCCCAGGTCGTCCAGCACGAGCCAGGTGACCGGAACGGCGTCGAGCAGGCGCTGGGCCGCGGCCGGGTCCGGGTCCAGCGGGGGCAGCACGGCCTTGCGCCCGGTGCGGAGATAGATCCAGTGTGGCGCCGTCGAGGCCACCACCCCGGGGGCCCGCTCGGCCGCGAGGCGGTCCACGGCGGCATCGAAATCCTTCCAGGGATCGTCGTAGAAGAACAGCCGGAAAGGCGGCGCGCCGCGCTGGGAGACGGGCTGGTGCCAGCTCGTGTAGAGCTTCAGGAGGGCGAACGCCTGGAGGACGACGAGCCCGGTCACGATCAGCCCCGCCGCAGCCCGGAGGAATCGCCCCCGGGCCGCCTGGAGCGCCAGAGCGAGCCCCAGGAGCAGGAACGGCGTGAGCGGCATCAGATAGCGGGTGAACTGCGCCGGCCAGGGCGTGAGGCACATCAGAGCGGCCGTCCCCGTTACGAAGAGGGGGACGAGCCACTCCCGTCGGAAGGCGAGGAGCGCGAGGCCGGCGAGAGACAGGCCTCCCAGCAGGAGGAGCCCGGCCGTGGCGAGGCCCGGCGCCAGGGGCGCGAG
>DATHUD010000963.1:0-6697 GCA_035462575.1 Thermoanaerobaculia bacterium | reverse complement strand
AGGAGCCGATCCTCGTGCCGGTCGCGGAGCTGCTTCAAGCCGACGTCCGGATCCAGGGTGTCGATCTCCGGGATCAGTGCGGGGGCGATCGCCAGCGGGTGCCCCCGCTTGCCTTTATAGACCGGCACCGCGAGGGGCGCTCCCGTCTCCTCCATTTTTTGAAGCAGAGCGGCCACGGTTTCGGATCGCAGAGCCGGCAGGTCGGCCGGGGAGACGAGGAGGATCTCGCCGGTTTCTCCCAGCGCGGCGAGGCCTTCGCGGATGCTCGACAGCATGCCGCGCCCGGGGTCCGGATTCACTGCTGTCATCACGCCCGTTTCCCGCGCCCAGGCCCGCAGATCCTCGTCTCCGGGAGAGGTGACGAGGACGATCGTCGAGACGCCTCCTCCGCGCAGGGCCTCCACGACCGAGCCCACGAGCGTGCTGTTCCGGTAGGGCAGGAGCAGCTTGGGCCGGCCCATCCGGCGCGAGGCGCCGGCTCCGGGGAGGATGGCGACGGTCAATGCCCCGGGCCTTCCTCCCTGCCGGGGGTCTCCTTCCCGGCTTCGTCGTCCTTCACCAGCACGGCCCGGTTGCGCGCAAGCTCCTGGACGTCCCACGGCGCCGGCTCGCCTCCGAGCCAGCGGTGGAACCAGTCGAGGTGGGCGTTGTAATAGAAGATCATCTCGCGCCAGCCCGGCCAGTGCCCGGCGTTGGGGTAGACGATCAGCCGCGAGGGAATCCCCTTTTTCTGAAGGGCCGTGAAGAACATGAGGCTCTGCGTGTAGGGCACCCGGTAATCGAGCTGGCCCGTGATCACGAGAGCCGGCGTCTTGAAGTTGGCGACCGATCCCGAGGGGGACCACTTCGTGTAAGCCTCGGACTCCCATGGCGTGCCGCAGAGGTCCTTTTCGGGGAACCAGAGCTCCTCCGTGGCGCCGTAGAAAGAGGGGAGGTCGAAGATGCCCATCATCGCGGCCAGGGCCTTGAAGCGCTCCGTGTGCCCTTCGAACCACATCATCATGTAGCCGCCGTAGGACCAGCCCATGGCGCCCATGCGGTTGGCGTCGACGTACGGCAGCTTCTCCAGGGCGTCCGTCACCTTCATCAGATCCTGGTAGACCCGCCCGCCCCAGTCGCAGGCGATGGCGTCCGTGAATTCCTGCCCATAGCCGGAGGAGCCGGTGGCGTTCGGGAAGGCCACCACATAGCCCTTGGCGGAATAGACCTGCCAGTCGCCGCGGTACGAATCCCCGAATTGGGACTGCGGCCCGCCGTGGACGTTCAGGATCAGCGGGTATTTCTTCGACGGATCGAACCCGTGCGGCTTGATGACGAACGTGTGGACCTTGTAGCCGCCCACGTCCACCCACATCTCCTCCGCGGGGCGGAGGTCCACCGTGGCCTCGAGATCCGCGTTCATGCGGGTGAGCCGCTGCGGCGGCCCGCTGCCGGAGAGCGGAGCGCGGAAGATCTCGTGCGGCTCGGCGACGCCGCGGCGGGTGTAGACGACGGTCTTGCCGTCCGGCATCACCTCGAAGCCGTCGATCGTGGCATGGGTGAGCACCTTCCGGACCTCGCCCCCGGCCACGTCGATCCGGAAGAGCGGCGTGCGGCCCTGGACCTCTCCTTGGAACACGAGGGACTTCGAGTCCGGCGTCCAGGCCATCTCGTCGATCCAGTTGTCGAACGCGCTCTGCTCGATCCGGTAGGTGATCTTCTTCGCCTGGCGGTCGTAGAGGGCGAGGCGGAAGAAATCCGACTCATAGCGCGGCGTGGCCTGGCTGCGGAAGGCGATCCACCGGCCGTCCGGAGAGTAGAGGGGCGAGCCGTCCCAACCGTCGTTGGCGTCGGTCAGGTTGACGGCGGTCGACTCGTCGATTTTCGCCGTGTCCACGTCCACCACCCAGAGGTCCGCGTTGGTGGAGAGGGCCTGGTCCTTGTCGCGGTTCGACATGTAGGTGAGCTGTCTGCCGTCCGGCGAGAAGTCGTACCCGCGCCCGCCCCCGGCCATGAACGTGGGGCTGTCCCACGGCCCCGGCGTCAGGTCCTTCACCACGTTGCCCGTCTTCGCGTCGATCAGGAGGATGTGGGCGAAGCGCCCGCCGCGCCATTCGGTCCAGTGGCGAAAGAGGAGATCGTCCGCCACGTGGACCGCGAGGTCGCCGTCGTCGGTGTCCTTCGCGAGCTTCTCGTTGCAGGCCGGATCGGCCCCGCACTCGGGGAAGACTTGCGAGGTGACGGCGATGAAGCGCCCGTCCGGCGACCAGACCGGCGTCTCCAGTCCCACGGGCCAGCGGGTGAGCTGGCGCGACTCGCCTCCGTCGACCGGGAGGAGATGAAGCTGCGTCTCGCCGCTCCGGTCCGAGGTGAAGAGGAGGGTCTTGCCGTCCGGGGAGAACGTCGGGTCCCCGTCGTGATGGCGGCCGAAGGTCACCTGCCGGAGCCGCGAGCCGTCCGGCGCCATCAGCCAGATCTCCGACCAGCTCTCGCCCGCACCGCTCAAGTCGTAGCGGTTCACCGAGAAGGCCACGAGAGAGCCGTCCGGGCTGACCGTGGGCGCGCTCACGCCGGCCGTGCGGTAGACGTCGGTGATCTCGAAGGCGCGCTTCGCCTGAGCGGTGGCGGGTGTGGAGCCGAGAACGAGAAGCAGGCCCCCGAGGGCCAGAGTGGAGATTCGTCGCATCGCATGTCCTCCCAGGGGCAGAGCTTAGCGGATTGGAGGTGCGAGATCCGCATGGATTGCCGCGAACTGCAACGGGATCGGGTCTGGTCCTCCTTGTCGAGGACATGTTTCTGATGGGGGAGTGATACGATCCTGGGGAATGGCTGGCAGAGATAAGACGGCAGGGGCAGGGCAGGCTCCGGTCCGGTGGCTTTCGGAGGTGCGCCTCGAGAGGTTCAAGGCGGCTTTCAAGCCCGGCCCGGTCCCTCTCCGCCCGTTCAACGTCGTCATCGGTCGGAACGGAAGCGGCAAGAGTACCCTTCTCGAGGCTCTGCAGTGGCTCGATACCACGATCCGCCGAGACGCCCGGGATGCCTCGGACCGCTACTTCGGGATCGGCGACCTCGTCAATCTCCGCTCCCAGAGCGATATCCCGTCTTTTCGGCTGGGACTAACGTGGACCGCCGAGGAGACGGGTGTTCCACGTTTGCGGTATCAGGTGAGGGTGGAAGAAGCCGCCGGCACGCCGTTTGTGGCGGAAGAGGAGCTTGCCAGCCTCAGGGTCAGTGGACACGTCCAGGATATCTACCTGTCCACCAGTGATAAGGAACGAGGAGTGCGGTTCATCCGGGCTGCTCCGGGAACCGGTAATGGCTCCCAGGTCCTGTTTCGGGAACCTGACCGGCTCGCCTTGAGTCTCCTCGGCTCGGTCGGTGGCAAGGAGCTGGACTCGGTTGCCTCTTTCCTCGAAGAGTTCTGGGCCAGAGCCGTTTTCCTTCGACTCAGCCCGAACCGTCTCGCCGACGGGTCGCTCGCTACCCGAAAGTCCTTCGAGCCCTTGCTGGATGAGGAAGGGCAGACCCTGCCGGCCTTGCTCAACGAGCTGCCCCTGGAGCAGCGGCAGGAGCTTGTTCTGGCCATCCAGGAGATCCTGCCTGGAATCCAGGATGTCCAGATCTCCAAGGCTGATCTGGGACGGGACACGCGCGTCAACTACAGCCTCTGGGAAAAGATGCCCTATCGGGGACGAAGTGGGCGCAGCAGGTTCCCGATTCCCTCCTGGATGCTGTCTGAAGGGACCCGGCGGATCACGGCGATCCTGGCTCTCCTGGCTCGCGACCCGGCCCCATCCCTGCTCTGCATCGAGGAGATCGAAAACGGCCTCGATCCGTGGACCGTCCAGGCGATTCTCAACCATCTCCAGTCCGCGGCGGACCGGGGGACCCAGGTGATCCTGACGACTCACTCCCCCTGGGTCCTCGATTACGTTCCGATCGATTCTATCCTTCAGGTCATCCGTGTCGAAGGGGACACCCGCTATCTCCACTTTGCTTCCCGTCCTGAGATCCAGGCTTTCGCGCCATCCGTTCCGGCAGGCACACGGTACATCCACGCGCACGAGTGATGCCGGATCTACGGATCGCCCTTTTCGTCGAGGGTAGCCTTGCGCCGCCCCCCGTCCGCGGACCTCGTCCCTTGGAGCGGATCTGGAAGAATTGTCTCGGGACAGAGCTGGGGCTTCTTCCTTTCGATCCGATCGTGCCTATTTCGAAGAGGCATATCGTGGCAATGGACCCGAGTAACCCCCCGATGAGCGGATCGGGCGAGGCGCTCGATCAACTGATGACACGGGTCCTCGAACGAAGCTCCTTCGACGTCGCTGTCGTTGCGTGGGATCTTGTCCCGGCCTGGAATCCTGAAGATGGCTACTGCCGGTGGAAGGAGACGGTAGACCTCTATCGTTTTCTCGCGCAGTCCACTGACTTGCCGGAGATCTGGAAAAGGCAGGCGGCTCGAAGGTTCGAGGATCTCCAGAGGCGCCAAACTCCGAGTACGCGGAGCGGTCTTCCGCCCTTGGAGTTCGGAATGGTCCTGCCGGTTTGTATGGAGCCCATGTTCGAGGGCCTCCTCGTCCAGGACGAAGCGGCCGTGAGACGGGCGCTCGGCCTCCGGGAACGCCCGCGGGGATGGCCCTCCCACGGCTGGGCGGACCCAGTGGAGCGCAGACCGGATGAGGCTGTTCTGGGGCCGGCGATTCGAGCACTTTCTCGCATGCGTCCCCAGCCCACCGTGCTTCGAGCTATCCGTGGCGACATGAGAACCAACAAGGATGGGTGGGGTGAGTTCCTTTTGAGAAAGCTCCTGGAGGACAACCAGGCCCGTCCAGTCCTTCTCTCGCATCCCCTGTCCCGACGTCTCATCGAGTTGGTCGGGCGAACGTAGCCTTTATAACCGCCGCGCCATCACGATCGTCCGGTCGTCGGCGTACGGCACGCCGCGCACGAAGCCCGCCAGATCTTCCTCCAGGGCCGCGGCGAGCTGCTTACAGGGCTCGCCGCGATGGCGCAGGCAGACGGCGGTCATCCGCTCGAGGCCGTACTCCTCGCCTTCCGGGTCCATGGCCTCGGCCAGGCCGTCGGTGTAGAGGACCAGGGTGTCTCCGGGAGTGAGGGTCACCTCGCCGGCGGTGTAGGGCGCGACCGGGAGGAGCCCGAGGGGGACGCCGGTCGCGGCGAGCTCTTCGACCGTGCCTTCGGCGCGGACGACGAGCGGCGGGTTGTGCCCGGCGTTGGTGTAGCGCAGGAGCCCGGTCTCGGGCGTGAGGACGCCGAGGAAGGCCGTGGCGTACTTCTCGGGGGGCGTGCGGCGGTAGAGGAGCCGGGAGAGGCGGGCGCAGATCTCGTCCGGCGGGAGGCCGTCTTCGACCGGGCCCATGGAGAGCGCCTGGAGGGAGACGGTCAGGAGCGACGCGGCCATCCCCTTGCCCGAGACGTCGGCCACCATGAGGACGATCTCGCGGCCGTCCAGACGTTCCACGACCTCGTAGTAGTCGCCCGACACCCCGCGCGAGGGAATGTTGCCGCCGTGAAGCTCCCACCCTGCGACCTCGGGCAGCTTGCTGGGGAGGAGGGCCACCTGGATGCGGCGGGCGAGAGCCAGCTCCTCTTCCAGGCGATGCCGCTCGGCCGCTTCCATCGCGAGGGCGAGATTGCGGATGTGGAGGGCCGCGACCGACGCGAGCGAGACCAGCAGCTCCAGATCCTCTTCCGTGAACTGCCGCGCCTGGACCCGGGATTCGAGCACGATCAGGCCGAGCGTCCCCTCCTTGTCGAGGAGCGGCGCGGCCACGAGGCTCCGGATGCCGGAGAGCAGCATGCTCTGCGCCGCGGAGAAGCGGTCGTCCGAGAGGACGTCGAGCACCAGGGCCGCCATGCCCTTCTCGGTGACCTCGCGGACGAGGCTGCGGGAGATACGGACCTCGTCCGCGACTCCGGTGGGCGTCCGTACCGCCGCGGGCCGGAGCTCGCCGTTCGCCTCCTTCAGGAAGATCGCTCCCCGGTCGGGCTGGAGGTGATCGAAGACCCGGTCCAGGATCAGCTCCAGAAGCCCCGAGAGGGTGAGGGAGCGGCCGAGGGCCTGGTGGATCTCGTTCAGGATCTTCAGCCGCTCGGCGTACCGGCGGAGGTCAGCCTCGTTCTGGAGCCGCGCAGCCTCGGGCGAGCTCTGGCGGTCGAGCAGCTCCGCGGCGCGGCGGAGGATCGTGCCGTCCAGGAGATCGTCTTCGATGACCTTCTGCGGAGAGCCCGGCCGGTCGAGCGAGATCAGGATCGTGCTGTTCGAGATCCGGACGACGTCTCCCGGCTTCAGCTCGGCCGGCCCGCGGATCGCCTGCCCGTTGAGCAGCGTCCCGTTCCGCGAGCCCAGATCCTCCACGAACAGGCTCCTGCCCATCCGATAGAACCGGGAGTGCCGGCGGGACAGGAACGGGTCCGGAAGCGAGAGGTCGGCGTCCGCCGCCCGGCCGACCACGAGGGAGTCCTCCCGGAAGACATGGTCGAAGGGAGCGCCCTCGGCGGGGAGGATCTGGAGATGGAAGGCGGAAACGTCCACTTTGAAAGACCTTTCGCGGACAGGGGGAGCGTATCAGATTGGGGCCCTCGTGGCCTGCGACCTCACCCTCCGGCTCCCTCTCCTAAAGGAGAGGGAGAGAAAAGCAAACCCAACAAACCAGAGCCCCTCTCCTTTAGGAGAGGGGTTGGGGTGAGGTCGCAG
>DATHUD010000962.1:0-3281 GCA_035462575.1 Thermoanaerobaculia bacterium | reverse complement strand
TACGGTCGCCGAGGCGCAGCGGGCGGGCCTGCGCGCCTGCAAACGCTGCCGGCCCGACGACTTCTACGCCCGGCGGGACCCGGACCGGGAGCTGGTCGAAGGGATGGTCGAGCGGATGCGGAGCTCCCCCGCCGGCTTCGCGGACGTGGAGGACGTGGCCCGCGCCTCGGGCCTCGGGTCGTCCAAGCTCCACGAGCTCTTCCGGAGGCACTTCCACGCCACCCCGGCCCAGCTCCTGGCACGCGCCCGGGTCACGGCGGCCAGCCGCCTTCTCGTCCAAACGACGCGCTCCGTGACGGACATCGCCTTCGAGGTAGGCTACGAGGGGCTCTCCACGTTCAACGAGAACTTCCGGCGCCTCCAGGCGATGAGCCCGCTCGAATACCGGCGCCTGCTGGGGGCCCGGAGCTTCCGGATCGCCCTCCCGCCCGGCTATCTCGCGGCTCCCGCGCTGGAATACCTGGGCCGGGAGGGGCAGAGCCTCACCATCCGCACGGAGGGCTCCACCCTGGTCACGGCCTTCCGGGTGGGCGGCGCGCCCGCCCTCCTCCGGGCCGAGCTCGGAGACGGCGCGGTCGCCGCCTCGATCGAGGCGTCCCGCCCGCTGCCGGAGGACGCCGCGGTCCAGGCCCACGCCCACCTCCTGGCCCTCCTCGGGCTCACGCGGGATCCCGCCCCGTTCGAGAAGGCCGTGGCGGCCCTGCCCCGCCTCTCTTCTCTGATTGAGGGGCGGACGGGGCTGCGCATCCCGCTGCTCTCCGATCCCTTCGACGCCCTCACCTGGGTGATCGTGGGCCAGCAGGTGAACCTCCCCTTCGCCTTCACCTTGAGGCGGCGGCTCGTCGAGAAGACCGGCGACCCCGCGGGAGAGGGGCTCTTCGCCCCACCCACGCCTCAAGCCGTCGCGAACCTGGAGCCCGGGGACCTCGTGCGGGACCAGTTCTCGGGACGGAAGGCCGAATACCTGATCGGCATCGCCCGCCTCATCGCGGAGGGGCAGCTCCCGCTCGAGCGGCTCGCCGCCGCGTCGGCCTCCCGGATCGAGCAGACGCTCCTCGCCGTGCGCGGCCTCGGTCCCTGGTCGGTGAGCTACCTGATGATGCGCTGCTTCGGTTTCGAGGACTGCGTCCCGGTCGGGGACTCCGGGCTCGTCCGCGGTCTGATGAAGCTCTACGGCCTCCCCGCCCGGCCAGAGGTCGAGGAGACCCGGGAACTGATGCGGCCCTTCGCTCCCTACCGGAGCTGGGCCACCTTCCATCTCTGGCAGATGCTCAAGGAGGAGCCATGACCACCTGGTACACCACCACCGTGGAGAGCCCCTGCGGGCCCCTGTTCTGCGTCGTCGGCGAAGACGGCGCCGTGGTCCGGATCGAGTTCGAGAATGGCCGCGAGGCCCAGAAGCTGACGCGGAAGCTCGCGGACGAGGGGATTCGCATTGTCGAGGATTCCGAGCGCACGGCCGAGGTCCGCCGGCAGCTCGAAGAGTATTTCGCGGGCGAGCGCCAGACGTTCGACCTGGCCCTCTCGCCCAAGGGCACCGCCTTCGAGCGGTCGGTCTGGAGCGAGCTCTCCCGCATCCCCTACGGGGCGACGCGGAGCTACGCCGAGATCGCGCGGGCGATCGGCAGGCCGGGAGCGGCCCGCGCCGTGGGCCGGGCCAACGGCGCGAACCCCATCCCCATCGTGGTCCCCTGCCACCGCGTGATCGGGGCGGACGGCTCGCTCACCGGCTTCGGCGGAGGCCTCGAGGTGAAATCGCGCCTGCTGGAGATCGAAGGGGCGGCGCTGCCGTTTTCGAGGATCGCCTAGAAAAAAGGACCTAAAGGACCTAAGGGACCCAAAGGACAAGGACAGCAACCAAGCTGTCCTTCAGTCCTTTAGGTCCTTTTCGTCCTTTAGGTCCTTTCAACTTCCCGGAATCGCCGACGTATCCCCCTGGCTGCCGAACTTGTTGAGCCGGTTGAAGTAGCTCTTGGAGACCCCGGTCACCGTATCCGTCACCGTGATCGTGTACTCCTGGTTGCTCAGGGCGCCGTAGAACACCCAGAAGTGGCCGTTCAGGGCCCGGCCGTCCAGCACCTTCACGATGACCTCAATGTTCCCTGGCGAGGTGAACCAGAAGTAGCCGGTGTCGCTCGTGAGCGGCACCGCCTGGCCGGAGCCGGTGACCCCGGCGAAATCCTTCCAGGCGAGCTCCACCCGGAAGCGTCCGTTGTTCTGGCAGAGCGCGAGCGGCCCACAGGCCGTGGCCTCGGAGGAGACGGCGTCCAACGCCTCGGGCTCCCAGGCGACGGCCTCCTCCGTCTCCTTGTCCGCCTTGGCCGGGAACGCCGAGGTGTCCCCGGCGCTCGCGAAGCGGCCCGGGGGATTGGTGTAGGTCTTCACGGTGCCGGTGACCGTGTCGGTGATCCGGAGCGTGTACTCCACGTTGGTCAGGGCGCCGTAGAAAACCCAGAAGTGGTTGTTGGCCCCGCGGCCGTCCAGCACCTTGACGACCAGCTCGGCGTTCGCCCGGTCGAAGAACCAGAAGTAGCCCGTGTCTCCCGAGAGCGCCTCCGCCTGGCCGGCGCCCGAGCCGCCGTTGGCCTTCCAGATCACCTCGGCGCGGAAGCGGTTGTTGTTCAGGCAGAGATAGGGCCCGGCCGTGCACGAGCCGGTGACCCGGGCCGCGGCCGTTGCGCTCTGGTCCACGGCGAGCGTGTAGTCTCCCGGCGCCACGGGCAGGAGCCCGGACTTCCCGGGGAGCGTCTGCCCCGCGAGCCCGGCCGACCGGCCGCTCCAGGCGTAGGCGAGGAGGGTGCCCTGAGGCGAGGTGGGCTCCGCGCCCACGCTCTCCGGCGCGGGCACGGCCACGAGCGCGCCCTCCCACGGATTCGAGACCCTCGCGTTGGGAACCGCGCTCTTCGGCGTCGAGACCCGGCCGGGGCGGTTGACGAACAGGCTGTTCAAAACGGAGACGCTCGCGCCGTTCGCAGCGGCTGGGGTGTGGACGTACACCCGGTCCCCGAACGTGCCGGAGTCGAAGCGGTTCCCGTCGTAGCGCACGTCGTTGATCGGTCCATCGGACGGTTCGATCTCCCAGACCGGCAGCCCGAGGTTTTCGGCGAAGACCGAGCCCGCCACCACGCCGGCCACGTTCCTCGGCCGCGCGGGGTTCGTCCGCGGAGTGGTCAGGAGAGCCGCTCCCCGGGACTGGTTGATCGGCTCAGACACCCCCGGGACCACGTCATTGCCGAAGAAGCGGGAGTCGCGGAGGTCCACGTCCGAGCCGGAGAGGAACA
>DATHUD010000961.1:0-10439 GCA_035462575.1 Thermoanaerobaculia bacterium | reverse complement strand
CACTGGCAGGGGAGGTTCCTCGTCCTCGCCGTCCTCCTGCTCCTGGCCGCGGGCACGTGGCGGCGCAAGGGGGCGGGCCGGCTGGCGGTGGCGGGAATCTCGGCGCTCGTGGCTGCGGAGCTGATTCTTGCCCACGGCCCGGCGAACCCGCCCATGCCGAAGCGGCTGAACCTGCCGGAGACCGAGCCGGTCCGCTTCCTCCAGGCGAACCTGGAGGTCTGGCGCAAGGCCGGGCCGGGCTACCGGATGGCCGCCCTCGGCCGGGCGTTCCCCCCGAACGTCGCCTCCCTCTACGGCATCCCGGACGCGCGGATCTACAACCCCATGATGCCCCGGGAGTACGTCGAGCTGACCGCGCCGCTGACCGTCCGCTGGCAGGGGGAGTCCCCGCAATTCGGCAACGTGCGCCACCCGCTCTACCGGCGGCTCGGGGTGAAATACATCCTGACGCCCCCCGGCGTCCGCCTCCGGCCCCCTCTGAAGCGGGTCCTGGAAAGCCCGGACGGCTGGGTTTGGGAGCGACCCGGCGCCCGGCCCCGCCTCTTCCTGGAAGACGCGGAACCCGGGGACCGCCTCAACATCCCCCTCCTGGACGCGCAGCACCTGACCGCCCGAGTCCGCTCCGCCGCCCCTCGGCGGCTCGGATCGAACCTCTACCAGGACGGCGGCTGGCGCCTGCTTGTCGAAGGGCGTCTCTACCCGGCGACCCGGGAGGCCGGAGCCTTCCTCGCGGCCGATCTGCCTCTGGGGGAGCGGAGGCTCGATCTGGTGTACAGACCGTGGGCGTTTTTGTGGGGGTGCCTGATCGCGGCGCTGGGATTGGGGGCGGTGGCGGCGTGGCTGGTGCCGCCTGGAAAACAAAGGACCTAAAGGACAGCAAGGACCCAAAGGACAAAGGACAAAAGCTTCGAGCCGTCCCTGTGAGTCCGTTTCCGTCCGTGTAAGTCCGTGTTCCCCCTACAACCCCAGCCGCCCCGACTCCGCCTGGAGCGCCTTGATCACGTTCTCGATGTGCTCGTCGAGCGGGAGGCCCAGCTCCTCGGTGCCCTGGTAGACGTCTTCGCGGCTCACCCCGCGGGCGAAGGACTTCTCCTTGAGGCGCTTCTTGACCGAGGGGAGGTCCACGTCCGCGAGCGATTTGCTCGGCTTGATCAGGGCGACCGCCGTGACGAAGCCGGCGAGCTCGTCGCAGGCGTAGAGGGCTTTCGCGAGGCGGGTTTCCCGGGGCGTGTTGGTGTAGGGGGCGTGGCCCAGGATGGCCGTGCGCATCACCTCGGGGTAGCCCTGGGCGGTCAAGATCTCGATGCCGCGGTAGGGGTGATCCGCGGGTTCGGGCCAGCGCTCGTAGTCGAAGTCGTGGAGGAGGCCGGTCAGGCCCCAGAGCTCCTCGTCCTCACTCCAGAGGCGGGCGTAGTAGCGCATGGCGGCCTCGACGGCCAGGGCGTGCTTGCGCAGGCCCTCCTTTTCCGTGTACTGGCAGAGGAGGTCCCAGGCTTCGTCACGGGTCTTCAAAGGCTCGGTTTCGGGCATGGCGCGCGTAACTTACCAGAAGTGGCTAGAATGGGGCCATGGCCGACACCCGCAAGCTGACCGTCCGTTGCCCCGATTGCAGCTCCGATCTGGTCATCGACGTCGAGACCGGCCAGGTCCTCTCCCATCGCAAGGCCAAGCAGCCGCTCGCCGGCGGCAAGGACTTCGACTCCCTCTTGAAAGGGCTGGACGAGGACAAGTCCCGGGCCGAGGACATCTTCACGCGCGAGGTGGCGGCCCTGAAGGACCGCGACCGCATCCTGGAAGAGAAGTTCCGGGAAGCGATGCGCCGGGCCGAGGAAGATCCGGACGAGGGTCCGCCTCCGCGTCCTTTCGACCTGGATTGAGACGAAGTCCGCGCCCCCGATGCGGCTTCGGTTTCCTCATGCTATACTTGAATGTCGGTCCTTCGGTCCGCCCCGCCACCTCTGTGGCCATTTTGACTGCGCCGCAGACGAATCCGAAGCTTTTTGCCTCGACGGAAGACTGACCGAGAGAGATCCTCTGCGAGCCCTGCTCAGGGCTCGCCAAAAGGAGTAGCCCTTGAGTCCATGGTGGATGCGCCCCACAGCAGAGGGCGCCGCAGACGAAGAGAATCGAGAAAAGCAGAAGCAGGAGTCCCGGGAGCGTGAAACGCCTCCCGCTGCCCCCTCGCCCCCCGAAACCGCCGCCTACCCCCTCTTTCCGGAGCCCGTGAGCGAAGAGCCGGCCGAGCCGGAGCCCCGCATGGAGTGGCCGGCCGAGCCGGAGCCCCGCGAGTGGTCCGCTCTGCCGGAGCCTCGCGCGGAGTGGTCCGAGCCGGAGACGGTCTCGCCGCCGCCCGCCCCGGTCTTCGAAGAGCCCGCCGTCTTCGGGGAGCCCGCTGCTTTCGAGGAGCCCGAAATGGAGATGGCCTTCGGCCGGTCTCTGACCTACACGGAGGCCCAGGCCGAGGAGGCCGACGAGGCCGATCTCGATGCGGACGAGGAGGCCGGCGAGGACCTGGAGGTGGAGGCCGAGGCTTCCGAAGAGACCGCCGGAATGACCGCGGAGGAGAAGGAGGAGAAGGCCGAAAGCCGGCGCAAGCGCTCCCGCCGCCGCGGCGGCCGGCGCAAGAACGGCAAGGCCGCGTCCTCCACGGCGGAGGCCGCCGACGAGGACGAGGACGAAGAGCCGGCGCGCGAAGAGCCCGCCTACGAGGAGCCGGCCCCGGCCCCTCGGCGCGTCGCCCAGTCCGCGCCCCGCGCCGCCCAGGCCCCCGCGCCGCCGCGCGCGCTCGCCCCCGTTCCCGCCGCCAGAAGCGTCCGTGAGAGCCGCGAGAGCCGCGACAGCTACGTGATCCCCGGCGATTTCGACACCATGAGCCCCCGGGAGATCATCATCTCCGTTCCGGACCGCCAGCGCGCCGACCACGAGCGCAAGATCGCCCTGTTCTGCGACTTCGAGAACATCGCCTTGGGCGTGCGCGACTCGGACATCGGCAAGTTCGAGATCACCCTGATCCTCGAGCGCCTGCTCGAAAAGGGCAAGATCATCGTCAAGAAGGCCTACGCGGACTGGGAGCGCTACAGCGACTACAAGCGCCCCTTCCACGAGGCCGCGATCGAGCTGATCGACATCCCGCAGAAGTTCTACTCGGGCAAGAACAGCGCCGACATCAAGATGGTCGTGGACGCGATGGACCTCTCCTATTCGAAGGAGCACCTCGACACGTTCGTGATCCTGTCGGGCGACAGCGACTTCTCGCCGCTGGTCTCGAAGCTCAAGGAGAACAACAAGTACGTCATCGGCATCGGCGTCAAGAATTCCTCCTCGAACCTGCTCGTGGACAACTGCGACGAGTTCATCTACTACGAGGACGTCTGGCGCGACTCGCAGAAGGGCCCGAAGCTCGACGGCCTGAACAAGAAGACGGCCGAGGCCTTCAGCCTGATGATCGAATCCATCCAGGCGCTGATCCGCGAGAACAAGGACGTGCTCTGGGGCTCGATGATCAAGCAGACGATGCAGAGAAAGAAGCCCTCCTTCAACGAGGGCTACTACGGCTACAGCACGTTCTCGGAGCTGCTGGAAGACGCCGAGCGGAAAAACATCCTGAAGCTCAAGAAGGATCAGCGCTCGGGCACCTACATCGTCACCGGCTTCGCGAAGACGGGCGACGGCTCGACCTCCGTCGGCCGGCGGTAGCAGCGAACGTCAGACCTGCGGTCCGACGTTCATTCCAGGATCTTCCCACCCCGGCCGGCGCCATGAGTGCTCCCGGCCGGGGACCCTCTCCAGCCCCACCGTTTCCAGGCGCTCTTCCAGGAGCTCCAGGAAGCGGTGTTGTCCCTTGACCACCGCGAGGTTCAGGAAGAGCTCGCGGGCGGTGCCGTTTTTCTCGACGACAAAGCGGAGCGCCTCGGTGCCCGGGCGCGGGTTGACGGCGAGCACCCGCTCGAAAGAGGTCCGGCGCGGCTTGAAGGTGTGGAGTGGCTGGTAGGAGAAGGACTCGTCGTCCAGGGCCACGGCCGGCTGCCCCGCCGTCCACCAGATCTTGATCAGGCTCACCCAGAAGAGAAGGCTGTAGGCGAGGAGGACTCCAAAGGCTCGTGCCCAGTCGTCCCGGTCCCCGGACTTGAGGAACAGGGAGGCCGCGCCGATCACCACCACGACGGCGATCCCCCAGACGAGCGCGCGCCGGCTGGTGCTCCGCACCCAGGGGCGGAAGGGGAAGGTGGTGGCGGACATGGGGGGAGATCCTATGCCAAAACGAAACGGCCGCCGCCCCGGAGGGCGACGGCCGATGGGGTGATCCGCGGGGAGCGCGAGGCTACCGGCGGAGCTCCTCGATGGCGAGGGTGGCGTTGGCGGTCAGGGCCGCGGCCTGTTCCGCCGTGAGGACACCCTGGCCGGCCAGGGCGCGGACCTCGTTCAAGAACGCTCCGAGCTGGTTCTCCGCCGCGTTGTCGTTGCCGCGCTCCGCCTGCCGGAGAGCAGCCTGGAGCTTGGCTTTGAGGGAGTTGGCCTGGCCGCCGCTCAAGACGCCCGCGGCTTCGAGGGCGTCGATGTCGGCGATCAGGAGCCGGATCTGGTCGGCCGCCGGGCGGAACGACCAGAACACGGCCGCGGTGCGCTCCGGCACGGTGAAGGTGCCGGTCGCGGCCGCGAAGGCCGAGGTGCGGACGAGCGGGTCGGAAGAGCTCGCCTGGAGCGGGTGGAGCGCGAGGCTCTCGCCGGCGAGGCCGGGCTCTGTCACGGCCTGGGTCTCGTCGTTGGCATTGATCACCACCACGAGGAGGTCGTGGGCGCGGTCGACCGAGCCCTCCTCATCCGCGACGGTCATCAGGATGACGCCGGGGATCTGGCCCGGTCCGGTGTTGTGGAAGTCGACCTTCTCCTCGATCTCCTCGCCCGTGCGGAGCCGGAAGAGCGGGGTGCTCTTGCGGATGGCGAGCACCTCGCGGAAGTGGGCATAGGCGTCTTCGATATTGCCGGCCGCCGGCTTCAGGGCGGGGTTCGCCAGGAGCGGCTGCATGATCGGCCAGTTCGACTGGTTGTCCCGGGCGGGCGGCAGGCCCACGCCCCAGTTGTTCGTCTGGTAGGTGAAGTCGAGCTTGTTGAACCAGTCGCCCGAGTTGTAGCTGTTCCTGTCCAGGGACTTCGAGCGCAGGAGCTCGACGCCCGCGTGGTAGAAGGGGATGCCCTGCCCGAAGGCCAGGATGCTCATGCCGAGGTTCTGCATTCTCACCCGGTCGGCCATGAGGGTCGGAACCGGGGCCTTCAACTGGATGGCGTCGAACAGCGTGTCGTTGTCGTGCGCCTCGATGTAGGAGATGACCTCCTGCGGGTCCTCTGTGTAGCCGGCCGGCTGGCCGTTGTAGTCGATCTCCTTGCCGGTGACGAGGTTGCCGTTCCGGTCTTCGAGCGTGAAGTCGGCCAGGTTGCCGGCGAGGCCCACCCGGATCCAGTCGGTCAGCAGAAGGAGCCGGTTGAGCTGGTCCTGGGCCGAGCCCTGGTTGGTGGCGTTCGGGTCGTAGAAGAGGCCGGTCAGGAAACCCTGTTCCTGGATGCCGGAGAACGGGCCGCCGCCCCGCACGCCGTCGCGCAGACGGTCGCTGAAGGTGCCGATGCCGGTGCCCGCCATGTTGAGCTGGGTCGCCTGTACGCCGCGGGCGTTGTTGGCCACCTCACCGAAGTTCCAGCCCTCGCCGTAGAGGTAGATCTTGCTGCCGTCCACCCCGTCCTCGGCCACGGTCAGCGCGTCGAGCGCCGCCCGGAGCTTCAGGAGGTTCCGCTTCATGTGGTGACCCATGAGGTCGAAGCGGAAGCCGTCCACCTTGTAGGCGGTGGCCCAGGTGACCACGGAATCGACCAGGAGCTTCTCCATCATGTTGAACTCGGAGGCCGTGTTCTGGCAGCAGGTGCTGGTCTCCACGTTGCCGTCCGCGTTCAGCCGGTGGTAGTAGCCGGGCACGATCTTGTCGAGCACCGACTTGTCGTTCTGCCCCGCGGAGTTGGTGTGGTTGTAGACCACGTCCATCACCACCCGGAGGCCGTTTGCGTTGAGCGACTGGACCATCTTGCGGAACTCGAGGATGCGCGTCGCGCCGTCGGGGTCCGTCGAGTAGCTCCCCTCGGGCACCGTGTAGTGCCACGGGTCGTATCCCCAGTTGAAGCCGTCGAGGTCGGCCACGGCCGACACCCGGGCCTGCTGCTCTTCGGAGTCGGGCGGGAAGCTCGAAAGATCGCCCGCCGGCTCCTGCCAGCTCGACTTGTCCTCGTCGATCGTCGCGATGTCAAAGACCGGCAGCAGGTGGACGTGCGTGAGGCCGGCCTGGGCCAGCGAGCGCAGGTGCCGCATGCCGTTCGAATCGTTCAGGGTGAAGGCCCGGTAGGTGCCCTTCAACTCCTCGGGCACGCTCGGATCGTTCACGCTGAAGTCGCGCAGGTGAAGCTCGTAGAGGACGATGTCCTCGAACGCGGCAAGCGCGGGCTTCGTGTAGGTGTCCCACCCCTCGGGCTTCCAGGCCGGAGCGTCGAGCGAGACGATCTGGCTCCGCTGGCTGTTTTCGGAGAGAGAGACCGAGTACGGATCGGTCACCCCGTTGGTCTCGACCTCGCCCGTCGTGCGGACGAAGACCTCGACCTCGTAGAGGTAGTACTTGCCGACCCAGCTCCGGCCGCCCGTGATCGTCCACACGCCCGTCGCGGGGTCGAGCGTCATGTCGTGGACGTTCATCGGGATCGCGGAGGTCGAGTCGTCGAAGAGCTGGAGCTTGACCGACCGCGCCGTGGGCGCCCAGACCCGGAGCGTGGGGATCATGCCGTCGCTGAACGTGGCTCCGAGCTCGGCGTCTGAGGTGTAGAGGTCGTCGAGCACGCCCTGGATCTGGAGCGACGTGGCGTCGACCAGCGTCCCGCTCGCGTCTTTGGCGGAGACGGCGATCTGGCCCTTCAGGATCTCCGGCACCTCGTCGAGATGCTCGGCCGGGATCTTGAACGCCTTGAAGGCCGCGAGGTGGGGGAACTTCTCCTTGATCTCGCCGGAGAGGCCCGCCGGATCGTAGACGAGCGGAATGGTGGTGCCGCCCTCGACGCCTTCGGGCGTAAGCGTCAGGCCGCCGTCCGGATCGGCGTGGAGCGCGACCGTCCAGGAGGCGTCGACCGCGCCGGGGTTCCAGGCGATCGTGTCCTCCGTGACCCAGTAGGCTTGAGCCCGGGTGATGTTGCCGCGCGGGGCGCCGGACGAGGAGACGGTCAGCACGTGGCTCGCCGCGTCGTAGGAGAAGAAGACCTCGGCGCAGGAGCCGGGCACCGAGAAGGAGATGTTGGCGCCGTCCCGCGCGCCGTTCGCGCCGTAGTTTTCGGACCAGCTTTCATTGATCGCGACCTTGACCTCATAGCTGCCCGCCGGGATGCTCCGCGTCGAGAAGGTGTAGATGCCGTCGCCGTCCGGGTCTTGAAGCCAGGAGCGCAGGCAGTCCGGCTGCCAGTCGCCCGGACACCCGAGCTCGGACTGGAAGCTGCCGGGGGCCGTCGCGATGATCTTGCTCTTGTTGTCGGCCACCCAGTGGGTGACGTGATCGTAATAGAACTTGACGTCTCCCGCCTCGGTCGTGGTCAGCGGGATGTTGGCGCCGTTCGGCGTGGCGTTCGCGCCGTAGTTCACGTCCCACGAATCGTTCAGGGCCGCCTTGTACTCCCAGCCGCCGGCCGGAAGGTTGAACGTTCCCTGCCAGACGCCGTCGGCCCCGTCGAAGGTCAGGTGGGTGTTGGCGCAGCCGGGCTGCCAGTCGTCCGGGCAGCCAAGCTCGGACTGGAGGCTGCCGGCGATCGTCACGCTGTTCGGCTGCTCGACTGCCGCGCCCGCGCCGATCGTGAGCACGTGAGTCTCCGCGTTGTACGTGAAGACCGTTTCGGCGCAGTCCGACGCCACGGTGAAGGCGATGTTCGCCCCGTTCGATTCACCGTTCTGGCCGTAGTTCTCCGACCAGCTCTCGTTGATCGCGACTTTGGTCTCGTAGTCGCCGGCCGGAATCGCGCGGGTCGAGAAGGTGTAGATGCCGTCGCCGTCCGGGTCCTGGAGCCAGGAGCGGAGGCAGTCCGGCTGCCAGTCGCCCGGGCAGCCGAGCTCGGACTGGAAGCTCCCGGGAGCGGTCGCGATCACCGCGTTTTTATTGCTGGTGATCCAGTGGGTCTCGTGCGAGTAGTAGAACTTGACCGCGGAGTCGGACGCGAGGCTCAGGCCGATGTTGCCGCCGTTCGAGGCGGCGTTGGCGCCGTAGTTCTCGTCCCACGCATCGTTCAAAGCCGCCTTGTATTCATAGCTGCCGGCCAAGAGGTCGAAAATCCCCTGCCAGACGCCGTCGTCCGCGTCGAAGGTCAGGTGGGTTTCGGCACAGCCGGGCTGCCAGTCCTCGGAGCAGCCGAGCTCCGACTGCAGGCTTCCGGCGACCGTTACGCTCGCCGGGCCGGGCGTGTGCGCGGCGAACGCCGGGACCGCCCAGAGAGAACAGAGAAGGAGCAGCAGTACGGCTGCTCGGGATCGATCGGATTTTGCGGACATCGATGAACCTCCTGATTGATTGGATACTGCCGCACGGTCTCCGGAACGCTCAACCGCCCGAGGACCAAAGATCGTTCACGCTGGTGCCGCCGATGAAGTGGCTCCAGCCGCCGATCACCCACATCCTGTCCTGGAACACCACGCACGTGTGACCGTTCCGGGGGAGCCACGGCGCCTGCCCCGTGGCCGGCCGCCAGGTGACGCCGTCCTCGGACGACCACACGTCGTTCAGATTTCCTTCCTTGGCGCCCGCCTGCCCCCAGCCGCCCAGGAGCCACACCCTGCCGTCGTACTCGACGGCGGCGTGGTGGTTGCGGGGCGCCCAGGGGGCGCGCTCGGTGGCGCGCTCCCAGGCGACGCCGTCGGCCGAAGACCAGACGTCGTTCAGATTGCCTTCGCTGCCGTCGGGCTTCCGGCCCCAGCCGCCCATCACCCAGATCCGGCCGCCGTGGACGACCGCGGTGTGGCCGTTCCGGGGAGACCAGGGCGCGGCGGCCGTGGCCTGTGTCCAGGTCGCGCCGTCCGTGGAAGACCAGACGTCGTTCCAATCCTTGAGGCCCCAGCCGCCGAGCACCCAGATCTTCCCGTCGAAAACGACCGCCGCGTGGTTGTGGCGCCGGTGCCAGGGGGCCTTCTCGACCGCCCGGGTCCAGGCCGCGCCGTCGGGCGAGGACCACACGTCGTTCGTGGTCTCCACTCCGAGCGAGCCGCCGAGGAGCCAAATCCTGTCGTGGAAGACGACGGCGGCGGGCGCCTTGCGGGCCGCCCACGGCGCCTCGGCCGTGACGAGCGTCCAGTCGACCGCGTCGGCCGACGACCAGACGTCGTTGAGCGGTCCGGTGCCCCAGCCGCCCAGGACGTACAGCTTGTCGTTCAGCACCACCGTGGCGTGGCCGTCCCGGTTCGGCCAGGTGACCCGGGTCAGCGCCCGCGTCCAGGAGGCGCCGGCGACGCCGTCCAGGGCCATGGGGCCGGCGGCGCCGGGAGGCTCCTGGGCCCGGGCCACCCCGGCCAGGAGCAGGAAAGCGAGGAGCACCGGGCCGCGCATGGCTAGAAGGACCCGGTCGCGGTCGTCGATCCGGTCAAGGGAGTCGTGAACACGTTGTTCGCCCCGCCCTGCCAGACGACGGCCGTCCCCTGCTTCTTGATGCACTTCCACTGCACCTGGGTGTTCGAGGGGAGGTTGGCGATCGAATCGCTCCAGCTCGGGTAGTTGACCGGCGAGAGCTTGACCGCCTTCGCCGTATCCCACGCGCCCAACTCGTTGAGGTTGCCGACCACGTAGACGTCCTGGCCGGTCACCGTGTAGCCGTTGTTGCAGGTGAAATAGACCGAGACCTGGTTGGGCACGATCTCCTCCTGCACCCACACGGAGACCGACCCGCCGTTGACTGGGAACTCCCCCCAGCCCCACTCGTTGGTGGTCACGGTGTCGTTGCGGTTCCCCGTGTGATCGAAGAAGCGGGCGTTGGCCTTGCCGACCTCCATCCACTTCGAGCCGCCGGGCCCGTCCGAAAGGATCACCGCCAGGGCCCGCGGGTGCTGGGCGTTCCCTAAGCGCGTCCAGCCGATCAGGTTTGCGTGGTCGAGGTAGTTGTACTGCGGGCCGTAGGCGAAATTCTTCCGGGCGTCCAGGAGCTTGTCGAGGATCACCTTGTGGGACGCCAGGTTGATCGTGATGCCGCGGTCCGTGTAGGTGGCCCCGTAGTAGTCGGGATAGAAGACCGAGGGGTAGCCTTCTTCGCGCAGCAGGATGAACGCGTAGGCGAGCGGCTTGAACCAGTCCTGCACGGGCGACTCGAGCGCCTGGAGCGGCTGCGTGTCGTGGTTCTCGACGAGCGTCACGGCTTTCGCGGGCTGCTGCGCCATGAGGGTGTTGGAG
>DATHUD010000960.1:0-5038 GCA_035462575.1 Thermoanaerobaculia bacterium | reverse complement strand
GGAGAGGGGCTCCGGTTTGTCTGGGTTTGCTTTCTCTCCCTCTCCTTTTAGGAGAGGGAGCCGGAGGGTGAGGTCGCAGGCCACGGCCGGTTCTTCGATACACTGCGCGAATGATTCGAGACCTCCCGCGGACCCCCTGGCAGCCGATCTTGACGGGCGACCTCGCGGAGCGCGCGCAACAAGCGATCGACGAGATCGCCGCCGACCTCCGCCGGATTGCCTCCGACTCTTCCCGGAGCACCGCCACGTCCTGGTCCCGCCGCGGACCTTCCCTCGCGGGGGGCGACGCGGGGCTGGCCTGTTTCTTCGCCTATCTGGACCCGGCCCGGCCCGAGGCCCAGCCCGGAGAAAGTTTCGGGGACTTCGCCCTGGAGCTTCTGGAGCGGGCGATCGAGGGGACGGGGGCGGTGCAGTCTCCGCCCAGCCTCTACGGAGGATTCTCCGGGGTGGCCTGGACGCTGGAGCACCTCCGCGGGCGGGTCTTCGAGGACGAGGAGGGCGGCGAGGATCCGGGCGAGGAGGTGGCGGCCGCCATCTTGGAGTACCTCGGGCACACGCCGTGGGTGATGGATTACGACCTGATCAGCGGCCTCGTGGGTTTCGGGGTGTACGCCCTGGAGCGCGGGGCCCGCCGGGGCGGGCCGGAGTGCCTGGCGAAGGTGATGGCCCGCTTGTCCGAAATCGCTGTGCGGGAGCCGGAGGGGATCACGTGGCACACCCCGGCTCATCTCGTCGGGCCGGTGAACGTGGAGCGCTATCCGGAGGGGAACTTCAACGTGGGGGTGGCCCACGGCGTTCCGGGGGTGATCGGGTTCCTCGGGGAAGCGTGCGCCGCGGGGGTGGAGGAGGCCCGCCCGCTCCTTTCCGGCGCGGTCTCCTGGCTCCTCCGGCAGAAGCTGCCGGAGGGCGCGGGCTCGGTCTTCCCCTACAGCGTCGCTCCCGGCGTCGAGCCGGGCCCCTCCCGGCTCGCCTGGTGCTATGGCGACCTCGGCATCACGCTCTCCCTGCTCCTCGCGGCCCGCGCGGTGGGGCAGGAGGATTGGGAGCGCGAGGCCCTGGCGCTCGGCCGGGCCTGTGCCGCGCGGACGCTCGAAGCTTCGGGCACCGTGGACGCCGGGGTGTGCCACGGCATGGCCGGCAACGCCCACCTGTTCAACCGCCTGGCCCAGGCGACGGGCGATCCGCTGTTTGCCGAGGCGGCCCGCACCTGGTTTCTGCGCACGCTGGATCAACGGCGTCCGGGAGAGGGGCTGGGCGGATATCTCCTGTACGTGGCCGACGAAGAGGGGGCGCTGGACTGGCGGGAGGAGCCGGGATTCCTCACCGGGGTCGCGGGATTGGGGCTGTCCCTCCTGGGCGCCACGACTCCGGTCGAGCCGGAGTGGGACCGGCTTCTCCTGGTCTCCGTGCCGCCCCGCGCGGGGGGCTGAGGCGAAGGACGAACACGGACGAACAGGGACCTTCACGGACGAGAAAGGGGATTGTTCGTCCGTGGGGGTCCGTGGAGAGTCTGTGCTCGTCCTTCAGGGCCCCGCAGCCTAGGCCCCCTTCCTTGCCCTCGCGGCCCTCGATTCCAGGAGCTGATAGAGGAAGTCGTAGAGCACGAGCTCGTGGGCCCGGGCGGCCGAGCGGATCATCCGGTTCACGTGCATGTGGACGTAGCTCGGGGCCATCTCGGCGAGGGAGGAGGTCAGCTTGCCTTCGGTTTCCAGGCGCTTCAGCTCGGCGACGATCGGCGCGTTCCGGGCGGAGCGGTGGTGGAGGACTTCGAGCGCCGGAGCGAGCGGGCTGTCCTGGTCTCCCGCGGGGTCGAGCAGGGAAAAGAGCTTTCGCCGCTCTTCCCGGAGCCGCTGATCGAGCTGGACCCGGAGCCCCTTGCCGCCGCCGAACTCGCGGGTGAAGCTCTCGCGCATGCCGGAGAGCACCCGGAGCTTGGTCGCGGCGTCGAACCCGAGGTCGTCGAGCAGCATGTCGATCCCCCGCAGCGTGAGCCGCCAGCGGAAATCGGCCCCCTCGTCCCCTTCGAGCATTTCGAGGATGGCGAGCACGGCCTCGCTGTCTTCGTGGAACAGGCGCTCGGCGAGCACGATCCCTTCCGGACCTCCGTAGCGCTCGACCTCCCGCTCGTAGGTGTCGAGTTGGACGCGCCAGACCCGCCCTTCGTCGACCAGGGGCGCGACCGCGGCCTGGAGCCGGGGGAAGACCTGCGTGACGAGCCTCGTGGAGTCCCCGTGGAAGCGCAGGCGCAGATGCCATTCGGGGTCGCCGTAGCGGAGGAAGAACCAGCCGTCCGCGGCGCCTGCCTCCAGGATCTCGCGGATGACGGGCGTCAGCACGTCGCGCAGGAGGACGTCGGCCGTGGCGGTGCCCGTATAGAGCTTGGCGTAGAGCCACTCGGTGCCGGGCGGGAAGCTCCTGCGGATGGGGGAGACCTCGACTCTTCCGGACGGCCGGGCCGCCTGGGTCCCCCGGGGCTTGCGCACGAAGGGGACGACGAGCTCGTGGACGAACCGGCCCTCGGGTCCCGCGGCGGGGAGCTCGTCCGGGCCGGGATAGAACTCGAGGAGCCGGGCCCGGTCCCGCCCTTCGACGACGTCCAGGAAGGTCTCGATCGAGAGGACGTTGTCGAGGTCGATCAGCAGCTCGTTGTCCGCGTCGGCCAGGGCGATCAGGCGCGGCAGGCGGCGCTTTGCCCTCCACTCCTGGATGACGGCGAAGCGCTCCGCTCCCTTGGTTTTCGTGAGCGATTCGATCTCTTCCTGGGTCATCCCCCAGGTGGCGCGGGAGAGGACCAGGCGGCCATACGTGACGCGGGGGAGGAAGGGGGCGCCGTCGAGCGCTCCCCAGCTCCATCCGACCCCTCCCAGGTTCCCTTGCGTCTGCAGCATGCAGAGGAAGCGGTAGATCCCGAGGCTGCCGCGGGAGAAGTTGTGGGCGCTGGTCAGCCGGGGGATCACCTCTCTGCCGAGCCGCTCGGAGCGGACCACGATCCGGGAGCCCTCGACCGACACCCGGAGGTCGGTGACCGGGATCTGCCGCTCCAGGGGCGCGCCGGAGCGGCCCAGGTAGGGGATCTCGTAGTCGCGCAGCACGGGACGGGCGAGGATGTTGCCGATCCTCCCCTGCGGGAGGTGGACGATCTCCGCGAACACGGCGTCGGGCCGCAGGGCCTCCTCGGCCCGGAGGTGCTCCACGACGTGTTGTGAGAGGGCCGCGTCGGCGTGGCAGAACCTCCCCAGGAGGCGGGCGCCCGAGGGGCCCCCGGCGTTTTCGAACAGCAACCGGAAGTCCCCCCGCTCCAGGGCCTCGGGCGAGGCGGCGGAGAGGGTCGCCATGATCTGGAGGGCGTCCGGGAGAGGCGTCCGCTCTTTCGTCGCCTCGTCCGGCGCCATGCGCTCCAGATCCTCCGGGGTGATCTCGATCTCCTGTTTCCCCTGGGCCTGGGCCTCCTGGAGCTTGGCGAGAAGAACGGCCTGGCGCCGTCCCCAGGGCACGGACGGGTCCGCGGCCTGGCCGGCGAGCGCGATGCCGCGCAGGAGCGGCGAAGCCTCGGCGCCCACGTCGCCCGAGCGCTCGAAGCCGATGCCGATCTCTTCGTCCAGCACCTCCAGCAGGGGGACCTCCCGGCCTTCGTACCGGTCGTTGAAATCCTTGCGGAACTTGTCGAGGGATTCCTGCGCCCCCTTGCCCGCGAGGCGATGGAGGATCTCGATGCCGCGCAGGAGCTCCTCGACCACGGCGGTCCCCAGGAAGGGGCGGTCCGCGGGCTTTACCATGTCGAGCTGGAAGAGGCGCGAGAGCTCGACGGAGGTGGGGAGCTCCTTCAGGGTGTCGGCCACCTCGACGTAGCGCGCGGGAGGCGCGCCGGGCCCTCCGGCATCGAGCGCCGCCAGGGCTTCGCGCACCTGGACGAGGCGCTCGGCCGTCTCCCGGGTGAGCGGCAGGCTGCTCAACTGGTCGATCAGGTCGTGGATGGCCTCGGGGCCGGTGACCGGGGTGGAGAGGTCGGAGACGATCACCTGGCTGTCGACGAGCTCCAGGACGAACTCCCGCGCCTCCTCGGGAGTGACCTCGCCGTCCGGATCGAATTCCACCAGGGCGGTGACCAGGTCGCTGATGCGGGCGCCGCCGCTCGCGCGGCGGAGGGCCTCGGCCAGATAGTCGTTTTCTTCCACCGCCACGAGATGGTGGGAGCGGACCTTCTTGTCCAGCCGGGCCTCGGCGTAGCGGAGCCGGCCCGCGGCCCGGTAGAGGCTGGTGTTGGGGCGGTAGAGCAGCTCTTCGCGCAGCGCGGGATCGCGGCCCAGGTCTTCGCAGAGGGCGAAGAGGTAGTCCATGTCCAGCCGGGTGTGACGCTCGTACGCCTTGCGGGGCGCCACCGCCAGCCGGGTGGCCGCGCCCCCTTCGGACTCGCCGCCCAGAGCGACGGGACCGAGCGAGCAGCCGGAGAACAGGCCGAAGGGGGTGGCCCGGGCGGCCATGCGGTAGATGTAGCGCACCAGGGCCCGCTCGGCGCGCTGCCCCTTCTTGCCGTCCGGGGCGGCGCGCCAGGTCTCCAGGCTCTCGTAGAGGGACGGGGAGGCGATGAACACGGCCTCCAGAACCTCGGGCCGGGCGGCGAGCGCGGCGAGCCGGGCGCGGAGCCGCTCGCGGTCGGCGGTGAGGGCCCGCTCCAGGCGCTCGGGGTCCCCGAGGACGGCCGGCGCTTCGAGCCCTTCGGCCCAGGCCTCCAGCTCCTCGAAGGGGAGGAGCGGAGTGCGGAAGGCGAAGAAGCCCGAGGGAAGGAAGTCGGTCGGAAATTTGGGATCAGCCATGTCAGTGGGAGTACCGTGCGAAATCGATGAAGCCCCTCTCCGCGTCGGTCCCGAGGAGCCGCACGCGCACGCGGTCTCCTACATCGAGCCCCTGCCAGCCCTTTTCGAGCCGGCCTTCGACGCCCAGGCGGCAGAGGCGGACCCAGGTGCCTTTCCGGGAAGCGCCGGTGACGACGGCGTCGAAGTGCTCTCCGACCCGGTTTTCGAGGAGGAGGGCGGCGGCG
>DATHUD010000959.1:0-4857 GCA_035462575.1 Thermoanaerobaculia bacterium | reverse complement strand
GGGAGGGCCCGCAGCTCCTCGGGCGTGACGAGCGCCTCCCGGCCGGCCACGCCCGCCAGGTCTCCGGCGATCCCGGAGAGAAGCCCGGCGTCGTCCATCCCGTCCAGGATCTCCTCGGAGAGGGTGCCGGGCGCGAACGCGTCGACGAGCACGAGGAGGGGGACCTCGTGGCCGCGCTGCCGGAGCTGCCGGGCCATTTCGAAGGCGATGGAGCCGCCGAGCGACCAGCCGAGGAGGGGGTACGGACCGGCGGGCCGGGCGTCCAGGACCTCTTCGACGTAGGCGGCGGCCATCTGTTCGATCCGGCGGTGCGGCTCGCCTCCCGCGAGGCCCGCGGACTGGAGGGCCCAGAGCGGCCGGCCGCCGGGCATCAGCTCCCGGGCCAGCTCGGTATAGGCGAGGACGTTTCCCCCCACGGGGTGGACGGCGACGAGCGGCGGCCGGTCCCCCTTGGGCTGGAGGCGCACGAGGGAGAGCGCCGTCTTTTTCTTCCGGGGATCGATCCGCGGAGCCCGCACCGCCTCCTCCGCCAGGAATCCGGCCAGGCCCCGGATCGTGGGTTGCTCGAAGAGGGCGCGGAGAGGGACCTCGACGCCGAAGGCGTCCCTTGTGCGCGACAGGAGCTGGATCGCGAGGAGCGAGTGGCCCCCCAGGTCGAAGAAGCTTTCCGTCATGCCCGGGCTCTCGACGCCCAGCACCTCGGCCCAGAGGTCCGCCAGGAGCCGCTCCTCGGAGGTTTCCGGCGGGACATGCTCCTCCGCCCTGACGCGGTCCCGGCCGGGGTCGGGCAGGGCGCGGCGGTCGGTCTTGCCGGCGGGGGTCTTCGGCAGCTCGTCCAGGAACACGAAGGCCGTGGGCACGAGGGCCTCCGGCAGGCTCTCCCGGAGGAGCCGCCGCAGCTCGGGGACGGCCGGCCGCGGCTCGGCCGCCATCCAGGCCACGAGCTCTCCGTGCCGTACGCCGACCGAAGCCTCGCGCACGGCCGGGAGCCGCAGCAGGGCGGCCTCGACCTCGCCGGGCTCGATGCGGACGCCGCGGACCTTGACCTGCTGGTCCGCGCGGCCGAGGAGCTCGATCTCGCCGTCCGGCAGGCGGCGCCCGAGGTCGCCCGTGCGGTAGAGGCGGTCGCCCGGCAGCCCCCAGGGATCGGGCACGAAGCGGTCCGCCGTCAGGTCCGGCCGGCCGAGGTATCCCCGGGCGAGCCCCACGCCGGCCACGGCGATCTCTCCGGCCACACCGGCAGGCACGAGGCCGAAGCGGTCGTCCAGCAGGTGGATGCGGACGTTGGCGATCGGCCGGCCGAGCGTGACCGCGTCCCCCACCCGGTGACGCTTCAAGGAGGCCGTCACCGTCACCTCCGTAGGGCCGTAGGCGTTGATGAAGCGCCGGCCCGCGGCCCAGCGGTCCGCCAGGTCCGGCGGGCAGGGCTCGCCGCCCACGATGACGACCGCGAGGTCCGGCAGCGGCACGGGGGGGAGGGCCGCGAGGGCCGTGGGCGTCGCCGCGAAGCCCGTGATCCGCCGCTCCGCGAGCAGGCGCGCCAGGGGCTCGCCGGGGAGGAGGGAGTCCCGGCCGGCGAGATGAAGCTCCGCGCCGGCCCACCACGCCATGGAGATCTCGGCCACCGAGGCGTCGAAGCTCGGCGAGGCGAGCTGGAGGAAGCGGTCCTTGGGCCCGAGCCCGAAGACGGGGACCTGGGCCGCAGCCAGGTTGGCGATCCCGCGGTGGGAGACCGCGACCCCCTTGGGGCGGCCGGTCGAGCCCGAGGTGTAGAGCACGTAGGCCAGGCGGTCCGGATCGGCCGCGAGCGCCGGGAAGGGGCGGCCATCCCCGGCCGCGGACTCCGCCAGGGTCTCGTCGGTGACGATGAGGGTGATCCCCGAATCTTCGAGGAGCCAGTCGAGGCGTTCCCGGGGCCACGCGGGGTCCAGGGGCACCCAGGCCGCGCCGGACTTCAGGATCCCCAGAAGCCCCACGAGGAGACCCGCCGAGCGGTCGACGGAGAGCCCCACCCGGACCTCGGGGCCGGCGCCCCGGGCGCAGAGGAGGCGGGCGAGGCGGTTGGCGCGGGCGTCGAGCTCCCGGAAGGAGACCGCCTCCCGATCGTCCACGGCCGCCACGGCCTCCGGCCGCTCGCGGACCTGCCGCGTAAACAGCTCGTGAAAGAGGAGAGGGGGGATCGGCGCCGCGGTGTCGTTCCACCCGGCCAGGAGCTGGCTCCGCTCGGCCGGGGTCAGGAGCGGCAGATCCCCCAGGGGCTGGTGCGGATCGGCCACGAGGCCGGTCAGGAGGACGGCGGCGTGGTTCAAGAGCCGCTCGATCGTGGTGGCGAAGAAGAGGCCGGCGTTGTAATGGGCCGAGAGCGCGAGCCCGCGCGGGCCCTCCGCGAGCAGGAAGGTGAGGTCGAAACGCACCGAGTCGGCCTCGACCGGCAGGGTGGACATCCGGATCGGCCCCTCGGCGGACCCTTCGAGCGGCGCCGCGGCCATCACGAACATCACCTGGAAGAGGGGCGAGTGGCGGAGGCTCCGCTCGGGGGAGAGGTCTTCCACCAGCTTCTCGAAGGGGACGTCCTGGTGCGAGTAGGCGCCGAGCGCGGCCTCCCGCACGCGGTCCAGGAGGTCGGAGAAGCCGAGGTCCCGCCGGACCTGGACGCGCAGGGCGAGCGTGTTGGCGAAGAAGCCGATCAGGTCTTCGAGCTCCCGCCGCCCGCGGTTGGCAACGGGCGTGCCGACCACGAGGTCGTCCTCCCCCGTGTGCCGGGCGAGGAGAGCGTCGACCAGGGCGAGGCCGGCCATGAACGGCGTGGCCTCGCGGGAGCGGGCGAGGCGCAGGAGGCCGGCCGCAGCCGTATCCGGCAGGGGCCGCGAGCGCTTGCCGCCAGGAGCGGCGGGGACGGCCGGGCGCGGGCGGTCGAGCGGCAGGCTGAGCACCGGCGGAGCGCCGGTGAGCCGCTCCCGCCACCAGGCGACCTCCCGCTCCAGGACCTCGCCCGCGAGCCAGCTCCGCTGCCAGCGCGCGAAGTCCGTGTACCGGACCGCCAGCGGAGGCAGGGGGAGGCCGGCGTAGAGGGTCGTGACCTCGTGGACGAAGATCCCGATCGACAGGCCGTCCGACACGATGTGGTGCATGGCGACGACGAGCCAGCGCTCGGCCGGCCCCAGCCGGAGGAGGCGCGCCCGGAGCACCGGCCCGCGTTCCAGATCGAAGGGGCGCAGGGCCTCTTCGCGGACGATCCGTTCCCCTTCCCGCTCGCGGAGCCCCGCCGGCAGCCCCGAGAGGTCGGCGACCGGGGCCACGAGGGTGGGCGCGGGATCGATCGCCTGGACCGCCTGCCCGCCGCGAGGCACGAAGCGGGTCCGCAGCGACTCCTGCCGGCGGACCACCTCGCGCAGGGCCGCCTCGAAGGCCGCCTCGTCCAGGTCCCCTTCCAGGCGGAGGGCCTGGAACATGTTGTAGGCGGAGCTTCCCGGGTCGAGCTGGTCCAGGAACCAGAGTCGCTGCTGGGCGAAGGAGAGCGGCGCCTCGTCTCTGTCGAGAGACCGGGTCAAGGGCGGAACGGGCGAAGCCGCCCCGCTCTCCGCGAGGAGCGCGGCCATTCCGGCGATCGTCGGCTGCTCGAAGAGGGCGCGCAGGGGGAGCTCGGCGCCGAAGGCGGTCCGGATGCGCGACAGGAGCCGGGTCACGAGCAGCGAGTGGCCCCCGAGGTCGAAGAAGTCGTCGTGAATCCCGACCTCCTCCCTTTCGAGGAGCTCGCGCCAGAGGCCGGCCAGCGTCTCCTCCGTTGAGGTGCGGGGCGCCACCGTGTCCTCCCCCGCTGCTCGTTCCGGGGCGGGCAGGGCCCGGCGGTCGATCTTGCCCGTCCGGGTGAGCGGCAGGGAGGGGAGGACGACGATGTCCGCCGGCACCATGGAGCCCGGCAGGCGCCCGGCAAGAAAGGCGCGGACCTCGCCCGGCGCGAGATCGGCTCCGGGCCGCGGCACGGCGTAGGCTACGAGCCGGCCGTCGCGGACGATCACCACGCTCTGGCGGACTCCGGGGAACCGGGCGAGGGCCGCCTCGATCTCCCCCGGCTCGATGCGGAAGCCGCGGATCTTCACCTGGGCGTCCGCCCGGCCCACGAATTCGACGTCGCCGTCCGGACGGTAGCGGCCGAGGTCGCCGGTGCGGTAGATCCGCTCTCCACCCGAAACCTCACCCCCTGTCCCCCTCTCCCATCTCCCACCCAGCCCTCCGCCGGGAGAGGGGGGACCCGTATCGGGAAGGAATCGTTCCGCCGTGAGGGCCGGGTCGTCCAGGTATCCCCGCGCGAGATGGGGGCTCCGGACGTGGATCTCCCCCAGCTCGCCCACGCCCGCGAGGGCGCCCTCGGGATTCAGCACGAGGAGCTGGGCCCCCTCCATGCCGCGGCCGAGGGGCAGGACCTCGAAACCCGGAAGACCGGAGCGGGGGACGGCGAAGTACGACAGGGCGCGCTGCGTCTCCGTGGAGCCGTAGAGGTTGATGCAGGTGACGCCCGGCGCCACGCGGTGGAGGCGCTCCACGTCCGACCGCTTGAGGAGGTCGCCCACCACGAAGGCCCGGCGGAGCGAGGGCATCTGGGTGCCGGTCTCCTCCGCCGCCCGCACGAGCAGCTCCAGCATGGCCGGCGTCAGGTTGAGGACGGTCACCTCCTGACGCCGGACCCACTCCGCGAGATATCCGGGGCTCCCGATCCGCTCCGGGTCGGGCACCACGAGGGCCGCGCCGAGCCAGACGGGCGTGAAGAGGTCGCGCTGGAGCGGATCGTGCGGGAGGGCGGAGAGCAGGCCGAAGCGGTCCTCGCCCGAGAGGCCGAAGCGGTCCGCCATCCAGGGG
>DATHUD010000958.1:0-4651 GCA_035462575.1 Thermoanaerobaculia bacterium | reverse complement strand
CCCCAGGGAATCGAAAACGTCCCCCAGGAGGGGACGGGCTTCGGCTCCCGCCTCGAAGGGGCGATGCGCCACGCCTTCGCGCGCGGCGCCTTCCCCCTCGTGGTCGTGGGGAGCGACGTGCCCGGCCTGTCCCCGTCCCACGTGACCCGCGCCCTGGACCTCCTCGCGGACGATCCCGATCGCGTGGTCCTGGGCCCCAGCCCGGACGGCGGCTTCTACCTGCTGGGCACCGGAAAGCCCATCGACGGGATCGCGGCCCTCCCCTGGTGCCGGCGGGATACGCTGCGCCACCTCCTCCGCGCCCTCCGGGAAGCCGGCCGCCCGGTGGTCCTCCTGGAGCCGCTGGCGGACCTCGACCGCCCGGCCGACCTGGAGCGCTGGCTCGCCGGTCCGCTCTTCGATGGCCGCTGGCGCCCGCTCGCCCGCCTCCTCCGGAGCGCGCTCGCCCGCCGTCGCCGTGCCCTGCCGGTCTCCGCGGGGAGCCCGCGGCCCGCCTTCGCGTCCGCCCCCTCCGGCCGCGGTCCGCCCCTCCCCGCCCTCGCCTGATCCATCGCCCCGGGACGCCGTGCGTCCCCGCGGGCCCGATCCACCGTTTCGATCGATCGACGAGGACGTCCCCATGAGCGTTCCCGAACCGCGACCCGTTTCCGCCGCCGCCCCAGAAGTCGGGCTCCGGAGCCTCGACACGCTCTGGTTCCAGGTGGGGGGGACGGTCTGCAACCTCGCCTGCACCCACTGCTTCGTCTCCTGCTCGCCCACCAACCACACGCACGAGATGATGACGCTGGACGAAGTCCGGCGCTCTCTCGCCGAGGCCGCGGAGCTGGGGGTGCGGGAGTATTACTTCACCGGCGGCGAGCCGTTCCTGAACCCCGAAATGGAGGCGATCCTCGAAGCGACGCTCCGGGTCGGCCCGGCGAACGTCCTCACGAACGGGCTGCTGCTCGATCCTGCGCGTTGCCTCCGGCTCAAAGCTCTGGAGGAGGCTTCGGACTACTCGCTCGACCTCCGCATCTCGCTCGACGGCTACGACGCCCCGACCAACGACCCGATCCGCGGCGAGGGGACGTTCGAGCGCATCCTCGAAGGGATCCGAAACCTCGTCGAGGCGGGATTGAACCCGGTGATCACTGTGACCGAAGCGTGCCGCGAGGCGGCCACGGACGCGGGCAAGGAGCGCTTCTTCGGGCTGCTTCGAGAGATGGGGATTGAAAGGCCGCGCCTCAAAGTGCTCCCCGTCTTCCAGATCGGCGCCGAGGCCGAGCGGACCGGCGCCTACGAGAGCTGGCAGCGCCTGCGCGAGGGAGAGGTCGCCGAAGAGGGCTGGGACCACCTCCAGTGCAGCGCCTGCCGCATGGTGACCGATCAGGGGGTCTGGGTCTGCCCGATCCTCGTCAACGAGCCGTCCGCCAAGATGGGCGAGACCCTGGCCGACAGTCTGGGGGCGTTCCCCCTGGAGCACCCGGCCTGCTGGACCTGCCACGTCTTCGGCGTGAGCTGCAGGACGTAGAGGCGATGTCGAACCGCATCCCCAAAGACGAGGACGAGCAGGCACGGGAAGCCCGCGCCAAGCTCACGGCCCACCGCGGCATGGCCACCTGGGGCGAAACGCTCGTCCCCCTGGGCCGCTTCCGCCAAGCCACGGCCGAAGCCGGCCTCGCCCTCTCCCCCGAAGAGCGCCGCGCGGCCGTCGAGACCTACACCGCCGTGGTCCCCGACCCCACGCCCGTCGAGGGCCCGTACTCCCGGATCGCCGTCTTCGGAGGCGTCTACAACAACCACTTCGGGCTCGAAGCTCTTTTGGAAGACGCCGCCCGCCGCGGCGCCGAGGCGGTCTACTGCCTGGGCGACCTGGGCGGCTTCGGCCCCAACCCCGAAAAGGTCCGCCCCCTCCTGCGCCAAGGGGGAGTCCTCACGATCCAGGGCAACTACGAGGAGTCGCTCGCCTCCGGCCGCGAGGACTGCAACTGCGGCTATACCGACCCGCGGGACAACCACTTCGCCGAGCTCTCCTACCGCTACACCGAGCGGAACAGCTCGCGGGACTTCAAAGCCTTCCTGGGCGCCCTCCCCCGGCGGCGGCGCGTGCGGGTGGGGGAGCGGGAGCTCCTCTTCGTCCACGGCTCGCCGCGCCGCATCAACGAGTTCCTCTTCCGCTCGACCGCGCCTGTCCCGTTCCTCGAGGTGCTGTTCGACCAGAACCGGTGCGACGGCCTGCTCTGCACCCACACCGGCCTCCACTGGCACCGCCGCCTCCCCTCGGGGAGAGACGTCGTCAACGTCGGGGTGATCGGCCGCCCCGCGAACGACGGCCAGACGAACGTCTGGTACGCGATGCTCGAAGCGCGGGAAGGCGGCCTCGAAGTCGAGCTCATCCCCCTGACCTACGACCACCAAGGGCTCGCCGCCGAGATGCGGAGCGAGGGGCTCCCCGAGGAGTTCGTGGAGACCATCCTCACCGGCTGGTGGACCACCTGTCTCGAAATCCTGCCCGCCCGCGAAAGGGCGGCCTCCCGCTTCTGACCTTCCGGAGACGAAGAGATGACCGACGCCAAGCCGATGATCGCCATCCTGGGAGCCGGCCCGACCGGCCTCGAAGCCGCCCTGGCCGCCGCGGACGGCGGCTACCCCTTCACCCTCTTCGAGGCCGCGCCCTGCGTCGCGGGCAACGTCCGCGCCTGGGGTCATGTCCGCCTCTTCACCCCCTGGGACCTGAACGTCTCCCCCCGCATGCGGCGCCACCTGGAAGCCGCGGGCGTCGAAGTCCCCTCCGGCGCCGACTGCCCCACCGGCCGCGAGCTCGCCGAGCGTCTCTTCGACCCCCTCGCCGGCCTCCGCGAGATCTCCCCCAACCTGAGGCTCGGCACCCAGGTCCTCGCCGTCGGCCGAGAAGGGCTCCTGAAGCACGAAGAGATCGCCACGGCCGAGCGCGGGCGCCGCCCCTTCCGCATCCTCGTCGCCGAGCCCGGCGGCCGGGAGCGCGTCCACCCTGCCGATGTCGTGATCGACACCACCGGCACCTGGGGCCACCCCAACAGCCTCGGCGACGGCGGCATCCCCGCCCCGGGCGAGAGGACCTTCGAAGGCGAGATCCGGCGCCATATCCCCGACCTCGCCAACGAGAAAGAGCACTGGGCGGGCAAGACCATCCTGGTCGCCGGCGCCGGCCATTCCGCGCAGACCGCGGTCCGGGACCTGTCCCTCTTCGCCCTGGGGGCCCGGGGGACCCGCGTGATCTGGGTCCTCCGCGACCCCAAGCCGACCTGGGGAACGCACCACGGCGATCCCCTTCCCGAACGGTCGATGCTCGCCGGCCTGGCCACCGCGCTCGCGGACGGCCTCATGCCGCACGTCGTCGAAACCCGGCGCGGCATGGTCGTCGAAGAGATCGCGAAGCCCAACGGCCGCTTCGAGGTCACCCTGAGGAACGGCGACCACCGGGAGACGGTGACGGTCGACCGCATCCTCTCCTTGACCGGCTCCGTGGGAGACCACACCCTCTACCGCCAGCTCCAGGTCCACGAGTGCTACGCCACCTGCGGCCCCATCAAGCTCTCCGCCGCCCTCCTGGGAGCCGGCTCGAGCGACTGCCTCGCCCAGACCACCCACGGCGCCGACACCCTGACCAACCCCGAGCCCGGCTTCTACATCCTGGGGAGCAAGTCCTACGGGAGGAACAATACGTTCCTGATGCGGATCGGGTGGGAGCAGGTGGGGGAGGTGTTTGGGTTGCTGTAGGGGCAGGCAGCGGGTTGTGCGCCCGACCTCTGAGTACAACCCGCAACACTTGGCTCTTCAGCGCGGACCTAGAGCCAGTACTCTCGAAACTCTGGACCGACCTTCACCACTACGGGCCGCAGGGGAGGTCGAGGCGGCTTTGCCGGCGGGACCGGCTCGGCGGTAACTACAACTGTAATCGTCACCATACGCCTTCTCCTTTCTTATAACGCTTGAAGATGGACGCACGGTAGGGTAACCTCCTGGCATCTCTTGATGCGCGGAAGTCCTGCCAGGGCCGAGCGCTATGTATCCCTAGCCTCTCCGAGGGGGGCTGCCACCCCCCTCGGAGAGCCCCATCCAAACTAAACCTACTCACCTCAGGGGATCGATCCCCCCAAGAGTTTGGGCAAATTCCTCTTCTTGCCCTTCATGACTCCTTGTCCGTCACCTATATTCCTCACACCGGGTGACGGGTTGGTCCCTACTGAGCACGGCGGCGGTGAGCCTGCTTGCGGATGGCTCACAATTGACCGTGGAATCGGCACCCTTAGGCCCGCGAAGGAGTTCGGTCTCCCTCATGGTTGAAAGCGCCTCGGCCCGGCCCACTAGCCAATTTGTCAGACGCTCAGAATCCGCTCTAATTCCTCCGGCCCCAGCCTAGACAGCGCTGAGTTGAGGGAGGGAGCGTACCATCAGCCTTCGAGAATATCAAGGGTTTTCTGGGGGCCGATTGATCCATTACCCCTGCCCTTAGGACGGGGAGGTAGGTAGACCAAGAATTTACTTACTGTTTACTCAGAATTTCCTCAGAACATCCTCACAAAGCCCCTCACTATTCAGGTGTTCACCATATCCATTTCACCGATCCTCATCACGAACCCCGACGAACAACATCACAAACAAATCCCACGAACAACACCACGAACAACAC
>DATHUD010000957.1:0-9171 GCA_035462575.1 Thermoanaerobaculia bacterium | reverse complement strand
TGAACCACCCCGACGATGTTGAATACGTTTGTAAAGCGAACTATAAAAACTACACCAAGGGCGCCAACTTCCAGCTCATCAAGTCCTTCGCGGGGGAGGGGCTGTTCCTCTCGGAAGGCGAGTTCTGGCGCTCCCAGCGCAAGCTCATCCAGCCGGCCTTCCACATCCCGCGCCTCGCGGCCCTGGCCTCGGCCATCACCGGCTCGACCGAGTCGGCGCTCGACCGCTGGGCCCCCTTCGCCCGCGACACCAAGGCGTTCGACGCCGAGCGCGAGCTGATGCACCTGTCCCTCGAGATCTCGGTCCGCACGCTCTTCGGCTCGGACGTCGCCGAGGACGCCGACGCGGTCCGCGAGTCGGTCTCCGTGGCTTTCGAGTTCCTGCACAACCGGGTCTGGTCGCTCGCCAACCTGCCGCTGTGGATGCCCACCCCGGGCAACCTCCGCTTCCAGCGCGCCGTGGCCGGCATGGACGAGGTGGTCTACCGCATCATCCGGAACCGGAGGAAGAGCGGGGTCGAGGGGAGCGACGTCCTCTCCATGCTCCTCTCCGTGCGCGACGCCGAGACCGGCGAGGCCATGCCCGACCGCCAGATCCGCGACGAGGTCGTGACCATGCTGGTCGCCGGCCACGAGTCCACGGCCATCACGCTCGCGTGGACGCTCGCCCTCCTCTCGCGCCACCCCGGCATCGAGCGCCGGGTCGTGGCCGAGCTCGACGAGGTCCTGGGCGGCCGCACTCCGACCTTCACCGACCTGCCGAGCCTCCAGTACCTCTCCATGGTCATCAAGGAGAGCATGCGGCTCTACCCGGCCTTCTGGATGTTCACCCGCACGCCTGTCGAAGACGACGTCATCGGCGGCCACGCCATCCCGGCCGGCTCGGTCCTCATGTTCTCCTCCTACGTCACCCACCGCCGGGCCGACTTCTGGCCGAACCCCGAAGCGGTGGACCCGGATCGCTTCACCCCCGAGCGCTCGGCCGAGCGGCCGCCCTTCGCCTACTTCCCCTTCGGAGGCGGCGCCCGGCAGTGCATCGGAAACCGCCTCGCCGAGTTCCAGATCCAGCTCATGCTGGCGACGGTCCTCCAGCGCTACAGCCTCCACCTCGTCCCCGGCCGCAAGCTCGAGCCCGAGGCCACGCTGTCGCTGCGCCCCAAGGGCGGGCTCTGGATGACGCTCCACGAGCGGGCCGGAGTTTCCTGAGGCGCGGACCGTTCTTCAAGCGGTAGAGGAAAGGGCGCGGCCTCGGGCTGCGCCCTTTTCTTGTTGCTCCGTTCTCTCAATACGTATTTTGTCCTCCCTTCCTGGGGCCTCGGCGGTTATACTGTTACGAGACCAAAGAACGAAGTCGTTCCAGGCTCCTTGACGTTTGGGGCACGAAGTGACACTGTATACGGTGTCACCTCGCCTCCAGGAGAGGATTGGGGTGTGAGCAAGAGGGATCGTGAGCATCGTTTCAAGGATCTTCAGCAGCGCAAGACAGGGCGAACGCTCAAGGAGGTGGAGGAAGTCCTCCGGCTCTATGGTTTCACCGAGCGTCTCGCGACCAAGGAGGCGAGCGTCTGGAAACGAGGCTCCGTGACACTGACTCTGCCCAATCCCAAGAATGGCGGGTTGTTGATCGACTACGTCGTTCTGGTCCTGAGAAAGATCAGGGAGGCCGAGGAGCTTGAAATCCCGGAGGAGCACTCATCATGAAGCGCGATCTTGCCTACTACCTCTCTCTTGAATATCCGGCGGAGATCGTCCGTAGGAAGGAAGGCGTCTTTGCCTTCCATCCGGATCTTGATGGGTGCGCCGCCCAGGGAGAGACCGTTGAGGAGGCGCTTGCCAATCTCGACGTGGCACGACGGCTGTGGCTCGAGGTGCGGGTCGAGGACGGATTACCCATCGAGGAACCGGTGAGCGAGGACGACTTCAGTGGGCGCGTCTCCCTCCGGATGTCTCCCAGCCTCCATGCCGATCTGGCCCGCATGTCGCGCCGCCAGAAGATCAGCCTCAATCAACTGCTGAACACCATTCTTGCCGAGTATGTCGGTGGCGATCGTCTGCGACAGCAGGTGCTTGAAGCGGTAAGGGAGATCAGAGAGACCCTGCTCGCGAACGCCTCGGCTCCCGAAACCATCGCCCGGACCTCTACGGTCAGGCTCTAAGCACGCCGGCGCTCCTGGGCTCGATCCTGCCCTTCCCACGAACGATCCTGGCCTTCCCTCGAACGGTCCGGAGCTCCCCGCTCTTGATAAGGACATCCCCGCTCTCCATCCCGGGCTCCCCGTCAACGATCCCGAGCCTGCCGCTCTCGATGTGGCGCTTCCCGTTCTCGATCCGGAGCTCCTCGCTCTCCATGCGGAGGTCCCCGCTCTCCATCGCGAGCTTCTCGTGAACGATCCCGAGCTTCCCGCTCTCGATGCGGTGGATGCCGCGCTCGTTCCGCGGGTCCCCCGCATCCTTCACGGGGACCCCGGGATCGTTGCGGGGAAGCTCCGTATCCTTGAGGGGGAGCCCGTTGACCTTGCGCGGAACCTCCAGATCCTTTGCGAGAACCTCCGGAGCCTTCCGTGGCAGCCTCCGAACGTTCTTCCCGATTCCTGGTACCATCTCCTCATGCTGGACTGGTCTCAATGCCCCGCCGTCGAGCGCTCTGCGGACCGGGTGAGCGGCGCCTGGGTCTTCCGCGGTACACGCGTTCCCGTCAAGGCGCTTTTCGAAAATCTCGAATCCGGCGCAAGGCTGGAGGAGTTTCTCGATTGGTTCCCTGGCGTCTCCCGAGAGCAGGCGGAGGCGGTGCTCGAACACGCAGCTCGTAGCCTCGCCGTGGTTCCATAGCAACCTCCAAATCTTCTGTGCTATCGTCGCGGCCTTCAAAAAGAGGTCGTAGTCGATGTCGAATCCCCTCCTTCCCGGCCCCCGGCCCGAAGAGTTCCTCTGGGCCAGCGGAATCGAAGACACGTTCGTCCCCCAGACCCGGCCCGGCCACCGGGCGCTCGACGAGTACCAGCTCATGGGGCATTACGAGCACTGGCGCGAGGATCTGGCGCTCGGCCGCGAGCTCGGGCTCCAGGCCATCCGCTGGGGGGTACCCTGGTACCGCGTCGAGCCGCTCCCGGGAGAGTTCGACTGGAGCTGGACCGACCAGGTGATCCCCTATCTCGTCGAGGATCTGAAGATCACCCCGATCCTCGACCTGATGCACTACGGCTGCCCCTTCTGGCTCCGCCGGGAGTTCGCGAGCGATGAGTATCCCCAGGCTGTGGCGGCTTACGCCAAGGCCTTTGCGGAGAGGTACAAGGGGCTCGTCCGCTGGTACACGCCCTTGAACGAGCCGATCGTCAACGCTCTGTTCTGTGGCAAGAAGGGGCTCTGGCCTCCGTACCTGCGGGGTGAGGCCGGCTACATCCGGGTCATGCTCCAACTCGTCCGCGGCATCCAGCGGACGGTCGAGGCCTTGAAGGAGGTGGACCCCGGGGCGGTCATGGTCCACGTGGAGGCCACCGGCCTCGCCCGCGCGGCTCGCGAGGACCTCCAGGTCCTGGCGGTCGAAGACCAGCGGCGCGGCTATCTCTGCTACGACCTCCTGACCGGCCGGGTGGAGCCGGATCATCCGCTCTTCACCTGGCTCCTGAGGAACGGCGCCGGTCCGGACGAGCTCCGGGACATCCGCCGCGCCGCGATCCCGCTCGACGTGATCGGCTTGAACTTCTATCCCCAGTGGTCGACCCAGCAGATCTCGGTCGACCGCCGCGGCCGGCTCGCCTACCGGGCGGTGGAGCAGGACGGCGCGGGGTTCGTCCACCTGATCGAGGACTATTACAAAAGGTACAACGTGCCCATCATGGTCACGGAGACGAGCGCCAAGGGGGCCGTGGACGTGCGCTCGCGCTGGCTCACGGCCTCGGTCGCCGCCATCCGCCAGCTCCGGGAGGAGGGCGTGCCGGTCCTCGGCTACACGTGGTTTCCCCTGTTCACGATGATCGACTGGCGCTATCGCTACGGCAAGCGCCCTCTCGATCACTACCGGCTGGACCTCGGGCTCTACACCCTGGGCTCGGAGCGCCGCTGGGAGGCGACGCCGCTCGTCGAGCAGTTCCGGGGCTACGTGCGGGACCCGGAGGAGTCGGTGGGGACCCTCGGGGCGGGGCTCGTGGAAGCGGCGGCGTCGTGACGGCCGGCGGGACCTATCTCAATCCGGTCTACCCCCGCTCCTTCCCGGACCCCTTCGTCCTGAAGTTCCGGGGGGAGTACTGGGGCTACTGCACCGGCTTCCGGAACGACGGCCGGGTGTTCGGCATCCTCCATTCCCGGGACCTCGTGGAGTGGACGGAGAGGCCGGGGGCGATGGAGCCGCTCCCGGGCGGGCACACCTGCTACTGGGCGCCGGAGGTGACGTACGACAACGGCCGCTTCTATCTCTATTACAGCGTGGGCAACGAGGAGAGGATGGAGATCCGGGTGGCGGTGGCGGACTCGCCCGAAGGGCCGTTCGTGGACAGCGGCCGGCGGCTGACGTCCGAGGATTTCGCGATCGACGCCCACGTCTTCCTGGACCGGGACGGCACCCGCTGGCTCTTCTACGCCACGGACTTCCTCACGCACACCCACATCGGCACCGGGACGGTGCGCGACCGCATGCGTGACCCGTTCACGCTCGCGGGCGACCCGCGGCCGGTGACGCTCCCGCGCTACGACTGGCACGTCTACCACCCGAACCGGCCGGAGAAGGGGGGCGTGCGGTGGCACACGGTCGAGGGGCCGTTCGTGCTGGAGCACGAGGGCGTCTATTACCAGATGTTTTCCGGCGGCAACTGGCAGAACCCGACCTACGGGGTGAGCTACGCGACGAGCGAGGAGGGCCCCCGGTCTCTCAAGGAGTGGGCGCAGGAGGAGCTGCCGATCCTCCGCACGACGGGCGAGGTGGTGGGCCCCGGTCACAACTCCGTGGTGCGGGGGCCGGACAACCGGCAGCTCTGGTGCGTCTATCACCGCTGGAGCCCGGACGCGTCCGCCCGCGTCCTCGCGATCGATCCCCTCGACTGGGAGGGAAAGCGGATGCGGGTGGCCGGCCCCTCGACCACGCCGCAGCCCGCGCCCCGGCTCCCCACGGTCTCCGCATTTCTGGACGAGCCCCTGGTCCTCGCGGAGGGCGGGGAGCATCTCCTGGAGACCGGAGCGTCCTCTTTCCTCCTGGAGGTGAGCGCGCGGGCGTTGGGGGACTTGGGCGACTTCGGGATCGCTTTGCGGAACGGGGAGGAGGAACTGCTGCGGATCGTGGCGGAGGGGAGGGCGATCCGCCTCTTCCGGGTGGAAGTGGACGGCCCGCTCGTGACGGTCTTTCTGGATGGGCTCGTCCACTCCCGGCCGGAGATCGCGGGCACGGTCTCCGGCATCGCTCTGGTGGCCTCGGGGGCCCCGGCGGAATTCTCCGGCCTCGCCTTGACAGTAGAGCGTCCATAGAAGAAAGGCGCCCCTTGGGGACGCCTTTCAGGATCGAGTCTAAGAGCGGCGAGGTCCGGGCGTAGGAGGCTTCCCGTCGCGGGGAATACTTGGAAGTTCTACCAGGGAGCCTACCTGGCCTGGACCGGCAGCGGTTTTCACCGCTCACCGGCAGAGCCGTCTTGCCGGCCCCGCCGCTGTTCTGATCCATGAGCAAGGATCGCGCCAACTTCTGATTCCCTTCCTTTGTCCCCCCTGATCCTTTGCGGAGCACCGTTAGAGCCGGATGGGCTAACATGCGGGCCTCGTCCGCAAAGGGTGGCGGGCGGGCCAGAGCCGGAAGGGAAGGGACGACATGGAGATCAAGACGGTCGGCGTTATCGGCGCCGGCGTAATGGGCGCCGGGTTGGGGCAGAACCTCGCCCAGACCGGGCACAAGGCGATTCTCGTCGACATCTCCGGCGAGGTCTTGGACCGCGCGCGGGAGGAGATCAGGAAGGGCCTGCGCTTCCAGGGGATGTTCCAGAAGGGAGCGAAGAAGGAGAGCTCCGACGAGGTTCTCGGCCGGATCCGCTTCACCACCAACCTGGAGGAGCTCGACGAGGCCGACTTTGTCGTGGAGAACGTTCCCGAGAAGTGGGAGATCAAGAGCAAGATCTACCCGCGGATCGACGCGATCTGCCCCGAGCGGGCGGTCTTCGCCGTCAACACCTCGTGCTTCTCGATCACCCGTGTGGGGGCCCTGACGAAGCGGCCGGACCGGGTGATCGGCATGCACTTCATGAACCCGGTCCCCTTGAAGCCCATGGTCGAGGCCATCCGCGGCTATCACACGAGCGAGGAGACGATCGCGACGGCCCGGCAGTTTCTCTCCCAGATGGGGAAGGACTGCATCCTCGTCAACGATCTGCCCGGGTTCGTCTCCAACCGGATCCTCATGCTCACCATCAACGAGGCCGTGTTCGTCCTGCAGGACGGCGTGGCCACGGCCGAGCAGGTGGACCAGCTCTTCAAGACCTGCTTCGGCCACAAGATGGGCCCGCTCGAAACCGCGGACCTGATCGGCCTGGACACGATCCTCTATTCGATCGAGGTCCTCCACGAGAGCTACAACGACAGCAAATACCGCCCCTGCCCCCTGCTCAAGAAGATGGTCGACGCGGGCCTCCACGGCCGGAAGAACGGCAAGGGCTTCTACGACTACGGCATCGGCTGAGGGAGACGAGACCCGCCATGGACGAGACGCAACTGAAGATCAAGGAGTTCCTGTCGCGGTTCTTCAAGAACCACGACCTCAAAGCGGACGAGGACATCTTCGCCCTGGGGTTCGTCAACTCGCTCCTCGCCATGCAGCTCGTGGCCTTCGTCGAGAAGGAGTTCGGCGTCCGCGTGGAAGACGAAGACCTGGACCTCGACAACTTCCGGTCGATCAACGCGATTTCCGCGCTGATCGCGAAGAAGAAGGCTGCGTGAAGCTGGAGCTCACCCCCGAGCAGCGGGCCGCCCGGGCCGAATTCCGCGCCTTCGTGGCCGCGGAGATCGCCCCCCACGCGGACCGCTGGGACCAGGAGGAGGCGATCCCCATGGACCTCGTGGGGAAGCTCCGGGAGCGCCGCTATCTCGGCTCGAACGTGCCGGCGGAATTCGGCGGCCTCGGCCGCGACATGATCACCTACGGCCTGCTGACCGAGGAGATCGCCCGGGCCGACTCGTCCGTGCGGTCGCTCCTGACCGTTCACGACATGGTGGCCCACGCCATCAACCGGTGGGGGAGCCGGGCGCAGAAGGAGCGGTTCCTCCCGGCGATGGCCCGGGGCGAGGTCCTCGGAGCCCTCGCCCTGTCGGAGCCCAACGCCGGAAGCGACGCCAAGAGCGTCGAGACCACGGCGGTCGAGGACGGCGGCTCCTGGGTCTTCTCCGGCCGGAAGAAGTGGACCACCTTCGGGCAGATCGCCGGTCTCTTCCTCGCCTTCGCCCAGTGCGACGGCAAGCCCACGGCCTTCCTCGTGGAGCGGGAGACTCCCGGCGTCACCGTCCGGCCGCTCGCCGGGATCGTGGGCACCCGGGCCTCGATGCTCGCCGAGATCTTCTTCGAGGACTGCCGCATCCCGAAGGAGAGCCTGGTGGGCCGGATCGGCTTCGGCATCTCCCACGTGGCCTCCGCGGCCCTGGAGCAGGGGCGCTACAGCGTGGCCTGGGGATCGGTGGGGATCGCCCAGGCCTGTCTCGACGCGTGCCGGAAGTACACGGCCGAGAGGAAGCAGTTCGGCGTGCCGCTCGCCGATCACCAGTTGATCCGCGCCATGCTCGCGGACATGATCACCCAGGTCCGCGCCGCCCGGCTCCTCTGCCTGCGGGCCGGCTACCTGCGCGACTCAGGCGACCCGGGAGCCTCCGCGGAGACCATGGTGGCCAAATACTTCGCGTCGACCCTGGCGGTCCGGGCGGCCAACGACGCCGTGCAGATCCACGGGGCCAACGGGATGAGCGAGGAGTACCCCATCTTCCGGTACCTGCGGGACTCGAAGGTGATGGAGATCATCGAGGGGAGCACGCAGATCCAGCAGATCACGATCCCCCTCTTCGACTTTCAGGAGTTTTAGGATGCTCGACACGGACGCGGGAAGCCACGCCGCCGCGGTGCACGCGGCGAAGAAGAAGGAGAAGCAGTCGATCAAGTGCGTGGTGTGGGACCTGGACAACACGGTCTGGGACGGCATCCTCCTCGAAGACGCGGAGGTGACGCTCCGGCCCCACGTGGTCCACATCCTCAAAACCCTGGACGAGCGCGGGATCCTCCATTCGGTCGCGAGCCGGAACGACCACGGCGCCGCGATGAGGAAGCTCGAAGAATTCGGGATCGACGAGTACTTCCTCTATCCCCAGATCAACTGGAACTCGAAGGCGGCGTCGATCGCCCAGATCGCCCAGGACATCAACATCGGCCTGGACGCGGTCGCCTTCGTGGACGACCAGCCTTTCGAGCGCGAGGAGGTGGCCTTCTCGCACGACAAGGTCCTCTGCATCGATTCGGCACTTCTGGAAGACCTCCTCGACCGCCCCGAATTCAACCCGCGCTTCATCACGGAGGACTCGAAGGTCCGCCGCAAGATGTACCAGGCGGACATCGCGAGGAACCGCGAGGAGGCGGAGTACGTCGGCCCCAAGGAGGAGTTCCTCGCGACCCTCGAGATGATCTTCACGATCGCCCCGTGCCGGGAAGAGGATCTGAAGCGCGCCGAGGAGCTGACCGTCCGCACGAACCAGCTCAACACGACCGGCTACACCTATTCCTATGAAGAGCTCGACGAGCTGCGCAAGTCCCCCCGCCACAGGCTGCTGATCTCGTCGCTCGAGGACCGGCACGGCACCTACGGCAAGATCGGCCTGACCCTGATCGAGATGGACGAGGGGGTGTGGACCGTGAAGCTCCTCCTGATGTCCTGCCGCGTGATGTCCAAGGGGGTGGGGATGATCATGATCCACCACGTGCTGCGGATGGCGAAGGAGGCGGGGGCGAAGCTCCGGGCCGAGTTCGTGTCGAACGACCGCAACCGGCAGATGCTCATCACCTACCGTTTCGCCGGCTTCAAGGAGGTGGAGAAGGCGGGGGAGGTCTCGATCATGGAGAACGACTTCTCGGCCATCCAGCCGCCGCCTCCGTACGTGGATCTGCGGGTGCTGGAGTAGACCAATGTAGAGACGCCCCGTGGGGCGTCTCCGGATCGGGAAGGACGGC
>DATHUD010000956.1:0-5027 GCA_035462575.1 Thermoanaerobaculia bacterium | reverse complement strand
GGGACGCCCGATCGTCTCCTCTCGATGTCCTTGACCTGCCGGTTCCTGGCGCCCAGAATAGACCCATGAGCGAGATCAACGAGGAACTCCGAGTCGAGATCAAGGGCCTGATGCTGGACCCGTCGTCCAATGTTCCCATCGTCATACTCCGGGACGTTCAGAGCCATCTCTTCCTGCCGATCTGGATCGGCGTGTTCGAAGCCAACGCCATCGCCCTGCGGATCGAAGGGGTCGAGCCTCCTCGTCCGATGACCCACGACCTCCTGCGCTCTCTCCTGGAAGGGCTCGGGGGGCGAGTGGAGAAGATCGTCATCTCCGACCTCAAGGAGAGCACCTTCTTTGCGGTGATTCACGTCCGGCAGAACGGGAACGTCGTGCCGATCGACGCCCGGCCGAGCGACGCGATCGCCCTGGCGCTCCGGACGGACGCTCCGATTTTCGTTCTGCAGTCGGTCCTCGACAAGGCGCAGGCCGTGGACCTGGCGAGTCAGGTGACGGACGAAGAGAAGCTCAAGAAGTGGCTCGAGGAGATCAGCCCGGACGAGTTGGGCAAGTGGACGATGTAGGAACGATGTAGACGGTCTTCAGGCTTCCAACTGACGAAACAACAATGAGTTACGAGGAATGTCGGCGCGCCGACATTCCTCATCCCGAGCGGTTTGACAAAGTTGCTGCCGGTGCAAGGTTCCTTGACCTGGCCGGGGGCTTTCCTTAGACTGCGCGCCGCCCATGATCATCGCCATTACGAATCAAAAAGGTGGAGTCGGCAAGACCACGACCGCAATCAACCTGGCCGCAGCCCTGGCTCACAAAGGGGTGAAGACCCTGGTCGTGGACATGGATCCGCAGGCCAACAGCTCGATGTCCTTCCTGGACATCCACGACATACCCCTCTCGCTGTACGACGCCTTGATCGAAGACGGTGTCCACCTTCCGGACGTCATCCGGCCGGCGGAGAAGGTCGAGAACCTCTTCATCGCTCCGTCCACCATCGCCCTGGCCAAGATCGAGGCGAAGCTGATCGGGGAGCTGGACAGTCACTTCCGATTGAAGGACGAGCTGCAGCGGGTCCAGGAAGATTACGACTACATCATCATCGACACGCCCCCGACCCTGGGCATCATCACGGTGAACGCCCTGGTCGCCGCGACCCACGTGATGATCCCCATCCAGGCCAGCTATTTTGCCCTGGAAGGGACCGACGACCTCCTGGAGACGATCGACAAGATCAAGGTGCGGGCCAACCCGCAGCTCCAGATCCTGGGGGCCCTGATCACGATGTACGACAAACGGACGCTGCTCGCGAAGGACATCTACGAGCAGATCCAGCGGGTGTTCGGCGTCAAGGTGTTCGATACGGTGATCACCAAGAGCGTCCGCCTGGAAGAGAGCCCTGCCTATCGGGAGTCGATCTTCACCTTCGCTCCCAAGTCGAGCGGAGCCTACGAGTACTACCGCCTTTCCGAGGAGGTGCTGAGCCGTGTCTGATCCGGTCCGCAAGCGCGGGGGTCTCCCCATGCGCGTGAAGATGCGTCACGACACTCACTTCGTCGAGGAGCTCTCGGCCCGTCACGAGACACCGGTGGGGAAGATGGTCGCGCTGGCCGCCATCGAGCCGGACCCGGGACAGCCCCGGTCGACCATGGGAGACCTCGACGAGTTGGTGGCCTCGATCCGCGACAAAGGCGTGCTGGAGCCGATCCTGGTCCGCCCGCGTCCGGGCGGCGGAGACGGCCCTTCGGGCGTCCAGTACCGGATCATCTCGGGCGAACGCCGCTACCGGGCCGCCCAGGAGGCGGGGCTCTACGAGGTGCCGGCGATCGAGATGGACGTCTCGGACGAAGAGGCACTCGAGATCGCCCTGATCGAGAACCTCCAGAGGAAGGACCTCACGCCGTTCGAAGAGGCCGAGGGGTACCGGCTCCTTGCAGAGCAGCACAGCTATACCCATGAGGAGATCGCCGAGGCCGTAAGCAAGTCCCGCACGGTGGTCACCGAGAGCCTGTCCCTCCTGCAGATGCCGCCGCGGGTCCGCGACACGGTCCAGGCGCTGGGGATCTCCTCGAAGTCGCTGCTCCTGGAGGTTCTCAAGGTGGGCACGGAGGGCGAGATGATCGAGCTCCTGGAAGAGGTCGCCCGCCGGGGACTGAACCGGGACGACCTGCGCCAGCGCCTCCGTCGCGGCGGCGACAAGGGGCGCAACGGCCGCCGCAAGCCTTACGTATTCCGGTTCAAGTCTCCCGACAAGAGCTACAGCCTGGCGTTGTCGTTCCGGCAGAGCGAGGTCGACAAGGACGACCTCATCAAGGCCCTGGAGCAGATCCTCACCGATCTGCGGCAGGAAGCCGGCTCGGCCCGGCCGTTTTAGCCGATCCCATCGAGGCCGGGAGGCCGCTCCCGGCCTTTTCGTCTACACGCCCAAGTCGTCTGTTAAGGCACATTATGTAAACATTCGTCCGTGTGCGCCTCGCCTGCAGGCGGGACTCACTCCCACTCGGCCGCCAGATCTTCGTCCTCCTCCAAGCGCAGCTTTGCGAGCTCGACTCCTTCCGGGAGGGCTCCCGCGAGCTGCCCGTGAATCCAGAGGACGATGTTCTCGCTTGACGGGATCGCGCCGCCGGTGACGAACTCCGGGAGGGCCGCGTTCAGGTGCTGGTGATCGAGGCGCTCGACGACCAGCTCGGAGACCAGGGCGTCCAGGCGGCCCAAGTCCACGACGAAGCCGGTGACCGGGTCGACCGCTCCCCGCACGGTCACGAAGAGCCGGTAGTTGTGGCCGTGCCCCGGGAGGTTCGCGCACTTGCCGAAGCGGGCGCGGTTCTCCTCCTCGCTCCAGTCGGGCCGGCGGTAGAGGTGGCTGGCGCTGAACCGGTAGCGGCGTTCGAGGGAGAGTTTCATCGTGTTCGTTCCAGGAATGGGAAGGACCGCGTCCACAAAGGGGTTGGGATTCATATAATGCGCGCCGTGGGGAGACGTCTGGACCGCTACATGCTGACGGAAATCCTGGGCCCGCTCGGGCTGGGTTTCCTAGTCTATACCTTCATCCTGCTGCTCCGGTTCCTGTTCCAGTCGGCGGAGATGATCATCCGCCGGGGCCTCCCGGTGTCGGTGGTCGGCGAGCTCCTCGTGGTGACCCTCCCGAACATCGTGGTGCTGACCCTCCCGATGTCCCTCCTGTTCGGCATCCTGATCGCCGTGGGCCGCCTGTCGTCGGACAGCGAGCTGATTGCCATGCGCTCCTGCGGGCTGAGCCTGCTGACGCTCTACCGGCCCATCCTGCTGATGTCGGCGGTCTTCACCGTCTTGAACATCTTCCTGATGGTCTACGCCCTCCCGTGGGGCAACAGCTCCCTCCAGCAGCTCCGGTTGGAGATCGCGACCCAGACGGTGTCGCAGCAGGTCCAGCCGCGGGTCTTCTACGAGGAGTGGCCGGGCAAGGTGGTCTACGTGTTCGAGGTGCCCCCGGGAGAGAAACGCTGGAAAGGGGTGTTCCTCGCCGAGTCCATCCCCTCCTCGGGCGACAACGAGGTCACGATCGCCGACTGGGGCGAGGTCCGGGTCGACCCGGGCGGAGAGCAGGTGATCCTCCGCCTGTTCAACGCGATCCGCCACAAGGTGGACCTGAACGCTCCCGATCGCTACGAGATCAGCCGGCACAAGCGGCTCGACATCATTCTCGAAGACCAGTTCATGACCGAGCAGAAGGCCAAGGTCTCGGTCACCAAGGGCATCCGCGAGCTGACGCTCGACGAGCTCGACGACATGAGGAAGGACCCCGCGGCGACCGACGAGCAGCGGAACCTGGCTCTGGTCGAGATCCACAAGAAGTTCTCGATCCCCACCGCCTGCCTGGTCTTCGGGCTCTTCGCCCTCCCGCTGGGGATCAACAACCGCCGGGGCGGCAAGGCTTCGGGCTTCGCCCTCTCGGTCGGGGTGATCGTCGTCTACTACATCCTCCTTTCGAACGGCGAGGAGGCCGCGCGGTACGACAAGATCCCCGCCTGGCTGGGCATGTGGGCTCCGAACCTCCTGCTCGCGGTCGGCGGCATCTTCCTCCTGATCCGGCGGAACCGGGACAAGAGCCTGCTCATGTCGCGCATCGACCGCTGGATCCGGGAGGACGTCTGGAACGGCATCCTCCTGCTCCGGGGGATCAGCCGGCAGAAGCGCCGGGAGCGCCAGGCCCGGCGGGCAGAGCGGCGGGAACGGCGGGAACGGCCGGCGGGCTCCCGGCCGCGGCTGGTGGTCCTCCTCCCCCGCCCGCGGCTCGCCTTCCCCAACCTTCTCGACCGCTATGTCGTCCGGCTGTTCTCGATGGTGTTCTTGCTGGTCGCGCTCTCCGGGCTGTCGCTCATGATCGTCTTCGACCTGGTCGAGACGGTCGACGAGATCCTCAAGAACAAGGTGCCGAGCGGGATCGTCCTCGACTACTACAAGTACCTGTCGCTCCAGCTCTTCTACGAGATCGCCCCGATCCTCGTTCTGGTGACGACGCTGATGACCTTCAGCCTGCTCGCCCGCACGAACGAGGTCACCGCCTGCAAGGCGCTGGGCCTGAGCCTTTACCGGCTGGCGCTCCCCGCGGTCGTGGCGGCTCTCCTGATCACCCTGTTCTCCGGGTATCTCGAGAGCGCGGTCCTGCCGGCCTCGAACGAGAAGGTGGCCCAGCTCAAGGACCGCATCCGCGGCCGGGAGGCGGCGCGGACCTACCGGCGGGCCGACCGGCAGTGGCTTTTCGGGCAGGGGCGCTACATCTACAACTACATCCACTTCGACGAGAAACGGCAGAGCCTGCAGCGCCTCCAGGTCTTCGATTTCGACGAGCGGCACCGGCTGAGCCGTCGCCTCATCGCCGAGGAGGCGCGCTTCATCGGTGACGGGGCCTGGATCTTCAACCACGGGTGGGCCCGGTCGTTTGATGAAGTGGAGCTCGCCAAGTACACGCGATTCAAGGATCCCAAGGTTGTTTACTATCCGGAGACCCCGGACTACTTCGACTCCGAGATCCGGCTTCCGGAGCAGATGCG
>DATHUD010000955.1:0-2774 GCA_035462575.1 Thermoanaerobaculia bacterium | reverse complement strand
TCCTCCTTCGAAGTTCTATCTCCCGGCGAATTGCCGAAATCATAGCTCAGAGGGTGTCTCGAAAATCCGACGCCTCACCGCCCGGCGATAAATCGCCGGGCTACAAGAGCAGCGCCCCCTGAAGGGGACTTCAAGCGCGCGTTGCTTTTTGAAGCCGGATTCATCCGGCGCTGCTCTTGTAGCCCGGGCATTCATGCCCGGGCGCAGGGCGCGACCTGAGCTTTTGAGACACCTTCTCAAGGAACGGCCACCGAAACCACGCGTCCCCCTCCCTCGTAAGGGCGGAGGGAGGTTTCCTGATGAAAAAGCCCCGCAAGAGGTGGATCGTCCTCGCCGCGCTACTGCTCGCCGGCGGGGTTGCCTGGTGGATCTGGTCTTACGAAGCGCCGGCCGACACGCGGTTTTCCGGCGCCTATCGCCTGGACGACGGCCGGCTGGTCTTCGTGACGCCCCGCGAAGGGGACGTCCTCCGCTACCGGATGATGGACGGCGAGAGCCGCGCCCTCTGGCCCAAAGAAGAGCGCACCTACACGGCAGGACCCGGCTGGGCCGAGCCCACGCCCGTGGAGGTGGAAGTCGCCTTCACCGCCCTCGGGAACGATGGACATCCGGCAGGATTCACCTGGAAGCGGGACGGAGGCGAGCGGACGGCCCGGCGCCTCGACCTGCCGGAGACCTTCTTCACCTTCCCGAGCGGCGATCTCGCGCTCCGGGGCAAGCTGGTCAAACCCGAAGGCGAAGGGCCGTTCCCCGTGGTGGTGCTCGTCCACGGCTCCGGGGACGAGAGCGCCGTGGACTACTACTCCGATCCCTACCTCTTCGCGTCTCACGGCCTCGCGACCCTCGTCTTCGACAAGCGCGGCACCGGCGAGTCCGAGGGCAAATACACGCAGAACTTCCACGTGCTGGCCCGGGACGTCCTCGCCGCGGTCGAATGGCTCCGCGGCCGGCCGGACATCGACAAGTCGGCAATCCATCTCGCCGGCTACAGCCAGGGCGGCTGGATCGCGCCTCTGGCCGCTTCGAAAACCCAGGGCATCCGGAGCCTGCTGATCGGTTACGGCCCCATGGTCCCCATCACCGGAGAGGACCGCTGGGGCTACGTCTACGCGTTGCAGAAAAAAGGTTTCGGAGAGGACGCCCTCCGCGAGGCGGACCGCTTGAACGACGTGCTCTCCGCAATTGTCGATCACGGGGAAGACCGCTGGGAAGAGATGGGCCGGCTCCTCGACGAGGCTGAGGGCAAGCCGTGGTTCGAAGCCGTCAAGGGGAGCGACTCCATGCTCGGCTTCGTCTCCGACACCTGGATGCCGCGCTGGGTGATGCGCCTCTACGCCGCCTGGAGGCTCCGCGACACGGGCGACGAGCCCTTCGCCGACCGGCTCTACGATCCCTACCCCACCGTGGCCTCCCTGACCGGCACGCCGAGCCTGTGGATCTTCGGCGGTGAAGACAGCAGCATGCCCACGGGCTGGACGATCGAAAAGCTCGAAAAGCTCCGCGCCGCGGGCCGCCCCATCGAGATCGCCGTCTTCCCGAAAGCGGAGCACGGCATCCTGCGCTTCGAAGAGGCCCAGGACGGCGGCCAGAAGCTCCTCGGCTACGAGCCCGATTATTTCCCCATGGAGGTCGAGTGGCTGCGCAGGCAGAGCGGGCTCCAGCCGGGGGTTTGAGGGAGACGTTCAGCCTCGGGGCCTGAAAAGGGAGGGTCCTCGGCGGTGATAGCATCGAGCCATGAGGACGAGAACACTGTCGATTCTGCTGGTGTTGTGCCTCGCGGGTGCTGTCGCCTGGGCACAGGTTCCAACCTCGAACGTGCTCTATCGCGTCATTCGGCTCAAGACGGCCGCCTCGACAGGCTCGGCGTTCACGATCGAGGTTGACGGGAAGCAATACCTGATCACCGCCCGGCATCTCCTGGAGGGCTTTGGAAGCGAGGGAGAGGTCGAGTTGTGGACCGAGGGCCGGTGGAGCAAGGTCAGGGCGCGCGCCATCTATCCATCCCGAGCGGCCGTGGACATCGCCGCCCTCGATCTGGGCCGACCGGTGACGATCACCTTCCCTCTCCAGCCGTCCTCCGGAGGGCTGACGCTCGGCCAGCAGGTCTATTTCCTCGGGTATCCCTACGGCCTGGGGAGCTCGGTCTCCGCGCCGGTTCCACCCGGATTCGGCGAGCTTCCCTTTCTGAAAAGCGGGATCGTCTCGGCCTTGGACGACCGGGACCCGGACGCGAACATCCTCTATCTCGACGGCCAGAACAATCCGGGCTTTTCCGGCGGTCCGATCGTGTTCTGGCACTCCGCGAGCGGCAACTTCCGCGTCGCCGGGGTCGTGCGCGGATACCGGAACGAGGCGTTGCCGGTGCTCAAGAAGAAAAACCTCGACAACCCCGGGGCGCGGGCTTACAACGACCTTTACACGAGAGCCAACTCGGGCATCGTCATCGGCTACGACATCCGGCACATCGTCGACGCGATTCGCACCACAAGCCAGCAACAGCCTCCGATCACCCGTTGACCCGGCCGGTTGGGGCGGCCGACAGGAGCTGCGCATGCAGAAACGATTTCCGGGGTCCCCGTGGAAGGTGGTTCTTGCCCTCGTCGCTTTGATGGCCACCGCGATGGCGCTCTACGTCCAGCTCTTCGAGCGGAAATCGCGGCTGGAGGAGGACCGGCTTTCGGCCGCCCGGCTGGAGAACGCGCTCGGGGAGTCCCGCCTCCGCCTGAAGGCCGAGATCCTGGCGCAGCTCCGCGCGGAGCTCGCGACGGGGGAAT
>DATHUD010000954.1:0-6425 GCA_035462575.1 Thermoanaerobaculia bacterium | reverse complement strand
GAGAGTGCCGCCGAGCACGAGCAGCACCTCGCGGCGCCCGGACCCGCGGTAGCGTGCGAAGGCGGCCAGAGCCGCCAGAGTCGAGAGCGCGAGGGCGGCGGTGGTGAAGGGCCAGGGGTTCACCGTCCCTTCCGGCACGGCAGACGTCCGCGTGTAGGTCACAGGATCCGCGTACCAGGCCGGATGGCTGCTGATCGTGTCGAAGACGCCGCCGCCGGCCCACACGGCCAGCGCTACGATGAACACGATATAGAGGGAGAGTCGGGCGTTGGTCGGCATGGCGCCAAATCTACCAGAACTTCCACCACCTCTTCTTCTCTTCCGGCCTCGTGACTTCGCCTCGCGCTTGTCGCTCCGCCTCCCACTTCTCAGCGAGCTCACGGAACACCCGCTCACGCTCCGACAAGTAGATGTTGAAACGTTCCGTATCCTCGAGAGGGCAGATAAACGACCATCCCCAATCAGCCAGCAGCAGATGCTCGCGGCGTGGCAACCGTTGCAGCTCCGGCATCGGATCACTGCACCAGAGGGCCGTGACGATTTGATCGTCTGCGGCTTCCACGAAGATGACTTCGGAGTCGTCACGCCCAAACCCATGAACGTTCGGGCAGGGCTCGCGGTAGGAGGAGTATCCGGTCAACACGGAATCAAACTCCGGCATCTCGGCCGCGAGCGCATCTCGGATCTGAGAAAGCGTCAACCGCAAAGACGCAAGCTTTGCCGGGTTCTCTGCCCGGATATACATTGCGTCCCAAGAGCTGCCGACTCGGTGCTCTTTCGAGAATTCGTCGATTTGGCCGGCTTGCTCGAGGCAAAAGCTCAGATTGTCGAGCGGGAGGATCTCGATCTGGCAGTAGTCATCTTCGTGGAAAAAGGCTTCTCTCATAGCTTACCCTCTTATACACAAGTCGCAGAAGATCGGAGCGTCCCCCCAATGTAGAGACGCCCCGTGGGGCGTCTCCGGTTCGGGAAGGAGGGCGCGGATGAGGAGAGATACCCGCGGCACGTTCTTGTTTTCGGAAGGATATCGCCGCCTCGGAGACGCCCCACGGGGCGTCTCTACATTGGGAGGCGCTTCGATCAACTATCTCTCGCGGAACATCTCCGCCGCCTCGATAGGTCCAATCTCCAGCGTCCACGGCCCCTGCCGCGTGGGCTCGCGGAGCGCCTTCTTGAGAAGTTTTAGAAACCGCCCCCGGGGCCAGTCTTCGGCTCCGAAGCGGGCGAGGTGGTCGGTGTAGCTCTGGCAGTCGACCAGGGCGAAGCGCCAGCGGACGAGGTTGGCTAGAAGTGTTGCGAAGGCGACTTTGGAGGCGTCCGGCTCGTCCGCGAACATGGATTCTCCGAAGAAGACGGCTCCCAGGGAGATCCCGTAGAGGCCCCCGACGAGGCGGTTGTCGCGGAAGGCCTCGATCGAGTGGGCGAGGCCCTCTTCGTGGAGGGCGGTGTAGCCGGCCACCATGTCTTTCGTGATCCAGGTGCCGTCCTGCCCCGGGCGGGGCTTGCCGGCGCAGCGGCTGATGACGTCGCGGAAGGCGGTGTCGGCGCGGACTTCGTAGGTGCCGCGGCGCATGACTTTGCGGAGCGACCGGGAGACGTGGGCCTCTTCGGGCACCAGGACGAAGCGCGGGTCCGGGCAGAACCAGAGAAGCGGCCAGCCTTCGTGGGGCCAGGGGAAGATCCCCCGGCCGTAGGCCTCTTTGAGCGTCTCCGGGTCGGGCTGGCCGCCGATGGCGAGGACACCGTCCGGAGAGGCCCAACTGGCCGGCGGGAAGAAGATGCGGCGGCGCGGCGGCATGACGATCCGGTGGACAGTATCAGGATTTAAAACGTAGAATCATTGGCCACAGATCCTTCGCACAATGGAACACGATCCGTCGCCCGACCTCTCCGACGGCGAGTACGGTGTCATCCAAGTCCCGGATGCCTGGCACGTCGCCTCTCTCGCCTGCTTCACCGCGGCGCTCGGGGCCCGTTTTCTCGTGAAGCTCCTGCCGCTCCGGTGGATGCCGCTCCCCAAGGCACTTCTTCCCGCGGTCGCCGTCCTCCTCCTCGCGAGCGTCGGCCTCGGGCTCGGCCTGATGGGTCTCAGAAGCTCCAGGAGCCGGGGGGCGGCCCGGGTGGCGGTGTTCCTGAACGCGACGGTGCTGGTGCTCGGCGGGCTCGCGGCGTGGGCGTTTTTCTACATCCTTCCGGACTGAGACTGGGAAGGAAGACGGCCGGCAGGATGCCGGCGCTCCCAGCGAGAGGCCCCCTTGGCAGCGCTGTTGCTTTCCTCTGACTGGAAGCGGCGGCGCCGGGCTTTCCGGCTCGCCGCGACCTGAAACGGAGGTGCGCTTTGGATTCATTGCTGAGCCAGGTGAACGAACGGCTCGACGACAACGCGATTTCGCAGCTCAGCCGCCAACTGGGCGTCGACCAGAACACGACCCGGCAGGCGGTGCCGGCGGCTTTGACCGCTCTCCTGGGCGGTCTCTCCCAGAACGCGGCGAACCCGGCGGGCGCGCAGCAGCTCGCGGGGGCGCTCTCGCGGGACCACGACGGCGGCATTCTGGACGATCTCGCCGGGTTCCTCGGCAATCCCCAGAACCCTCAGCAGTTGCAGGGGGCGGGCATCCTCGGCCACATCTTCGGAAACCGGCAGCCGAACGTCGCATCCCGCGTGGGCCAGGCGAGCGGGCTCGACTCGGCCAAGGCGATGAAGCTCCTGATGCTGCTCGCTCCCCTGGTGCTCGGCGCCCTCGGCCGCGCGCAGCGGCAGAAGAAGCTCGATCCGGGCGGGATCTCGGACGTGCTCGGCACCGAGCGCCGGCGCGTGGAGCAGGCCCAGCCCCAGAGCGGAGGGCTGTTGAACGTCCTCCTCGACCGGGATGGCGACGGCTCGATCATGGACGACCTCGCGGGCATGGCCGGAGGGATGCTCGGAAACCGGCGGTGAGGTAAGAGGCGCCTTAAACGTCCGTGCTGATTCAGCGGGGTTGCCTTCGCTGACCACACCCTCCGGCTCCCTCTCCTAAAGGAGAGGGAGAGAGAAGCACCTGACAACCTTGAGCCCCTCTCCTTTAGGAGAGGGGTTGGGGTGAGGTCAGCACGGCAAGGGCGCTCGAACGACCTCGACCTTCAAGACGACACCCGCTCGACCAGGTCGCGCTCGATGGCGACCAGGTCGAGCTGTGCGCGGGCGAGGTTCGCCTTGTCGCGGTCGAGGATCAGGAGGAGGAAGTAGCCGTCTCCGAGCCCCAGGGAGCGGGCCACGTAGTAGCGGTCCGCGGAGGTCAGGAGGATCTCCTGGACCGGATCGTGGAGGCCGAGCTGATCGGTGACCCGCTGCTTCTGGCGCAGGAGCTGGGCCATGGCCACGGCGGTGGCAATGCCCAGGTCCACGCCCGCGGAGTCGCCCACGGCGCCGATCACGCTGCCGCTCGCGATCTCGGCGAGGAGCAGCGCCGCCGATCCCTTGATCAACCCGGCCTTTTTCAGGCTGTCGCCGACCCGGGCCGCGAGGTCCGGGGCCGTGCGGCTGGGGGCCGGAGCGGGCTGAGTGGACGGAGCCAGGGTCTGGAGCACCTCGTCCGGCTCCAGGTCGACTTCGGGCGGGGCCACGCCTCCTTCCCGCTCGTCCTTGAGCCGCATCCCTTCCATCAGGAGGAAGCGCAGGGTGGTGTCGATCGTGGGCCCGCCTGGCGGGACCCCGTCGGAGATCTCGATGTCCGCGTGCTCCCAGGTGACGATCTCCAGGGCCGCGTCCTGGCCTTCGAGCTCTCCGGTCGCGGCGCCGGTCAACCGGCCGCCCTTGAAGTGGAGGCGCCCTTTGCGGCCGACGGAGGTGATCGAAAGGGTGCAGGTCTTCCTCTCCATTTCGAGGAGCTGGAGGAAAGAGGCGAGCGTGATGTTCTCGATCCTTCCCTTGAAGCGCTGGGCCAGCATCTCGCTGATCCTGAGCTTCAGGGCCGGCACGTTGAACGGCTTGGTGAGGATCTCGAAGCCACTGTCCGATCCCAGGCGGCGGTCGGTCTCGGAGCTCCCCAGCGCGGTCATGATGATGACCGGGAGGTTGGCGAAGTTGCGCCGGATGTAGGTGAGCAGCTCGAAGCCGTCCATGTCCGGCATGCGCAGGTCGGTCAGCACGAGGTCGACCCGCTCGGATTCGAGGCGCTCCACGGCCTCCCGGCCGTTTCCGGCCGTGGCCACCTTGAGCCCCTTTTTCTTATCGCACAGCCCCTCGGAGAGCGCAAAGAGCACCGTGGGCTCGTCATCCACAACCAGCACCGTCTTCATGATGGGGAATCTTACATTCACCGGGCTCCGCAAAACGCTCGCCGGTCCTCTTCCTCGTAGTAATCTCCCGCGTAAGGTCCAGGCGCTAGCTTTCAGGCCGTCCGTATGGAGGGATGCCGATGTTTTTCAGGACGCGGAGCCTCGTCTTCGGGCTCTTCCTTCTCCTCCCCGCTGTCATTCGGGCCCAGGCGCCCTCCCCTTTTACGGTGCCGGAGGGCTACCGGGCGGGATGGCACATCGTCCGCCCCGGCGAGACGCTCGAAGGGATCGCCGGCCGCTACATGGGCTCTTCCGCTTTCTGGCGGCAGCTCCACCGGCTGAACCAGGGGATCGTCGACCCGGACCGCATCGAGCCGGGCCAGAGGATCCGCATCCTCATCCGCAAGGGCGGGCCCGCGGCGGCGCAGATCGAGCGCCTGTCCCGGCAGGTCGAAGAGCAGCCCGCTCCCATCCCCTGGTCGGAGGCGCGTCTGGGGGACGTGCTCGTGGAGAAGGACGGGCTGCGCACCTACGGCAAGTCGTCCGCGGAGGTGGAGTTCACGGACGGCGCCCGGCTGCGGGTGACCGAGGACTCCCTGGTCTTCCTCCGCCGGACGGGCAGCACGCTTCGGGGCGAGAAGCGGTCGGTCGAGATCGTGGAGGGGCAGGCGGACCTGGAGGCCCGGGCGGCGGCGCCGCGCGCGGCGCGGGTGCCGGAGGTGGAGATCGTCCTCGGGAACACCCGCGCGACGTCCCGTCCCGATCCTTCCGGCGCGGTCCAGACCCGGGCGCGCAAGCCCGCGGAGGGGGGCGCCAAGGTGATGGCCTACGGCGGCGAGAGCGAGGTGGAGGCGGGCGGCGCCCGCGTGCAGGTGGCGCAGGGAATGGGGACTTCGGTCGCGGAGCAGGGTCCGCCCTCGCCGCCCGAGAAGCTCCTCCCCGCTCCCCGCGCGGTCGTCCCGGAGCCCGGGGCTTCCCTCGCCTGCTCGAACCCCCTGTTCTCGTGGGAGGCGGTGCCGGAGGCCGCGTCCTACGTCGTGGAGGTCTGCCGCGATCCCGCCTGCAGCGAGCTCGTGGAGCGGGCGACCGGCCTCGAACGGCCGGAGTGGCAGGCGGCGGCGCTCCCCGTGGGCTCCTTCCACTGGCGGGCGACGGCCCGCAGCCGCTCGGGGCTCGACGGGTATCCGGGGGAGACGGCGGCGCTCGCGATCACTTCGGACCAGGCCGCCGGCGCGCAGGCTCCGGCCGCGGCGCTCCGCCTGGAGGGGCCGCGAATCGACGTAGCGGGCAAGCTCTTCGTGCCGCCCGGCGTCCGGCTCGCGGTGACGGCCGAGGACGGCAGCGGCGTGACCGGCGCGAAGCCGGTGCTCGACGGCCGGGAGGCCGCGGACTGGCCCGCCTCCTGGAGCCCGGGCGAGCACACGGTGGGCGCGGTCGTGGTGGACGGCTGCGGCCGGCGAAGCGCCCTGGTGGCGCCGGTCGCCTTCGTGGTGGATGCCGAGCCCCCCGCTTTCGAGGTGGAGGCCGGGACGCTCGAGGCCGTCACGAACCGGATGGTCGAGCCCCGGCGCGAGAGCCGGAGGGTGAAGCGGGAGCGCAAGAGCGCCAGGCCGGTGACCTCCGACCTCCTCTGGTCGTCGGGATGGGAGGACCGCTGGGAGCCGCTCGGGGAGCCGCCGGTCGAGATCCGGAGCGACCGTCCCCAGCTCTTCTTCCGGGCGCCGGAGGGGAAAAGCTTCGAGGAGGAGGACCGGTCCGTCGGCGCGGCCCTCTTCGTGACCGCCGGGGATGGCGAATCGAGCCTCGACCTCGTGCGGTTCCGGACGCGGAAGGACGAGGAGGGGATGGTGTTGGAGATCGAGGCGGTGGATCTGGTGGGGAATGTGGCGCGGCGGGCGTGGCGGGTGGTGCCCTGACCCATCCCCGCCCGGCCCTCACCCCAACCCTCTCCCAGCCTCCCGTCCCCCGACCGGGAGAGGGAGCCCTTATTCAAGAGTAACTCGGACTATCCACTCCCTCCTCTCCCGGGGGAAGGGCGGGAGGCTGGGAGAGGAGGGCCGGGGTGGTGAGGGCCCCGCACCTCGTCGTCGTCTTGATCCACTGTGCCGCGACCGTGTGCCGGGTCTCTTCCGGCACCTCGGCCGCGGACGCGTCCAGGTCCGCGCTCC
>DATHUD010000953.1:0-8989 GCA_035462575.1 Thermoanaerobaculia bacterium | reverse complement strand
GCCAGGACGAGCTTGCGCGTCTGGACCGCGTCGCGGCCTCGGAAGAGGGAGGGCTGGTCGTCGTCTACGGCCGGCGGCGGGTGGGCAAGACGCGCCTTCTGATCGAATGGGCGAAGAAGCACGCCGGCCTCTACACCGTGGCGGACCAGTCCCTGGCCGAGGTGCAGCGGCGCTACTTTGCGGAAGCCCTCAACGGAGCCCTGCCCGGTTTCGCGGAGGTCGAATACCGCGACTGGCGAACGTTGCTCTCCCGCGTGGCTCGCGAGGCGCAGCTCGCCGGCTGGCGGGGGCCGCTGATCTTCGACGAGCTGCCCTATCTCGTGCTCGCCTCGCCGGAGCTGCCGAGCGTGCTTCAGCGATGGATCGACCACGAGGCCAGGACGGCGAGGCTCCAGGTGGCGATCGCGGGCTCGAGCCGGCGGATGATGCAGGGCTTCGTCCTCTCCGGAGACGCTCCGCTCTTTGGCCGCGCCAAGGAGATTCTGGAAATCCAGCCGCTTCCGCCGCTCTATCTCCGCGAGGTCTTCGAGGTGCCGGACGGCGCGCGGTGGGTGGAGCTCTTCACGGCGTGGGGCGGGATTCCGCGCTATTGGGAGCTCGCCCAGGAGACGGGCGGTGACGTGGTGAGCCAGGTGGACCGCCTCGCGTTGGATCCCCTGGGCCCGCTCCACCGCGAGCCGGACCGGCTGCTCCTGGAGGAGATCCCCTCGGCCCTCGAAACGCGGCCCCTACTCGATGCGATCGGCGCCGGGGCTCACCGGGTCTCGGAAATCGCGGGGCGCCTGGGCCGGCCCGCCACTTCGATGGCGAGACCGCTCGACCGCCTGCTCGGTCTCGGGCTGGTGCGCCGCGAGCTCCCGTTCGGGGAGGACGAAAAGAGCAGCAAGCGCGCGCTCTACAAGATCGCCGACCCGTTCTTCCGCCTCTGGTTCCGCGTGGTGGCTCCCCACCGGGCTCAACTGGCGAGCGGCACGCCCGCCGCCCGCCGGCAGATCCTTGCCCGCTTCTGGGACAACCTCTGTGCGCAGAGCTGGGAAGATCTGTGCCGCCAGCAGGTGCCCCGGCTACCGGCCGAAAGCTCGCTGGGGCGGCTCGGCCCCTGGGGACCGGCGTCGCGCTGGTGGCACGGCGCGCAACCGGAGTGGGACGCGGTCAGCGAGTCCATCGACGGCGGACGGGTGTTGGTGGGCGAGGCGAAGTGGAGCGCCCGCCCGTTCGATCGCAGGGCGCTGGAGCAGGCCCTGCGGGAGCTGGCCGCCCGCCCCGTCCCTCCCCTGCCCTCCCGGCTGGCGGACGCCGAGATCGTCCGGGTCCTCTTCGTGCCCGAGGTCTCGGGCAAGCTGGGCGACGCCTTCAAGGAGCCGGGGGGGATGGTGCTGATGGCCCGGGACCTCCTGGGAGAAGATTCGTAGAACCCGGACGCCGACGAGCTTCCCGCGACGGAGCCACAGATAAGCCGACGGGCTCACTCCATCCGCTTATATCCGGAAACTTCCCGCGACGGAGCCGCAGATAAGCTTATGGGGTCAGTCCGTCGGCTTCTCTGCGGGGGCTTCCCGGGAAGTCCGGAGCCGGCAGGGATGCCGGCGCTCCCAGCGAAAGCCTCTTGCTCCCGATCTCCGAATCTTCCTGTAGAGTAGGCCAACGATCCGGGAGGAGCCATGGAGCGACATCTTACCCGTGCCGGGCTGGCCGGCGTTGCTTTGCTTGCTCTGGCGGGAGCCGCTGGCGCGCAGGGCGAAATCCAGAAGCCGAAGGACAAGTGGCAGACGCCTGGAGAGATCCAGAAGCCCCGGGACACCTGGCAGCAGCCGGGCGAGATCCAGGTGCCGAAGGGGATCCAGGCGATCCGCACCGAGGAGGCGAAATGCACCAAGCGCTTCCTCGTGGGGGCGGACGCGCTCTTCGAGTTCGACAAGGCCACCCTCAACCCGGATGCCGAGGAGACGCTCTCCGCTCTGGTCCCCTTCCTCGCCAAGGCCGGCAAGCATCCGGCCCTGATCGAGGGGCACACCGATGCCAAGGGGAGCGACGCCTACAACCAGACCCTCAGCGAGAAGCGCGCCCAGGCGGTGAAGGAGTGGCTCGTGGCCCGGGGAGCTCTCGCCGCCTCCACTCCGATCCAGGGCTGGGGCAAGCGGCGGCCGGTCGCGCCCAACGCGAAGCCGGACGGCTCGGACGACCCGGAAGGGCGGCAGAAGAACCGGCGGGTGGAGGTCGTGTTCGACCTGTGCAAGAGCGGCGGTTGAGAGGAGCCGGGAGTCCGATGCGCATTGCTCTGCTCGCCAATCTCGACCTGCACTCCAACTACGGCGTCAACCTGCTCCGGGACGCCCTGGTTGGACATGAAGTGGCGTTGTTCCTCTCGGAGAAGGTGGGAGGAGCGCAGCCGGTGGTGGTTCCGGAGCTGGCCGCTCTCGGCGCTCTTGAGCAGGATCTCCCCGCCCGAATCCTCTGGCCTCTGGCGGAGGCCGCCGGCCGGCCCGGGGAGGCGCGGTTCCTCCCCTTTCCCCAGATCGCGGCAGAGCTCGGCGCGACGTGCGAGAAGCTGCCCAAGCCGAACTCCCCGGAGAGCCTGGAGAGGATGCGGCGCTTTGCGCCCGACCTGGTGATCTCGCTGCGCTACGGCCGCATCCTCAAGGAACAGTTCCTCGCGATCCCGCCCCTGGGCGTCCTCAATCTCCACTCCGGGAGGCTCCCTTGGTACCGGGGAATCCTCGCCACCCTGCGGGCCCTCATCCACGGGGATGACATCCTCGGCCCGACGGTCCACTGGATCACGGACGGGACGATCGACATGGGGCCTATCGTGGGGATCACCGAAGTCCCCGTCCGCCCCGGGCGCTCTCTCCTGGAGCACATCCTGAGCGTCTATCCGCCGGGGGTCGAGCTGCTCAAGAGCGCCCTCGAGCGCTTGGTCCGGGGAGAGGCCGTGCCGGGCGTTCCCCAGGATCCGCAGGAAGGGGGCTACTACGGCTTCCCGGGCGCCGCCGAGTTCGCCGCCCTGGCCGCGAAGGGCTTCCCCCTGTACGATCCGGCGGAGTACGTGCGCTTTCTGGAAGGCTGGGTGCCAGACAGCGCGCGGTGACCGGACCTCGCGGAGGGAGCGCTCATGAAAGCCGTCGGACTCTACAAGTACCTGCCGATCGAAGATCCCGAAAGCCTGATCGACGTGGAGGTCCCGAAGCCCGAGGCCCGGGGGCGGGACCTTCTCGTGCGGGTGAAAGCGGTGTCGGTCAATCCCGTGGACACCAAGGTGCGGGCTCCCAAGGAGAAGGTGGAGACCGAGCCCAAGATCCTCGGATGGGATGCTGCGGGCGTCGTCGAGGCCGTGGGCGAGGAGGTCTCGCTCTTCTCCGTGGGCGACGAGGTCTACTCCGCGGGGAGCATCACCCGCCAGGGGTGCAACGCCGAGTACCACCTGGTGGACGAGCGGATCGTCGGCCGCAAGCCGCGCAATCTGTCGTTCGAGGAAGCGGCGGCCATGCCTCTCACCACGCTGACTGCGTGGGAGGCGCTGTTCGACCGGATGGGGGTGGCGCGCCGGCCTTCTGGAGAGGGCTCTGCAGGGACTCTGCTCGTCATCGCGGGTGCGGGCGGGGTCGGCTCGATCGCGATCCAGATCGCGAAGCGGGTCGCGGGCCTCCGCGTGATCGCGACCGCCTCCCGGGGAGAGACGGAGGCGTGGTGTCGCGAGCTCGGCGCGGACGAGGTCGTCAATCACCACGAGCCGCTCCAGGACGAGCTCCGGCGGATCGGGGCCGGCGAGGTGGATTACATCCTCTGCGCCGCCAACACGGAGAAGCACCTCCAGAACATGGTGGACACGGTCAAGCCGCAGGGGAAGGTCTGCCTGATCGTGGGCGTCAAAGGCGGCCAGCCGGTCAATATCAATGTTTTCCAGAGCAAGAGCGTGGCGATCTGCTGGGAGTACATGTTCACCCGGGCGATGTACGAAACTCCGGACATAGAGGCGCAGCACGACATCCTGGAGGAGACCGCGCGCCTCCTGGAGGACGGCACGCTGCGCCATACAATGAAGGAGCATTACGGTCCCCTGAACGCGGAGAATCTGCGGCGGGCCCACGCCACCCTCGAATCCGGCCGGATGATCGGCAAGCTGGTCCTGGGGGCTTGACGCCCCGGCGTAAAAGCCAAGGACAAGGACGGCAAGGACACCAAGGACAGCAAGGACATCGAAGATAAGGAAGACTCGTCCCTGCAGTCCTTGGTGTCCTTGCTGTCCTTGGGGTCCTTTTCTGCCGCGCAGGCTCCCGCCCCTCCTCCTTTGAACCTCCGCGCCCCGCCGGGGGACTCACCATCAGAATCGCCGCCGCGCTCCGCGTCCTGCCGGGGAGCCGTGCGCGTCTGTGAAGGAGGAAATGACAATGCCCTCTCGACCCATCCTGCCGGTGCTCGCGCTCGGTTTCCTGCTCGCGGTGTCCGCCTCGGCTCAGCATCACCATGTCATGGGCGGCAAGGTCGACTACGACCCCGACCCGTCCGGCGGCGATCCCAACCCGCCGGAGGGGTGCCAGGGAGTGCAGGCCAAGATCAACATCAGCAGCAACGGCACGATCTTCTCCCCCGCGACGATAACCGTCGACGCGGGACAACCGGTGTGCTGGACCTGGTCGGGAACCTCCTCAACCCACAACGTCAAGGCCGATGACGGATCGTTCACGAGCGGCCCCCCGGGGGGACGCGGCAATTTCCAGCGCACCTTCGACACGCCGGGCACCTACAGCTATCACTGCCAGGTCCATGGGAGCCCCACCGCCGGAATGCGGGGCACCGTCGTCGTGCGCAGCTCGAGCAGCGGCGGCGAAGGTCCGGGAAAGCTCGAGATCGCCTCCACCGCCTATACCGTCAGCGAAGGAGCCGGGGCTCTGACCGTGACCGTGGAGCGCGTGGACGGGAGCGACGGCGCGGCGTCGGTCAAGTTCGCGACGACCGCGGGGACCGCCAAAAGGGGTAAGGACTTCAACCCCCGCACCGGCACCCTGCGCTGGGCGAACGGCGATCAGACGGCGAAGACGTTCGAGGTGCCGATCAAGAACGACACCGCCAGAGAGCAGGACGAGAGCTTCACCGTCAAGCTCAGCAAGGCCACGGGGGCCACGATCGCGACCAGCAGCGCCGTGGTGACCATCCAGGACGACGACGGCGCCGGATGTGGCGCGGCGCTCACCGCCCCCTCGAAGCTCCGGGCTCTCGGGCAGTCGGACAGCGAGATCCGCCTCACCTGGGCGGACGAGCCGGCCGCGGCCAGCGCGTTCCGGATCGAGCGGCGGCCGGAGGGCGGCACGTTCCAGGAGATCGCGTCCGTCGCGGCGGGAGCCAACCGCTTCACCGACTCCGGCCTGCCCGGCGGCACCGTGTTCCACTACCGGGTCCGGGCCGAAGGGGCGGAAGGCCTCTCGGCCTTCTCCGCGCTCGCCGCCGGCGCCACCGACGGCCCGGCGACTCCCTGCGGCGACGCGCGGAAGGCCCTCTGCCTCCAGGGCGGAAGGTTCGAAGCCACGGTCGCGTGGAGCCCGTCCGAGGGCGAGGCCGGCATCGAAGCCAAGCGGGTGGTGCTGCCCGAGGCGCCCGGCTCGGGCCTCTTCTCCCTCTCTCCGGAAGAGGATCTGCAGCTCCTGGTGAACGTGCGGAACGGCTGCGCCGTCAACGACCACTTCTGGCTCGACTTTGCGGCCGTCACCGACGTCGAGGTCACGGTCAAGGTGCGCGACACCCGGACCGGCCGCACCTGGGTCTATTTCAACCCGGCCGGCCAGACGCCGGCGGCCATGCGCGACGTCGACGCGTTCGCCACCTGCCCCTAGCGCCCGCTTCTCCACGGCAGGGCCGGCTCCCCCCGGCCCTGCCGCTTTTTTTGTCAGAGGGTGAGGTCTTCGAGCGCTCCGAGGAGCTCCTGCGCCGACTGGAAGCGGTCCTCCGGACGCTTCTCCAGAAGGCGGGCGAGCAGGGCCACCCAGCTCTCCGGCGTCTCGGGACGGTGCTTCCGGACGTCGGGGGGGCCTTCCTGGAGATGCTGCAGCACCACCACGGTCGCCTGGGTCGAATCGAACGGCTCGCGGCCGGCAATCAGGGTGTAGGCGAGAACCCCCAGAGAGTACAGGTCGGAGCGGCCGTCCAGCTCCTGCCCCTGGATCTGCTCGGGCGACATGTACATCGGCGTGCCCATGACGAAGCCGACCTGGGTCAGCCGCGTTCCGAGCCCTGTCATGGAGGCGATCCCGAAGTCGAGGATCTTGACGCGGTCCGCGGCGACGAAGACGTTGGCCGGCTTGAGGTCGCGGTGGACGACTCCCTGGCTGTGGGCCTCGTGGAGCCCGGACGCGATCTCCGAAAGGATGGACCGGATGCGCGCGAAGGGCAGCGGCGACTCGAACGCGATGAGCTCGTCCAGGCTGCTCCCCTCGATGTATTCCATGGTGACGAAGAGGCCGCCGGGGAACCGGCCGAGATCGTAGACCCGGACCACGTTGGGATGGCTGATCCGGCGGCAGATCTGGACCTCGCGCAGGAGCCGCTCCTCGTCTCCGGAGCCCCCCTCGGACCGGGTCAGCATCGTCTTGACCGCCACGATCTCGCCGAGCTCCCGGTCGCGGGCCTTGTAGACCCGCCCCATCCCTCCCCTCCCCACTTCGGCCAGGAGCTCGTAGCGATTGGCGAGCTGGCCTCCCGGAGCCGGAACGGTGAGGGCGGCGGCCCGCTCCGGGAGTGGCTTGGGAAGAGCCGGCAGAGCGAGGGTCGAGGGGCGCAGCGTCTCGAGCCGCTGCCGCGCGTCGCGGTGGCCGGGCAGGCGCTGCACGACCCGCTCATAACTCGCGACCGCGGCCTCGGACCGGCCCAGGGCCTCCAGGGCCCGCGCCCTCCAGTAGTCGTGCTCGACGGCGAGCGGGGGCGTGCCGCCCGCCGGGATGCCTCCCCGGGGGATCCGCTCCAGGCGCGCGAGGGCGTCCTCGTGAAACTTCTCCGCGATGAGGAGAGGAGCCAGCAGAATGGCACCCTCCGCGTAGTCCGCCTCGGCAGGCTGCATCTGGATCAGGACCGACGCGGCCCGGACCTGGTCGCCGGCCGCGAGATACTTCCGGGCCGCCTGTACGGCCTGGCCTTTCCGCACGTGAATGGAGGCGGCCTGGGCCACGTCCCCGGCCCGGGCATAGACCTCCGCCGCCCGCTGGTGCTGGTTGGCGGCTTCGAAGCAGCGTCCCGCGTCGCGCAGCCGATCGGCTTTTTCGTAGGCTTCGGCCGCGCGCAGGGGCTCGCCGGCCGCTTCCCAGCGGTAGGCGGCGCGCCCCCAGGCCTGCCCCGCCTCGTACGCCTGGGCGGCCTCGCGGGCCAGACCGAGCTGGGCGAACAGATCCCCGGCCTCGACCGGCCGCCCGATCCGCAGGTAGATCTGGGCCTGAAGCCGTTCCCGTTGGGGAGACTTCGCCGCCGTGCGGACGGCCTCTTCGACACGCCCGAGGTCCAGGAGGCACCGGACCGCTTCGGTGTGGAGCCCGCTCCGCTCGTAGAGCTCCGCGATGCGGGGGCTCGGCCGCATCGAGCTCAGAACCTTCGGAACCGATTCGCCGCGGCCCAGCCGGATCAGGAGATCGGCCTCGAGGAGCTTGAGATCCTCCACCGAGCTCCCGGCGGCTGCGTTCCCGCCGGAGCCGCCTTCCAGCTTGCGGACGCCCTCCTCCAGCACCTGGAGGGCCTCGCGGAGCTTGCCCACCTCCTCGTAGCAGCGGGCGGCCTTCGGCCACGCCCCGGCCTGCTTGAAGAACTGGGCGGCGCGCTCGTGCTGGCGAAGGCCGAGCGCCAGATCCCCCGCTCTGTGGAACGCCTTCTTCTTCTCGAAGAGCGGGATCGCCTCCTCGTGGCGCCCCTGCCTGGTGAGGAGCTCGGCGGCCTGGAGCACGCCCAGGCCCTTCTCGGGCAGCCGCCCGAAGGCGGCCATCAGGGAGTACTCGACGAGCTTGTCCTCATGGCCCAGCTCGGCGGCGAGTTGCGCCGCCCGGCGCCAGTCCTTGGCGCGTGCGTAGGCCTTGAGCGCCCTCTCGGGGTCGCCCTCTCGCAAGGCGTCCTCGGCCGCACGGTGTGGGTCGCGCGAAAGCAATGTCATCATCATAGGAGAAACAGACTGGACGCGCGACCTTACGCAGGGCATTACATCCGCCGGGGTAAAAAGAAAGGACGCCCTGGAGGGGCGTCCTTTCTCCACCCGAAAGGGCGTCCTTAGTGGTTGCAGCGGCCGTTGTGGCGATGGCCGCGGCCGCGCGCCTTCCCGCGGCGGGGGGCGTAGTCGTCGTAGTAGTCGCCCCGGTAACCCCGGCCGCGCCCGCTCCGGTACGACCGGTCGTCATAGCCGCGGCGGTCATAGCGGCGGTCATAGCGGTGCCGGTCGTCCTCCCGCGCGTCCTTCTCCTGCTTGTAGTCGCTGTACGCGCCGACCGCGGCACCGGCCGCGCCGCCGACGGCCGCGCCCTTCAGAAGCTCCTTGCCCTGGGTCCGTCCGCGGACGCCCTGGACGACCGCGCCGACCGCGGCGCCGATGACGGCACCCTTCACGAGGCGGTCCGAGCCGTTGGTGTCGTTGCGGTCGCGGGCCTCGGCCGCCCCCGCGCCGAAGAACAGGAACGCCATCAGGCACAGTGCGACGAAGACCCGCTGTTTCGTCTGGTTGGTGAACATCTCTCGTCTCCTTTCAATGAAGTCGTCGCCGACGACTTTCCATGTCCTTCGCGGCGCTCTTTGCCGCCGCTCGCCATCTGTATAGATCAAGAGCTATGCCAGGGGTGGGTGGAATCCTGGAAGTCTTTTCTTTGCTGCTAGATGAGAGGTTTTAGGGTTCCAGGAGACTCCCGGATCACCCTGAGTACGTCCTCCCCCGAGGACGTGAGGGTCCTGAGGCTGGGATGGTTCTTGTAGGGGCGGCCCTATGTGGCCGCCCTGGGTGGGGGAGGCTGCAGCGAGCAGGGCGGCCACATAG
>DATHUD010000952.1:0-4963 GCA_035462575.1 Thermoanaerobaculia bacterium | reverse complement strand
AGGCGCCGCTCCTGGGAGAACCGGGCCCACCCGTCGAGGATCGACTCGCGCGAGCCGGCGGCGAAGGGGACCTCTCCGCGCTGGGGGATCAGCGCCGGCTCGGCCATGACGTGCTTGCGCTTCTGATAGCAGTGGACGGTGTCGGCGAGGTGGTCCGTCCGCTCGAGCAGCACGTACGAGATTCCGCTCGCCGCGGCCTGCGCGCCGGCGGAAAGACCGGCTGGTCCGGTCCCGACGATCACCAGATCGAACGAATGCGAGGCCAGGTGAGACCTCCCGGGAACGGCGCGGGGCTCCGCAGCCATCCCTCCCGTGCTGGAGTCAGTGCTTGACTAATTATCCCCCAAACGAGGGGTTTGTACAAATGACAGGCGCCGGAGCGGGAGGCGACGTTACAGGTCTACTGAATCGTGAGCCCGTCCTGCCATTCGACGCTGTAGACGGCGACGGCCTGGGCCTTGCCCCGCAGGGGGAGCGGAGTGAGGGCGGAGACGGGGGGCGGCGTGGTCAGGGCGGTGTAGAGGGGCTGGGCGATCAGGATCTCGCCGGGGCCGGCCTGGGAGCAGAGGCGGGCCGCGGTGTTCACGGCGTCGCCGATGACGGTGTATTCGAGGCGGCGGTCGCTCCCGATGTTGCCGGCGAAGACCTCGCCCACGTTGATGCCGATCCCCACGGAGATCGTGCGCCGGCCCTGGCGGCTCCACGCGGCGTTCAGGCGCGCCAGGGCCTTTTGCATGTCGAGGGCGGCCTCGACCGAGCGGTCGGCGTCGTCCTTGTGGCTCAAGGGGGCGCCCCAGAGGGCCATCAGGGCGTCGCCGATGAACTTGTCGAGCGTGCCGCCATGGCGGAAGACGATCTCGACCATCTCGGTGAAGTAGTCGGTCAGCAGGCTCGCGATCTCGTCCGGGCTCATCTCCTCGGAGAGCGAGGTGAAGCCCCGGATGTCGGCGAAGAGGACGGCGACGCGGCGCTTGGAGCCGCCGACCTGGATCTCGTTCCTCTCGTCCGCGATCTGCCGCGCGAGGTCCGGGGCGAAGTAGCGCTGGAAGTTCGAGAGCACCACCGCCTCCCGGCGGGCGCGCTCGATCAACTGGCTGTTCTCCATGGCGACCGCCACCATGCCGGCGAAGGCGGTGAGGAACTCCAGATCCTCCTCGGAAAAGGAGTGCGAGCCGTCCACGTTGTCGAGGTAGATGATGCCGAGGACCGCGCCCTGGCCGCCCAGGAGGGGGGCGCAGAGGGCGCTGTGCACGGTCTGGGGCCCGGACGCATCGGTGGGGGGATTCTCGGTCAGGACCGCCATCCGCTCCTCGACGGCCTTCCGGGCGATCGAGCGGGGCACGCGCCAGCTCCCGGCCGGAGCGTCCACCCGGCTGCGCCACACCCGGGGGACGAGCTCGCCGCCGTCCGGGAGCGTCATGATGGCGACGCGGTCGACGCTCATCATCTGGAAGGTCAGGGTCACGACCTTGTCGAGCAGGCGGTCGCTCTCGGTCTGCTGGGAGAGCTCCTTGGCGATGTCCAGGAGGAGCTGGAGCTTCCTCGCCTGGCGCTCCTCGGGGGACTGGCCGCCGATTTTGAGGGACGACGCGCCCTGCGGGGGGCTGGAATCGAGGCGGGCCGCGATGTCGGCGCGGCCGCGCACGCGCACCTGGCGCAGGATGGTGGCGTCGAGCGCTCCCTCGCCCGCGAAGGACTCGGGGAGCGCGATCTCCTCCGGCTTCTCTTCCAGGATCTCGAAGTCGACTTTGCCGAAGGTGATCCGGGTTCCGGCGGGGACGAGGGCGGCGCCCACCCGCTCGCCGTTCACATAGGTGCCGTTGGTGGAGCCCAGGTCGCGGATGCGCAACCCCGAGTCCGCCGCCTCGAGCTCGGCGTGCAGGCGCGAGACGGTCGGGTCCTGGATCGCGAGGTCGCAGGTGACCGCCCGGCCGGCCACGAAGGTCCGCCCGGGCGTGACTCGGAAGGCGTTGCTTCCGTTGACGGCAACCAGCTTCAAGATCAAGAGATCGCGCTCCGGGCAGGCCCCGGCCTCCTGGATCTCCGGCATCGGAGTACCCTACTACAAAACGGTGCGGCACCCCGGTTGAACCGCGCTTGGGACCTGTGGTACCCTTCGCGGCGTTCGATGGATGTCGCATCGAGCATGTGGCGCATTCGTCTAGGGGTCCAGGACGCCGGCCTCTCACGCCGGTAACACGGGTTCGAATCCCGTATGCGCTACCAACCCCCCTCTCCCCCCCAAGCCCGGCCGTCTTTTCCTCCGATGCTTTAGAAGCGTGAGGTGGAAATCCGTTTTTACGTCGACAGAAGAAGAAAATGAAGCAAAGTGACTTCCCTCCAGGCTGGGACGAGGAGCGGGTCCGTAGGGTCCTGGCTCACTATGAAGAGCAGACCAAGGCCGAGGCGCTAGCCGAGGATGAAGCCGCCTTCGAGGGCCGGAAGGCTATCCGCGAGATCGCCGAGGACGAGAAGCGGCAAAAGGCGATCCGGGCCGTCGGTCTCCGGAATGCAGGTCAACGTGCGGACGAGGCTCGAAGACTGTCTCCATTGGAGCTTGTTGCTTCGTGGGGACCTCTCGACGAGGATTTCCCCGAAATCGAAGATCCTCCGCCGCCCGATGAAGGAATCTTTGACGATGATTGACTCCGAAATGCAGGCTCACGTTGGAGCTCTGCCCACAGCTCCTTTTAGGGGATGCCCTTCACCGTGCCGGCGTCCATTTCAGCCCCCCGGCGATCGAGCTCTGCAACGAAGCCGGCCTCTTCCTCGACTTCGAGGCTCTTGAGAAGGACTTCGACGACCTCGGCGCGACCGGGCTCGTCGAGCTTGAGGGCCTTCTCGACAACTTCCTTTACAGGTGCTCTCATGGCGTCGGGCATCCTCGTCCGCGCCTTTCTCGTGCTTCAGGATACCCGACCCGGAGGCCGCTTCGCCTACAGGGGGTATGATCCGTCGGGCAAGCTGCGGCGGTGTCCCCGGGCCTTTGAACTTTGAACACCTCCCCCAAATTCTTCGCCGACGCCATGCTGGGCGCCCTCGCGCGCTGGCTCCGGGCGTTCGACGTGGACGTGGCCTACGATCCGGCTCTCGACGACCCCGAGCTGGTTCAACGGGCGGTGGCCGAGGGGCGGACGATCCTCACCCGCGACCGCAAGCTGACGGAGCGCCGCCTCGCCCGGAACCACATCCTCATCCGCTCGGACGACGTGGACGAGCAGGTCCGGCAGGTGCTGGACGAGCTCGGCCTCCAGCCGGACCTCCGGCGGCTCCTGGGGCGCTGCCTGCGCTGCAACCTCCCGCTCGACGAGATGGACGCCGAGGCGGCCCGCGCCCAGGTTCCCCCGTACGTGGCCCGCACTCACGACGAGTTCCGCGCCTGCCCCGGCTGCGGCCGGATCTACTGGCGGGGGACCCATGTGGACCGGATGGCGCGGCGGCTCGCGCGGATGGGAGTGAGCCCTTAGGAAGGAAGTGCTCCGCATCCTTGTTGGACTTTTTCGACCTATGAGCCTGCGCCGCCTCACCGTCCTCCTCGGTATCGTCTTCCTGGTCCTGGCTGCCTTGGGGATCTGGTACTGGTATGTCCTCCGCTCGGGGGAGATGGTGGACCTCGGCGACCTGATCCGGGGCGAGCCGGCGGAGGACCGGCTGGTGCTCCGGCCCGCCCAATTCGAGGATCTGCCGGGATGGCGCGAGGACAGGGTGGCCGAGGCGGTGCCGGCGTTTCTCCGGTCCTGCCGGCGGATCGCAGCTTTGCCCGACGAGGCGGACCTGGGAGAGGCCTTCGCGGGGACGGCCGCGAATTGGAAGCCGGTCTGCGCGGCGGCTTCGAAGGTGCCGGCCGGGGATGAGGCGGCGGCCCGGGCCTTCTTCGAGTCCGAGCTCCGCCCCTATGCCGCCACCAACAACGAGGCCCCGCTGGGGCTCTTCACCGGCTACTACGAGCCGCTCCTCCAGGGCAGCCGGAAGCGCGGCGGCCGGTACACCATTCCGTTATATATCCGTCCGCCCGAGCTGGTCATGGTGGACCTCGGCCGGTTCCGGGATGAGCTCGAAGGGCAGCGGGTCGCCGGCCGGGTGGAGGACGGGACCCTGATCCCTTATCCGGACCGGGCGGAGATCGAGGAGGGTGCGCTCTCCGGCCGCAAGCTGGAGCTCGTCTGGGTGGACGACCCGGTCGACGCCTTCTTCCTCCACATCCAGGGCTCCGGGCGAGTTCGGCTCGCCGAGGGGGGCGAGATGCGGGTGGGATACGCGGCCCAGAACGGCCATCCCTACTTCGCGATCGGCCGGGACCTCATCGATCGCGGAGCCCTGACGCGCGACGAGGTCTCCATGCAGTCGATCCGGAAGTGGCTCGTCGAGCACCCGGAAGAGGCCCGGGAGGTGATGCGGAAGAACGCCTCCTACGTCTTCTTCCAGGAGCTGAAAGGCGAGGGCCCGCTCGGAGCCGAGGGCGTGGCGCTCACCCCCGGGCGCTCCCTCGCGGTCGACCGCAAGCACCTCCCACTCGGGGTTCCGGTCTGGCTCTCCGCGGGCATGCCGGGAGCGAAGGAGGGAGATCCGGACCGGAAGATCCGGCGCCTGCTCGTGGCGCAGGACACGGGCGGCGCCATCCAAGGCCCGGTCCGCGGGGACGTGTTCTGGGGCCACGGCCCGGAGGCCGCGGAGCTGGCCGGCCGGATGAAGCACCGGGGGCGGCTGTGGGTGCTGCTGCCGAAGGGGGTGGCGGTGGCTCCGGCGAGCTGAAGCCTCCGCCCGGGGACCCTCACCCCAACCCTCTCCCAGCCTTCCGCCTCCCAACCGGGAGAGGGAGCCTTTGCAACAGCAACCCAGACAAGGGCTCCCTCTCCCGGAAGGTTGGGAGGGGGCTGGGAGAGGGTTGGGGTGAGGGTCTTCGGGCGGGGGCCGGGCTTTTTCAGTTCACCCACGGCCCCTTGCGCACGTTCTGCCCCTTCTC
>DATHUD010000951.1:0-9224 GCA_035462575.1 Thermoanaerobaculia bacterium | reverse complement strand
ATTGGGGAGGAGGGGGACAGGGGAGCCGCGGCCCAGGGTTTTCGCCCAGGGTTTCCACCCTGGGCTAACCGGACGACGCCCCAGAGGGGCGTGGCGCCGGTTTACCCGGCGCTGTTCGGATAGCCCAGGGTGGAAACCCTGGGCGGTGGGGGGGACCTCCGGAACCCGGGCTGCAAACCTGGGCTGCCCGGTCCGGGCCGACCTACCCCTTCCCCTGCTCCGCCACCAGCTTCTCCAGCCGGGTCAGCACGTCATCCAGCCGCCGCACCGTCGCATGGCCGGACCCGGCCATCTTCGACGGGCGGGGGGCGCGCTCGACGCCCTTCCAGAGGTCCCGCGTCTCCAGGAGCACATCTTTTCTCAGCGTCAGGCCGTGCTCCGCGAAGATCGGGGCCAGCTCGTCGTAGCGCGCGAGGAGGTCGCGGCGGATCGCCTGGTAGGCGTGCTCGCAGACGGCGCGGCGCTCGGAAAAGCTGAAGATGTTGGTGAAGAACATCAGGTAGTCGTCTCGGTGCGGCTCGAAGAGGACCACGTCGGCGTCCTTGAAGCGGGTCTCGTACGCCGCCATGCCGACTTCGAGGCGCGAGTGGATGAGGGTCCGGAAGGTCTGCGAGAGCACGGAGGGCAGGCCGTGGTCCATGAGCTGGCCGCGGCGCATGAATCCGGTCTCGACCGTGCGGACCGTGTCCACCGGGACGATGGGATTGATGCAGATCAGGAGGTCGGCACCCTTCTCCAGGGCCACCGAGGCATGCAGGGTCTTGAGCAGCACGCCATCCACATAGTGGCGTCCGTCGATCTCGACGGGCGGATAGAGCCCGGGGAGAGCCGAGCTGGCCGTCACGGCCTGGGAGATCGGGATGTGGTCCAGGCCCGGCTCGCCGAAGCGCACCGCCTGGCCCGAGTCCAGATCCGCCGCCACCACGACCAGGGTCTTGCCGAGCTTGCGGAAGTCGTCGGTCCGCCCCTTGATGTTGTAGATCTTCTTCAGGTATTCGTGGATCGGCTCATTGGTGAACACCCCGACAGGCAACGCCTCGGACAGGCGCGTCATCGACTCCATGAGCGTCAGGTCGCGCATGTGGGTGGCCCAGTCCCAGAGCGACTGGAAGAGGAGCCGGGGGGCGGTCTGGCTGCTCCTCAGGATCTCGCGGAACGACGGGGTGAGGAACGTCTCCGGGACGAAGGGGTGCTCGCCGGGCTCGGTCGAGACAATGGCCCGGCACATCTGGGCCGTCGTCAGATCGTTGGCGAGGTTTGCGCAGATGAAGGCCCCTGCGCTCACGCCCACGTACACGAAGAGATGGTTGAGGTCGAGACCGTCGACGGCCTCATCGAGTGCCCGGAGGGCGCCGATCTCGTAGATCGCACCCTCCGGACCCCCGCCGGCAAGCGCCAGTCCGATCTTGGGGGAGCTTTTCGCAGTACTGCCGGATCCGCTGTCGCTGGGCTCCACCGCCGCGCTCCCGGTTCCTACACGATGATCTTCGAAGGATCCGTGGGAGTCGTGGCCGTTTCGGGCGTCACGACTTCCGCGGTCGCCGGGGTCACGCGCGGCTTCAGAGACTCGACCTTGGCGTTGAGCTCCTCGACGCGCTGCGTCAGGTTGCGGATCTCGTCCCGGGTGGGCACGCCCAGCCGGTGGAGGGCCGAGGTCAGCGTCTCGTCGAACTTGCCGCCCCAGCTCTCGAAAGTGCTCTCGGCCTTGGACCGCACCTTCTCGGCCTCGGTCTTCAGCTTGTCCACCTCGACCTTGCCCTTGGCCTCGACGTCACGGCCGCGGTCGACCAGCCGGCTGAAGAGCTTCGAGCCCTCCTCCTCGGCCGCCGCGAGAGCGCCCAGGCCGGCCAGCCAGATGCGGTGCACCGAATCCTTGATCTCGTCCTGCACGTTCTTATCCTGGGCGGTCCCAGTCGTCGTGTTGGTATCCATGGCTCATCCCCCTTGGTTACTTGGCGGTCTTCTTGGTGGTCTTCGTCTGACGCGTCCGGGTCGCCTTGGGCTTCCTGGCTTCGGCCGCGGGAATGATCAACTTGGCCTCTTCTTCTTTGAGGGCCACCCGGTACATCGTGTCCCGGGCCGCCGCGTATTCGTCAAGCTTCTTGCCGAGCGTGTCCAGCCGCGCGGCGAAGATGCGCACGTCGTCCTTCGTCATCACGTTGAACCGCTTCAGCATCTCCCGGCTCTCGTAGGCGACGGTGTCCTCCACGAGCTTGCCGAAGCCTTTGACGGTCGCGGTCGTCTTCTCCGCCACGTCCGTCGCGGCCTTCTTCTGCTTCTCCTCGACCGGACGGCCGAGCTCGACCAGGCGGCCGAACAGACCGCGGCCGTTCTCTTCCACCTCGGCGGCCACGCCCAGGCCGGCCAGCCAGAGATTGCGGCCGGCGTTCAGGATCTTCCCGAACCCGGTATCTACAGGAACCTGTGATTCGTTCATTTGAGCTCTCCTTCGGTTTCAGCCTTGCCGGACTGACCGTTCTTCGGCTCGACACCCGCCATGGCCACGTCCTGCCGCTCGAGATCCGCCAGAGACGTTTCGAGCTGCTCCAGCCGCGCCCGCAGGGACGACATCTCCTCGCGGGCCCGCCGCACCGGCCCCAGACGGTCGATCAGCCGGTCCACGCTGTGCTGGACCTGCTCCAGACCGCTGTTGACGGCGCGCTCGCCCACCCGGACCAGATCGTGCAGCAGCTCGCTCGGCAGGAACGACGTCCCCTTGCGGCCTTCGTCCAGGATGATCTGCGTCAGCGTCTGCGAAGTGACGTCGCCGCCGGTGGCGTTGTCCACCACCCGCACTTCCTGCCCCTGCCGGACCCAGTTCGCGATCTCGTCCAGCGAGACGTACCGGCTCTCCTCGGTGTCGTAAAGTTTTCTGCTCTCGTAGCGTTTGATGAGCCGGATCATGTCTTCTCCTCGTGTTGTCCACGGACATCCCGGGCGTCCGCTGACAAAACAGACTTTACCGCACTGCGGCAAAGGAAGTCAAGGACTTTTGACGCGGCGCGGCAAGGAAGGCCCTACGACGTCCGGCTCACGTACCGCTCCCACTCCGCGAGCCGCCCTTCGAGCTGCCGGCCGAGCCTTTCGAGCGAAGGGAGGTCGGTCGGCTCGTCGGGGAGGAGGGGCACGTCCACGAGCGGCTGCTCGCGGGAGAGGAGCTTCGCGAGCTCCACGAGGCCGCGGCGGTCGCGCTCCCCGGCCCAGGTGAGGAGCTCCCAGCCGCTCGGCTGTCCGGGGATCGTCGAATGGGGCGGCGCGCCGTCCAGGAGGAAGCGGGGGTGGACCCGGTTCACCACGATGGGGCCGAGGTGGTATCCGGCCTCCTCCAGGTGGCGGGCGAAGAAGAGGGTGTCCGGAATCCGCTCCTCCCCGGGGCCGCCGACGAGGACGAAGAGGGTCTTGGGCGATCGCAGCAGCTCCTCCACCTGGCGCGCCCGGTCCCGGAAGCCTTCATAGAGCGGGCCGAAGGCCTGGAAGAACTCGGCCATGTCGCGCAGCAGGTCCATGCCCACGACCTCGTCCAGGAACCGCTCGGCGCGGCGTCCGAGGGCGCCCCAGCGGGAGGCGGCCCGGAGACGCCCCTCCTCGTCGAACCAGGGCTTCAACGCCACCCGCAGGGCACCGCTTTCGAGAAAGCCCACGATGCGCGACGGGGCCTCCAGGAAGTCGAGCGCCTGCCGGGTGGGAGGCGTGTCGAGGATGATCTGCCCGTAGCGGCCGTCCCCGGCCACCTCGAAGAGGCGCTCGACGGCCATGTATTCGAGGATGCCCCCGAGGTTCCCCGAGAGGTGCTGGTAGAAGCGGTTCCCGAGGACGCGGTTCCTGGACTCCTCGTCCGGCGCGTAGCGCTCGATCAGCCGGTCGAAGGTCTGGCGGGCGTCGAGCAGGCTCGCGTGGAGGGCGCCCGGGGCGTCGAAGTCCACCGGCACCTCGCGGAGCTTCGCCTCCTCCCCCACTCCCAGGGCCTGCTTCAGGCGCAGCGACGGATCGAAGGTCATGACCAGCGTGTCGCGCCCGTCGCGGGCCGAGAGGACCCCCATGGAGGCGGCGAGCGTGGTCTTGCCCACGCCGCCGGAGCCGACGACGATGATGAGCGGGTGGCGGTCCGAGATCAGGTCCATCAGGCAACCTCCGTCCGCCGGGCGGACTCCGCGAAACACCGGCCGAGCGCGGCCAGAAGCGCCGGCCCGCGGTCGATCGGGAGCTGGGGCAGCTCGACGCGCGGCCCCTGCCAGCTCGCCTTCAGCCGGTCGAGCTCCCGCTCGTTCAACCGTCTCCTCTTGCGCCAGAGCGAGACCAGCTCGTTGTCCTTCTCCTCCGGGCTTGGCGGAGCGGGCGGATAGAGGCCGTTGACCACCAGCGCCTCGGCGTCGCGCCGGATGCGGTCCTTCAAGGCCACCCGCAGCTCCAGCGCCTCCTCGACCGGCATCTCCTCGGCCTGGGTCACCACCACGATCCCGCACCGCTCCGGGTCCGCGATCAGAGCGGTGAGCTCGCTGGCCATGGCGGCGAACGGGCCGTTGGTGATCACGTCCGTCACGAGCGCAGGGGAGGCGAGCAGGGTGACCCCGTGCCCGGTCGCCGGGGCATCCAGCACGACCGTGTCGATCTCCGGCGTGCCCGGCCCTCCGATCCCCCGCAGCAGGCGCAGGGCGTGCCCGAGGATCGCGAGCTCCTTCAAGCCCGGCGCGCCGGTCGCGAAGTGGTGGTAGATGGGGCTGTCCAGCACCCGCCGCACGATGAGCTCGAGCCGGATCTGGTCGCGCACCACCTGATCCAGCACCTGCCGGGGCTTCAGGTTCTGCACCCAGAGCCGCGGCCCGGCCTGAAGGATGTCGCCCCCCGACGGCGGCGTGCCGATCATCTGATGGAGATTCTCCCGGGGATCGACCTCGACCACCAGGACGCGCCTGCCGGTCGCGGCGAGCGCCTGGCCGAGCACGGCCGAGATCACGGTCTTTCCGACCCCGCCCTTGCCGGTGACAACCAGGAGCTGGCGGCGGGCGAGCTGTTCGATGAGATTCATGGGCGGACGGTCCCCCTTCGCATTCCCCGTGGGGCTCTGCAAGACCTCTGCCGCAGAGCGGCATAACTATATCCGATCCGCGGAACGGGAAACCCACCCTTTCGGGGCGTTGCCTTTCCTTCGGCGGCGCGATAAAACCGGGGGCGCCATGAGCTTCCCATCGACCCGACTGCGCCGTTTCCGCCGGACCCCGACCCTGCGCCGCCTGGTGCGGGAGACCCGGCTCACCGCCGACAACCTCGTGCTCCCCCTCTTCGTCTGCCCCGGAGAGGAGGTGGAAAAACCCGTCGGGTCCATGCCCGGCGTCTTCCAGCAGTCGGTCGACCGGCTGGTGGAGACTTGCCGGCAGGCTTACGCCGAGGGGATCAAATCCGTCCTCCTCTTCGGCCTCCCCGAGTTCAAGGACGCCGAGGGCAGCGCCGCCTGGTCGCCGGACGGCATCGTGCAGCGCGCGATGCGGGCTCTGACCACGGAGCTGCCGGAGATGGTCAAGATCGCGGACGTCTGCTTCTGCGAGTACACCGACCACGGCCACTGCGGCGTGCTCCACGGCCAGGAGGTGGACAACGACGCCACGCTCGAAAACCTCGCCCGGCAGGCGGTCTCCCTCGCCGAAGCCGGGGCGGACATCATCGCCCCGTCGGACATGATGGACGGCCGGGTGGGGGCCATCCGCAAGGCGCTCGACGCCGCGGGGCTCTCCCAGACCCCGATCCTCTCCTACGCCGTCAAGTTCGCGAGCGGGTTCTACGGCCCGTTCCGCGAGGCCGCCGAGAGCACGCCCTCCTTCGGGGACCGGCGGGCCTACCAGATGGACCCGGCGAACGGCCGCGAGGCCCTGCGGGAGGCGGAGCTGGACGTGGAGGAAGGGGCCGACATGCTGATGGTCAAGCCCGCCCTCCCCTACCTGGACGTCCTCGCGGGCCTGAGGCAGCGCTTCGATCTCCCCTTGGCCGCCTACCACGTGAGCGGCGAATACTCCATGATCAAGGCCGCCGCCGAGCGCGGCTGGATCGACTACAACCGGGTCATGATGGAGTCGCTCATCTCCATCCGCCGCGCGGGCGCTGACCTCATCATCACGTACGCGGCGCGCGACGCAGCGCGTCTGCTGGCCAAAGGGTGGGCTGAATGAGGGCCCTCACCTCCCCGGCCCTCCTCTCCCATCCTCCCGTCCACCCCCGGGAGAGGAGGGCGATTGCAAAGGCTCCCTCTCCCGGTCGGGGGGCGGGAGGATGGGAGAGGGTTGGGGTGAGGGCCCGGATGGGCGGAAGGAGCCACGCATGGATCTGATGCAACGGGCCGAGAAAGTCCTCCCCGGCGGGGTCAACTCCCCCGTCCGCGCCTTCCGGGGCGTGGGCGGATCGCCGGTCTTCGTCCGCGCCGCCTCCGGGGCGTATCTCGAAGGCGAGGACGGCCGGCGCTACATCGACTACATCGGCGGCTACGGCCCCCACATCCTCGGGCACCGCCACCCGGCCATCGTGGCGGCCATCGAGGAGGCGCTCGGGCGCGGCACGGCGTTCGGCGCGCCGACGCTCGCCGAGGTGGAACTCGCGGAGGTGATCGTCTCCGCCTTCCCGTCCGTCGACATGGTGCGGCTCGTCAACTCGGGCACCGAGGCCACCATGTCCGCCCTGCGCCTGGCCCGCGCGGCCACGGGGCGCAACAAGTTCCTCAAGTTCGAGGGGTGCTATCACGGGCACGCCGACCCGTTTCTGATCGCCGCCGGCTCCGGCGCGGCCACGATCGGCGTCCCCTCCTCCCCGGGCGTGCCCGCGGCCGTGGTGGCCGACACGCTGCTCGCCCCGTACAACGACCTCGAAGCGGTCGAGCGGCTCTTCGCGGCCTCCGGAAGCGAGATCGCCGCGGTCATCGTCGAGCCGGTCGCGGGCAACATGAACCTCGTGCCGCCCGTTCCCGGGTTCTTGGAAGGGCTCCGGGCCCTCTGCGACCGCCACGGCGCGCTCCTCATCTTCGACGAGGTGATGACCGGGTTCCGCGTGGCCTGGGGCGGCGTCCAGACCGTGCTCGGCGTCACGCCGGACCTGACCACGCTCGGCAAGGTGATCGGCGGCGGCCTCCCGCTCGCGGCCTACTGCGGCCGGCGCGACCTCATGCAGAAGATCGCCCCCGCCGGCCCGGTCTACCAGGCCGGTACCCTCTCCGGAAACCCGCTCGCCGTGGCCGCCGGCCGCGCGGCGCTCGCCGAGCTGTCGAAGGACGTGGACTGCCCCTACGAGAAGCTCGAGAAGACCGGCGAGCGGCTGGAGACGGGGATCGCGGAGGCGGCCCGCCGCCACGGCATCCCCTGCCGCGTGGAGCGCCGGGGGGCGATGATGGGCCTCTTCTTCACCGACGGCCCCATCCGCAACATGGAGGACGTCACCGCGACCGACCGCGCCCTCTTCTCCCGCGTCTTCCACCTCCTCCTGGAGCGCGGCGTCCACCTGCCGCCCTCCGCCTACGAGGCCATGTTCTTCTCGACCGCCCACGGCGACGCGGAGATCGCCGCCACGCTCGACGCCTTCGACAGCGCCTTCGGCGAAGCGGTGCGCGCGGGGAGGTGACGGCATGACGCACCCGGACGTCCTGGTCATCGGCGGCGGCATCATCGGCCTCGCCTGCGCCCGCGAGCTCGCGCTCCTGGGCCTTCGAGTGGAGATCGTCGAGCGCCTGCCGGCCGGCGCCGAGGCGTCCGTGGCCGCGGCGGGCATGATCTCCCCCGTGGACGAGACCTCCGAACCCGGCCCCTTCCTGGACGCCTGCCTCGCCTCCCGCGACCTCTGGGGCCCCTGGGTGGCCGCGGTCGAGGAAGAGACCGGCCTCACGATCGACTACGACACGAGCGGCGCCCTCCTGGTCGCCCTGGACGACGCCGAAGAGGCGGCCCTCGCGCGGACCGACCGCGTGGCCCGCGGGCTGGGCGAAATGGTCGAAGAGGTCGAGCCCGAAGCGCTCCGCCGCTGGGTGCCCAGCCTCCACCCTGAGGTCCGGCGCGCCCTGCTCCTCCCCGGGGACCACCGGGTGGACAACGTCGAGATGTGTGCGGCCCTGACGATGGCCGCCCAGAAGCTGGGCGTGCTCGTCCACCACGCGAGCGAGGTCCAGAGCGTCGAGCTGCGCCAGGAAGGGACGGTGCTCGTCCAAGGCAACCACTGGCACAAGGAGGCGCGGTTCCTGGTCGTGGCGGCGGGCGCCTGGAGCGGCCTCCTGCCTCCCCTCCCTCCGCTCCCCCTCCGCCCCGTGCGCGGCCAGATGCTCCTTCTGGGCGGGATCGACTGGCCCTTCAAGGGGAGCGTGAGGACCGGCTCCAGCACTTATGCCGTTCGGCGCGGAGAGACCGGCCTCCTCGTGGGCTCGACCCTCGAAGAGGCGGGATTCGACAAGCACACGACCCTGGGCGGCGTCGGGGAGCTGATCGCCTTTGCGCGCCGCCTCTTCCCCGGCCTCGAAGCGCGCCTGGAGTCCGTCTGGGCCGGCCTCCGCCCGGGCACGCCGGACGATCTCCCCATCCTCGGCCCCCTCCCCGGCTGGCCCGCGGTCGCCGCGACCGGGCACTTCCGGAACGGCATCCTCCTCGCCCCCTGGACGGCGCGCCAGGTCGGGCGTATGGTGGTCTCCGGAGAGCGCATCCCCGAGATCGAGGCGTTCTCCCCGTCCCGATTTGGTCCTGGGTAGAAACGGGGCACCTCATGAGATACGCTCCCGTTGTGCCTCGGCAAGGCTCGGGTATAATGCCGACCTGCGTGGGAGTACCGTTCGGACTGGCGGCCTAAGGAGGGCCCGGCATGACTCACATCATCTGTGAACCCTGTGTTGGAGTGAAGGACACCGCCTGCGTCGACGTCTGCCCGGTCGACTGCATCTACGGCAAGGACGAAGACTGGGAGATGCTCTATATCCACCCCGAAGAGTGCATCGACTGCGGCCTCTGCGTTGACGCCTGCCCCGTCGAGGCGATCTACACCCTGGAGGAGACTCCGGAAAAGTGGAAGGCCTACATCGCCAAGAACTACGAGCACTTCGGCCTCACCCCTCCCTGACCTGAGCGTAAGGGCAGGGAAAAAGAAAGGGCGCGGCCGAGGCCGCGCTTTTTCTTTTGGGGATCGGAGGTCCGGCTACTCTTCGCCGAGCCGAGCCCGCAGACGCCGCAACTCGGCTTCGGCCGCTTCAGCCCGCTGATTCCCCGCTTCCT
>DATHUD010000950.1:0-4886 GCA_035462575.1 Thermoanaerobaculia bacterium | reverse complement strand
GGGGCGGAGGAGCGGGGCGGCACCTACGAGAACTACTCGGGCAACCACCGGATCAACGGCATCCTCCTGGCGAAGGGGCCCGGCATTCATCGAGGCCGACGCCTGCCGGACGCTTCGATCTACGACGTGGCTCCTCTCGCTCTCTATCTGGGGGGATTGCCGATCGCTTCCGACATGCGGGGCCAGGTCCCCGAGGCCCTTTTCGAGCCCGCATACCTCACGGCCCACCCGCGGCGGACCGTCCCCGGCTTCGGCCCGCGGCAGATCCCGGAGAGCGCGCTCGCGTCCCGGTCCCACTCGAGTGACGAGGAGTACAGGGCGCGGCTTGAGGCGCTGGGATACTAGAAGCTCGTCTTGCCGAAGTTCGCGGCCAGGGCCGCCAGATCCTGGCCATCGATCCGGCCGTCTTCGTTGAAGTCGGCGGCCCTCTCGAACCGCCGCTCGCCCCGGCCGGCCCCGAAGTGGCGGGCGAAGGAGACGAGATCCGTGCCGTCCACCCGGCCGTCCTCGTTCAAGTCGCCGTCCAGGAGGGCGGTGCCGGCGGTCCGGAAGCGGGCGATCTCCCGGTCCACGGTGTTGGGCGGGGTCGCGAGGTCCCGGCTGCGCAGGCCGATCGAGACCGATCCGCGCAGAGGCTGGGGCGGCTGGTAGAGAAGCTCGATCCTCTTCGCATCGCCCGTAACCGTCGCGGGCACCACCTCGCCGTTCACCAGCAGGCTCGTCGCGGAGAGGTCGATCCCCTGGCCGAAGTCCCAGACGTCGACGTCGATCACCGTCGCGGGCTGCACGCCGCGCTGGCCGTTGACCGGACGCATCACGCCGTGGACCGGCGGCACGCTGTCGACCCCGGTCAGGACGTCGAAGAACACGTCGGCAAGCACGTCATAGCCCGCGCCGTTGGGGTGCCCCACGGGATCCTTCGGAGCATTGGCGTAGAGGCGGGCGAAGAGGTTCGCCTCCCGGAGGAAGACCTCGAACGGGTCTGCCAGGCCGCGCTGGCGGACGCCGGCCAGGTTCCGGATGAGACCGTTCAACTGCTGGGTGAGGTAGTTGTTCTGGTCCACCTCGGCCTCGGGGATGCGGGGGATCACCGTCGCGTGGACCACCTGGATTCCTCGCCTCTCGGCCCGGTTCGCCATCTCGTCCAGATTGAAGAGGGTGGACTCGATCCCGATGTTCCGGGTGATGTCGTTCGTCCCCTCCATCAGGAGCAGGACGTCGCCGGCTCCGGCCGTTTGGAGGATCGGGCCGATGCGAGTGACCGCTTCGACCGTCCTCTCCCCTCCGAAGCCGTGGTTCTCGACGTCCGCGGCCCTTCCCGAGTTCTCGAGCAGGTCTTCCAGGCGGGCGGGATAGCCCTTGTCTTCGGGCTCGACACGCGCGGGGTCGTCATCCCCGAACCCCTCGGTGATGCTGTCGCCGAAGGCGATGTAGGTCGTCTGGGCGGACGCGATCGAGGCGGTCGCAACCCCGAGGAGCAGCAACGCGGAGAGGATCTTGGAGATCATCAGGGGGTCTTTCTTTCCAGGGGAGCGGCGGCTTCCCGGGCGGCAGCCGGCCAGCGCATCCGGACCTCAGAAGCCTCGAAGCCGACCACCGGGCGGTCGAGCGGCGAAGGCACGGCGGCGCGGCCGAGCACGCGGCCGGAGGCGTCCATCTCCAGCACGGCCCACGCGCGGGGTTCTACGGCGGAGAGGTACACGAGGGCGGGGCGGCCGGCCGCGTCCACGAAGCCCGGATAGAGCGAGCCCGCCGGGGCGACGGTGCGCTCGTCATGCCAGGCGCCGCCCGAGAAGCGGGCGAGAAGGAGGCGATAGCCCTCGCCGTCGTAGCGGTTCCAGGAGAGGAGGGCGCCGTTGCCCGTGGCGGTCAGGGCCGGGACGATGTCGGGCACCTCGTTGCCGGGCGCGACGCGCTGGGCCTTGGACCACGCGCCGTCCGGCGCGCGGCGGCTCCAGACGACCTCGTCGTCCTGCCCGTCGAAGGCGCTCCAGGCGAGGAGCCACGAGCCGTCCGCCAGGACCGCGCCGGTGAGCGCGAGCTGGCTCCCCGGGCCGGGCCGCGAGACGGCCACGGGGGCCTCCCACCGCGCGCCGCTCCAGGCCGAGGCCCGCACCGCGAGGGAGCGGGGGCCGTCCCCTTCGAGCCAGGCGAGGCCGGCGAGCCGGCCTTCCGCGGCGAGCAGAACGGGTCCGTAGCGCCCGTCCTCCTGGCCCGGCGGCACGGAGAGCGCCCGCGAGGCGGCCCCGCTTCCGCGGAGCACGAAGATCTTGCGGACCCCGTCCTCGTCCTCGAAGCTGCCGGCCGCCGCCCAGCCGCCGTCCAGGGCGGCGAGCGAGGTGACCTGGGCCTTCCTGGGAAGGGGGATGACGAGCGAGCGGCCGTCGGGGGTCTCCAGCCTGGCGGAGCCCTGCGCGGCGGTGAGCACCCAGCTCCGCCCTTCCCGGGAAGCCTGGAGCGGCTCCGTCTGGGAGCGGAGGGCGGGTGCCAACAGAAGGCATGCGAGTCCCGCGAGCGCGGGGGCGAACGTTCTCTTCACGGCGCGTATCTTACTAGATCCGGAGCTCCTGGCCAGAATGTTATGCTACCGCGCCAACTGTCGAGAACCCCCCGCCGTGACCCGAGACCGCATTCGTCCGAAATCGCTCCGCCTGAAGGCTCTCATCCTGGTTCTGGCGGGCGCGCTCCTTGCCGGCTGCCAGGGCGGAGCGAAGGCCAAGCCGCCGGCCCATGAGGGACCGATCGTGCTGATCACCATCGATGCCCTGCGGGCCGACGTGATCGGCGCCCTGGGGGGAGCTCCCGGGCTCACCCCCGCTTTCGACGGATTCGCCCAGGAGGCCGACTGGTCCGGCCGGGCGGTCTCCGCCTCGAGCTGGACCGTGCCCGCCATGGCCGCCCTCTGGACCGGCTTCCAGCCCTGGCGCACCGCGAACTGGAGCGGCGACCGCGTGGTGCTTTCGGACGAGCTCACGACGCTCCCCGAGGCCCTCAAAAGCGCCGGCTACCACACCGTCGCCTTCCGCTCGAACCACTGGCTCCAGAAGAAGTACGGGTATGCCCAGGGGTTCGACCTCTTCCAGTACCTGAAAGAGGGGGGCCGGGCGCAGGAATACCTCATGAAGCTTGAGGGCGGCCGGGAGCTCGTCTGGATCCATATCCTGCCGCCCCACGCGCCGTACATCAGGCGGGACCATCTCCTCCCGCGCCTTCCCGACGCGCCGCCGAACCTCCCGGACAAGACCCGCATCCTCGATCTCCAGCCCTACTACGATCCCGCCGTGCCCCTGCCGGAGGAGAAGGAGAAGGAGTTCCGGGCCATGTACGCCCTGAACGCGGCCTGGGCGGACGAGCTCCTCGGCCGCATGTTCATGGCCCTGAAGAAGAGCGGCCACTGGGACGACTCTCTGGTTGTCGTCACCTCGGACCACGGCGAGGAGTTCAAGGAGCACGGCCAGATCACCCACGGCGGCAACCTCGGCCGGGTCCTCGTCGAGGTCCCCCTGGCGGTCAAGCTGCCCAAAGGATTCGGCCGGAAGCTCGCGATCGGTGAAGGAAAGACGGTGGCGACCCCCCGCCTCTGGGCGACCCTGGTCGAAGCCGCCGGAGGCGAGCTCGTGGACGGCGTGGCGCCCAGCCTGTTCGAAGAGTCCGCCCACGGCGCACTCTCCGAGCTCTACCAGAGCGACGGCGTCAACCGCTTCTCCCTCGTGGACGGCGGCTACCAGCTCCTCTGGGAGAACCATTTCGCCCCGCCCGAGCCCGAGTACTTCGCGGCCCAGCTCGAAGCCCTGGGCGGCAAGGCCCAGCCGCCCCTCTCCGAGCCGGCCGACGCCATCTTCAAGCGGATCGCCGACCGCTTCGACCGGACGTACCCGCTCACCGGCCCCGCGGACCGGCAGCCGACGCTCACCCTCTGGCGCTGGACGGAGAAGGGGAGCGAGCCCGTGAACGACCCGAGCCGCCTGCGCGAGATGGCCCGCCACCTCAAGGCCGCCTGGATCGCCGCGAACGGCAGCGAGATCCTCCCCTCCCAGGTGAAGGGCGTGGCCGTGCCGGCGCTCAGCGCCGAGGACGAGGCGGAGCTTCGGGCCCTGGGCTACGTGGCCCCGCGGCGGCGGTAGCCGACCTCCACCGGAACACCTCCACCCGCCATCGCCGCGGGTTCGTCCCCGCCGGCACCGGCACCTCGACCCGGTCCGATCCTTCCCCCAGATGGAAGCGCGGGGTGATCAGCCGCGCCATCTTCCCCCGCTCGGCCGTGCGGGTGAGGGGGATTCGGAGATCCCCGATCGCCAACGCCTCGACGTTCGGCCCCTTGCGGGGGAGCCAGAGAGCGATCGAGATCTCGTCTCCCGGCCGCAGCTCCGGGGGGAGCGGCGTTCCGGCGCGGTGGACCGGCGCGGGGGGAAAGGCACGCTCGAGCATCCAGGGATGGAGCAGGACGGCCACGGGCTCGCCCCGGCGGACGAACGGGCGGGAGGAGAGGATCCGCGTCTGATTGGCGGCGCGGCGGCGGTAGAAGTCTTCCCCGAGCCGGCTGGCGGGGAAGACCTCGGCGTCGGTCCTGTCGAGGACGGCCGGCTCCAGGCGGTCCAGCCGGTCCACCGCGAGCATCCGGGGCCTCCCCGCCGGGGTGAAAAGGGGGAGACTGCCGCGCTCGCCTTCGAAGGCGACGGAGCGCAGATCGAGAGGCGCCAGGCGGGACACCAGGAGCTCCGCCGCAGCCTCCCGGTTCGTCGGCACCGCGCGGGGATAGACGACCTCCCCTTGACGGAAAACGAGCGCGATCGCCACCAGAGACGCTACCGCCACCGTCGCGGGCCGGAGCCTCGGTACCCGCCGGGTCAGGAGGCGCCAGGCCTCGACCATCGCCCATGCCGCCG
>DATHUD010000949.1:0-4043 GCA_035462575.1 Thermoanaerobaculia bacterium | reverse complement strand
AGGAGGGCCGGCAGGAGGGCCGGCAGGAGGGCCGGCAGGAGGGCCGGCAGGAGGGCCGGCTAGAGGGCCGACAGGAAGGGGAAGCCCGGCTGCTGCTTCGCCTTCTTCGCCTGAAGTTCGGACCGCTGGATCCCGAGACCGAGGAGCGGGTACGCTCTGCGGATGCGGATCGCCTCCTCGAATGGGGCGAGCGCATCCTGACTGCCGAGAGCCTCCAGGGCGTCTTCCGGGATTGATCCGGGTCAGCCTCCGACCCCTCTGCCTCGGCTCCTTGCCCCTGGCGCCGGAATCCCTGCGAGGCGGCTGGTGCGCTCCGCCGGCCGGCTGCTGCACTGGCGGCTGGTCCTCGGCAACGAGCGGCCCGCTGCCTCCGTTCCTCCTCCCCCACGCCTCTACACCCCGTAGCCAAGCCAGCAGAGAGCTCCAACTGGAGCGGATTTGGTCCACCCATCAACACTCCTGACTCCGAGGTACAGGCCGCGCGCCCCGCCCGCCGCGAAGGCGGGGCGCGGGATTGAGAAAGGCTCCCGCCCGGGAGGGCCGGTCCCCGGCGGGAGGGATTCGTTTCAGTTTTCAAAGAGCCGGGAACGCCTCCGCAGGGGGACGTGAGGCGCTCGGTCGCTTCCGGCAAACGTCCTCGGTAGCGGGTGCACAGGATGCACCAGGTGTGTTACGATGTCAATAGTTCATTTTGAGTGCCGTATTGATCCTGATGAACACGGGAAGATCCTGTCGAAGCTGGGAAATCTCCACGGCGTGGGGCCGTTTTCCCGCGGCCCGCGGAGGTTTCCCCCGATTTGTGGAGTTTTCCGGCGCTCCGGGAAAGGTTCCCGCGGCGTGCGGAGATCTCCGGTGGGCCGCAGAAGTCTCCCGTAGCCTGGGGAGTTTTGCGGCAGGCTGCTAGAGATTCCAGCACCTCGGTTGCTTTTGCAGCACCTTTGGCATATTTACGGTGCTGACGGCATCTTTGAAGTGTGATGCTGAAGATTCCCGCGGCTTGGGGAGTCTTGCGGCATCTCGGGGAAGGTTGACGCGGCTTGGGGAGTCTTGCAGCGCCTTGGGGAAGACCCGCACGGCCTGCCGGGCTTTCCCGCAGGCGGCGGAGATCTCCCGGGGCTTGTCGAGGCTCGCGGCGCGAAGCGGAGGGTTCCCGGAGCCTGGGGAGGCTTGCAGGCGGCGGTGAAGCTTTCCGCGTTCTGTAGGAGATGGAATCGGGCCGCCGGAAATTTTCCCGGCCCGCCGGGCCGGGAAAAGAGACGCCGCGATCCTCCGGAGGCCGCTTCGGTTTTCTACGAGGCGCCGGAAGAGGCGGCGAGCCCCGGTTGAGGGTTCATTGACAACTGAAGCGTGTACCTCCCGTCCGGGGATTGGCCCCCCCGGCGGGAGCCTTCCTATCCCGCGCCCCGTCTTCGCGGCGGGCGGGGCGCGCGGCCTTTTTCAGAGCACGCCTCACCCCGGAACCAGAACGTCATCACTCTCCACGGGGGAGTCGGTCGGCTCCGCCTCTCCCTCGGCCCGCGCGATGCAGGCTCCCAGGATCCCGGCGAGGGTTTCCACGTAGGGTGCATCGAGGATCGTCAGGTGGCCGCCGGGGACGGCGTGGACCTCCACGCCACCCGCGACCGTACCCCAGCCGAGGGTGGGGTCCTCGAAAATCTGCCGCCGTTCCCGGGGCAATTCCCGGAGGACGGCCGGATCGACGAGGCTCGCCCGCAACAGGGTGATCTTTCCCGGATAGGAGGACGCCCTGTAGCGTTCGGCGGCCGTCGTTCGGGCGCTCCACCCCAGGGCCAGACCGCGCAACAGCGGGATGTCGAAACCCGGTCCAAGGGGCTCCTCGCTTCCCAGGATCTCGAGGCCCTGCGCGAGCTGACCGTCCAAGGGAAGATCGCGCAGCGCGTCCGCATCGATCTCCACGGTACGCCCCTGCTCGCGGGCTAAATGCCGCACCATGTCGGCGACGACGGCCGCGGTGTCGATTTCCGCGGCTTCGTTGCCGGGAGGGACCGTCGTATCGAGGAGGGCGAGCAGCGCCACCTCCTCTCCGGCGAGGGTGAGCTGCCGCGCCATCTCGAACGCGACCACCCCGCCGAAGGAGTACCCGGCCAGAAGGTAGGGGCCGGCGGGCTGGAGGCTCCGCACGGCTTCGAGGTACCCGGCCGCCATCTCCTCGATCATGGCCTGCGGCGCTTCGGCGTGCTCCTCGAGGGGACGCGCCTGGAGGCCGTAGACCGGCTGGCCGGTGCCGAGCTCGCGGGCGAGGCGGTAGTAGGTGAGGACCTCTCCCCCCAGCGCGTGGACGCAGAAGAGCGGCGTCCGCGATCCGAGGGGCTGGATCGGCACCAGCGGCGACCAGGGGATGCCCCCCTCGTCGAGCGGCAGGGCCGGGAAGATTCCCTGGCCCTCGCGGGCGTGGCGGATCAGCTCCCGCAGCGCTCCGGCATAGGCCGCGGCCAGCCGCTCCGCGGTCTCTTGGGCGTGCGTGCGCGAGCCGTAGGTCAGAGAGATCCGGAGCCGGCCCCCGGCCACGAGGCCATTGACATCCAACAGGTGGGTGCGCTGAGTGCGCGGGCTCTGGCTGGGGCCGGCGGAGGCCGCGGAAGGCCGGAAGAGAGAGCGCTCGTCGAAGGTGGCATCGACCTGCCCCAGATAGTTGAAGCCGATCTCGGCCGCCGGAGCCGCTTCCAGGACAGAGCTCGACAGACCGTAGCCGATCCCCTTCCCCGGCACGGCGCGCAACCGCTCCCCGACGCTCCTCAGAGCCTCGCCGGGACCGGCGCCGCCCGCCTCCAGGACGACCGGGTAGAGGGAGGTGAACCAGCCCACGGTGCGCGAAATGTCGACGTCGTCGAACAGCGGCTCACGCCCGTGCCCTTCGAGGTCCACCCGCACGGCCGCCGAGCCGGTCCAACTCGCCAGGGCCCGGACCAGGGCAGAGAGCAGCGCCTCGTCGATGCGGCTGCTGTAGACCGACGGCACGGTCTGGAGCAGGTCCGTGGTCTCTTCGGCGGTGAGGTCGAAGGAGACCGTGGCCTCATCGGCGACGAGATTGCCGCCGGAGGGGAAATCCACCGGCAGGCGGGGCACGGGAATCCGGGCCGTCTCGCGCCAGTGATCGATCTCGCTCTCCGGGACGGCATGCCCGGCCAGGCGGCGGGCCCACTCCTGGAACGACGTGGTCTTGAGCGGCAAGGCGGCTCCCCGGTACGCCGCCTCCAGGTCTTCGAGCAGCACGCGCCAGGAGACCCCGTCCACCACCAGGTGGTGGGTCACCCAGAGCAGCCGGGACGGCTCGGCGCCGCCCTCGAACAGGCAGAGGCGCGTGAGAGGTCCGGCCGGCAGGTCGAAGCCCGCCTGGAGAGCCGCGGCCGCCCGTTCGAAGGCCTCGTGCACGCGAGGCTCCGGCAGGCCCGAAAGGTCGACCTGGTGGAAGGGCGCCTCCGGCTTGGGCTCCGCGTTCTCCTGCCGCCAGCCGTCGAACCGCATGCGCAGGGCGTCGTGGTGCTCCACGACGGCGGCCATGGCGCGTTCCAGGGCGGCGGGATCGAGGGCCTCGCGCGACTCCAGCAGGAGGGCCTGGTTGAAGTGGTGGGTGTCCGCAAAGCCCTGCTCGAAGAACCAGCGCTGGAACGGGGTGAGCGGCACCTCGCCCGTTACCGGCCCCTGCTCGGCATGGATGGCACCGGCGGAACCCGTAGCCGTAGCGTGGGGAGCGAGCCCGGCCACGGTCTGGTGCTCGAAGATCTGCCGCATGGTGAAATGCAGACCTGCCTGACGCGCCCGGGCCACGATCTGGACGGAGAGGATCGAATCGCCGCCGAGCTCGAAGAAGTTGTCGTTCACCCCCACCCGCGGCAAGCGCAAGGCCTGCGCCCAGACCGCCGCGAGGATCTCCTCCTCGCGCGTGCGGGGCGCCGTGTACCCGGACGCTGCGCCGGGCTGCTCCGGGGCCGGCAGGGCCTTGCGATCGACTTGGCCGTTGGGAGTGAGAGGCAACGCTTCGAGCTTCACGAAGGCGGCGGGCACCATGGCCTCCGGCAGCC
>DATHUD010000948.1:0-6051 GCA_035462575.1 Thermoanaerobaculia bacterium | reverse complement strand
AGGATGAGGGCGAACCCGGTGACCACCTCGCGATCCGCCTCCATCGTGCCGGGGATCACCAGGATCACTAGCCCGACGGCGACGAAGACGAGAGCCTGCCCGAAGCTCGCGGCTCCAGCGAAGATACTCCGGGAGGCGACGTTGAGCCGCCGGAACGCCCCTCCAGTGGTGGCGACCTGGGCGAGGAAGGCCCGGCGCCGGGGCTGATGCAGCTTGAGCTCCTTGGTCCCCTCGGTCATGGCCCGGAAATGCTGGAACAAGGCATCTCCCTCCTCGCGCGCGAGCCGCTGCCGGGCGGCCCCCCAGCGCATCGGGAGATGGTAGCCCAGGATTCCCACCACCATGAGCGCGAGCACTACCAGAAGTACCTTCCAGGACAGCCATCCGAGATAGGCCAGCGAGCCCACGACCACGGCGCCGTTCATGCAGAGCAAGGGGAATTCCGTCAGCGCCCCGGCCATCGATCCGATGTCTCCCGTCAAGGCCGCCATGAGACGAGGGGCGCCCACCTCCTCGAGCCGCCGCATGGGCGCCGCCAGGATCTTCCTGCACAGGTCGAGGCGGAGATCGAAGACCGCCTTCTGGCTCAGGGACAGCAGCGCGTAGGACGAAACGAAGCGGCTCACCGGCACCAGCACGCAAAGCGCGGCGAACGCCCAGGCGAGGGAGCGTTCACTCGACAGGTCCGCGCTGACCAGGATGCGGTTGATCAGGATCAGGATTCCCGTGCTGGCGAGGCCGCTCCCGATCGCGGTCAGCACGGCCAGGATCAATGGAGCGCGGGAAAAATTATAGAAAAGAGTTAAGACTTTCACTATCGGAAGCTCCTTCCTCGGGCCGGCGGTCAGGCCGAAGTCCGTCGGGACCGAGGCCACCAAGTATCCCGATCACACGCTCCCGCCTCGCGGCATTCCGCTCCGCAGAGGAGCCCGGCGCAGTGGGGGGCAATCATGGCGAGTGAGAATCCCCCGTGCGCTGTCGAGAGCCACACCCGGACCGCCCTCCCCGCAATCGTCGATCTGTCGCTCCGGCGGGACGACGCTCAAACGGATGCAATTTACCGCTTTTTCGATCTCCAGGACCTCTCGGCGCGAGGAGCCGCTGGCGATGACAAAACCGACGCGATCGGCAGCTTCTTCGGCCTTCCGTACCTCTGCTCCCAGCTTTTTGACGATCGAGACCTCGCGGACCGCGGGAACGCGTCGCGCCTCATCGATGCCGGCAACTCCGGTGAGCCGGCCGCTGCACTGCGCCGTGAGGAAGCGGATCGACGCCCATTCGGCGCGCTTGGCGAGAAGATCGACCGGACAGCCGCGGAGCTGATCCAGGAAAACCGACAGCAGGTCGATCCCCAACGCGTAGCGGATCAGCTCGGGAATCATGCCGCCGGCGAGCCGTGGATTGATCTCGACCACCACGGGACCCGCTGACGTCAGCCGGACTTCGGTATGGGCGGGCCCGAAGTCGAACCCGACGGCAGCAAGAGCCGAGAGCACAACCTGCTGGATCCGCGCCGCCTCCTCGGACCCGATCGCGGCAGGGAAGTCGTGTCCGATCTCGACGAAGAGCGGCGGCGGCGAGAGGTGCTTCGTAGTGATGCCGATGACCCGTGTGTCGCCCGAAGTGAGCGTCACCGTCTCGACGCTCACCTCCGGCCCCGCGAGCAGGCTCTCGAGCAGCACCTCGCCGCTCAGCGGCTGTCCCCGGTCATTGACCCGCCAAGCGTGGAGACGCCGAAAGTGCTCCTCCAACTCGTCGCGGTCCCGCACCAGTCGGACGCCCTTGCTCGAGCTGTCCGCAGGCGGCTTGACGATGCACGGATAGCCGATCTCGCCCGCGGCGCGGCGCGCCTCCACCTCGGAGGTGACGAGCCGGAACTCAGGGGTCGCCAGTCCCGCTGCCCTGAGGACCTCGCGGGTGGTGAACTTGTGCCGGCAGGCGCGGGCGGCCGCCAGGGACAGATAGCGGTAACCCAACCGCGCCGCCACCTCGGCGGCGATAGCGACATAGAACTCCGAGAAGGTGAGCACAGCGGCCAGCCCCTCGCGGCGGCGCCGGACGCCTCTCACCGCCTCGCAGACCGCCTCGACGTCGTTCGTGTCCATCGTGATGACGGAGAGCCCGGTCGAGGCGCTGTCGAGGAACGGGTACTTCTCGGGATGCCGCGCGAGGAAAGTGATGTGGGCCCCCTCTGCGAGCAAGCGGCTGACCGCCAAGGCCCCCGTGCCGGTTGTGTTGCTCTCGATGAAAAGAAAATGATCCTGGGTCATTCCAGCCCCAGCTCGCGGGTGAGATCCGAGGTCCGTTTCACCTGGCGAGCGTCATAAGGGACCGAGCCGTCGCGCGGCAGTTCGGCGCGGCTCCAGCGCTCCGCCACGTCGACGGCGTAGCGGATCGTCTCCGGCTGCGGAGCCGCCGGCTTCCCGGCGAGAGCGTGCGCCTCGAAATACCGGTCGGAGTAAACGGATTCGAAATAGCGGTCGCCCCGATCCGGAAGGATCACCACCACGTCCCGGTCCCTCTCGACCCGCTCGGCGACCCAGGAGGCGACCACATAGGCGGCTCCCGACGAGCCGCCGGCGAAGATGCCCTCACGGCGGGCCAGTTCGCGGCAGCCGTTGAACGCCTCGGCGTCGCTCACCCAATGCACCTCGTCGATCATCGAATAGTCGATGTTGCCCGGCACGACGCTGTTGCCATGCCCGCTCTGCAGCCGCTTGCGGTCGGGCTGATGGAAGAGCGCGGAACCGACCGCGTCGACGGCGACCACCCGCAGATCGGGCAGTTCGCGGCGCAGGGCGCGGGCCGAGCCGCACAGCGAGCCGCCGCTCCCCACGGTGCCCACGAGCGCCCCGAGCCGGGAGCCCAGGGCCTTGAACAGCTCGCGCCCCAGGCTCTCCTCATAAGCGCGAGCGTTCCCGGGACTGTCGTACTGCCGGGTCCAGAACGCGCCGGGATTGGCTGCCATCACCTGCCGCAGACGTTCGAGCCGGGACTGCTGCCAGCCGCCGCTGGGATGATAGGTGTCGACCACCTCCAGGGTTGCTCCGAGGGCCTCGAGCTTCGCCCGCGTGAGGCCGTCGATCCGGGGATCCGTAACGATGATGACACGGTAGCCCTTCAAGGCACCGACGCGCGCCAAGCCCTCGGCCATCGTGCCGGAGGAGCTCTCGACGATCAAGCCGCCAGTCTCGAGGGCTCCGGAAGCCTCCGCCTGTTCAACGATCCCGAGAGCCACTCGGTCCTTCATCGCTCCCGGCAGCGAGAGCTCAAGCTTGCACCACAGACGGGCTCGCGGCCGCGAATCGGCGCGACCGCGCAGGGCCACGAGCGGTGTGTCTTTCATCAGCTCCAGAAGCGAGTTCGCGATTCTCATCCCAAGAAACCTATCGCTAGAGCAGTGCCTCGACGGCCCGGGTTCTCTGCAGGTCCGCATCGTGGAGCCGCAGGCGTCGGGAGGCGGTCCGGTCGGTCAGGGTTTTCAACTCTCGCGAGAGCCGCGCGAGCTGGCTCTCGACGGATTCCAGGGACGGCCCACCGCCGTACCGGGACGCCTGGATGCAGGCGAGGGGATCGAGAGCGCGGCCGATCTCCGCTTCGTCAAGCGGCAAGGCGCGTCCGCTCAGCTCTCGCAGAACCTCCTCGAGCCCCGATTTGACCAGACCGGGCGTAGAGGCTCCCCTTTGCGGAGCCTGCCGCAGGAACCGGCCCACAGCCTCGTGAGCGGTCCGGAAAGGCAGGCCGTGGCACGCCACCAGATGATCGGCGACGGCTGTCATCGTGGTCTCCGTCCACTCCAGGAAGTCGCGCATGCGGACGGCATCAACCTCGATCCTGCCCAGCGCCAATGTAGTGAGCCGGATCGCGGTCTTCCCCGCCGCAAGAGCCGGCCAGAGGTGCGAAGTCACCTCCGAGCTGACTTCCACGCTATTGCTGAATGGAGTGTTCTTCAGACCCAGGAGGATCGCGATCAGAGCACTCGCCGGCCGCGCCGCCTGCCCTCGCACGTTCTCGAGCACGAAAACGTTACGCTTCTGAGGCATCATCGAGCTCGTGCTGACCAGATCATCCGGCCACCGCAAGAACCCGTAGGCCGGCGAGCTCCAGATCTGAAGGTCGAGCGCCAAGCGGGTGAGGGTGATCCCCAGCATGGCGAGAGGAGAAAGCGCCTGTACGGCGTAGTCGCGCGAGGCTACGGCGTCGAGCGAATTGTCGACGAGCCCCTCGAAGCCCAGGAGCGAGGCGGTCAGCTCCCGGTCGATGGGGAAGGAGGTGCCCAAGCCGGCGCCCGCGCCCATGGGCGAACGGTTGACGGCATCGTACGAGGCGGCGAGCCCGTCAAGAGAACGGAGCAGCTCCGCACCGACCGCGGCAAGATAGTGCCCGAAGGTCGCCGGCTGTGCCGGCTGGAAATGGGAAAAACCGCTCATCGCCGTCGCGGCCCGTTCGGTCGCGACGAGGAGCTCTCGAGCGAGCATCTCGAAGCCGACGTCGAGCAGGTCGAGCAGCTCCTGGCGCAGCCGCAGACGCGTGACCGCGGCGTTGATGTCGTTGCGGCTGCGCGCGATGTGGGCCGCCCCCCCGATCTCGGGCCCCAGCTGCTCGACCAGCAGGCGCTCGTAGACAAAATAGAGTCCCCGATGCGCAGGCGGCTGCTCGAGGACGGGCTCTCCCCGTCCGGCGCGCGCCTCCAGCTCACGGTTGAGGCGCAAGAGATCGGCGGCGGCCTCTCGCGGCAGGATCTCCTGCCGCGCCAGCATCACGACATGCGCGGCGTCGATCCGCAGCAGCCAAGGGAGGACGTGGACGACGTCGGCCGAAAACTGCGGCCTGTAGAGGAGATCGAAAAGCACCGGATGGGGAGACGCCGCCAGCCTCCCCATCCCGGCCTCCAGGCAGGTACCCGCCGGCTCTTCCTCCTCGTCCGCGCGCATCTCCTCGCTCTCAAGGTGTGGGACCTGGTTCTTCATATCGCAGATCAATCTTGGCGATACTTGCTAATCGATCGACGAAGATTGGAGCCTGGAGGACCGGAGCTCCCCCATATCCGGAGGCTTGGCACGCTCAGATCGGAAGCCTCGGAGGTCTCGGCAGGTCGCCGCCCGTCCGGCTGCGCTGAGACGCTGTCGTCACGCTGCACCACCCCCAGAACCGACAGCAGATCGAGATGGCTGATCGGGTTCGCCCCGAAGCGGCCCAGGCGCACGGAATCCTCATCGAAACGGCTCACCGGGTCCCGGTCGCGGCCGTTCCAGAGCACGAACGGCACCGGATGGAGCGAGTGGGCATCCGCGCGCACGGCGCCGAGGAGCAGGTTCGTATAATGATCGGGGGCGACCATCAGACCGCCCAAGTCCTCCCTGCGCTCCCGGAAGTACTCCACGCAGGGACCGAGCACGTGACGGTCGATGGCTTCCAGGCAGCGGATCTTCATCTCACGATCGTGCATGTGGGCCGCCTCGTCGGGGGAGTTGATGTGGCAGACGACGAACGAGTAGCCTGCCTCGAACAGCTCCAGGACCTTCGCCCCCTTGCCCGCGTAATCGGTGTCGGGACGCCCGTTGCCCACCCTCACGAAGTCGACCTTGCCCACCCTGGCGATCCCCTGCAGGAAGTCCATGCAGCCCACGATCGCGGACCGCCCCACAAATCCCGTGTTGTCGCGAAACGCAGGGAGAGCGAAGGAGCGAGAGGCGCTCCACGGAAAGATCATGTTGGCCGCCTCGCCGGCCAGAATCTCCGCAACCCGTACCAGGTAGCCGTTGAGCCGGGTGGCCACCGCCTCGCTGCGCGGGTCCTTGCCGGCGATCAGCCTGGCGATTTCGAACTCGGTTCCTTCGTGATCGTGCGGCTCCGGGCACAGGAGGAACGTCGGATCGGCTCCGGCGTCTCGCACCACGAGACTGTTGCGGAAGTCGCAGTTGTGGTGGAGCTCGAGATCCGGGAACTCCCGGCCGAGGGCGGCGTTGACCCGCTCCACCAGCTGCGTAGCTTCCTCCGTCAGGATGTACCCGGCGTTGTAGCTGATCAGCCGGCGGTCCAGCATTTTCA